>DZCQ01000029.1:0-12023 GCA_022730285.1 Flavobacterium psychrophilum
AGCACCGTTCGTCCTTCGCCTTTGCTAATATCGCCCATTTTGCCCAAGCATTTTTTTTGAAATTCGGCATCTCCCACGGCAAGCACCTCATCTACTATTAAAATTTCACTTTCCAAGTGTGCAGCAACGGCAAAAGCAAGTCTTACATACATTCCTGAGGAATAGCGTTTTACAGGCGTATCAATATAACGTTCTACCCCCGAGAAATCCACAATTTCGTCAAACTTGCGTTTTATTTCGGCTTTTCGCATCCCCAAAATGGCTCCGTTTAAATAAATATTTTCTCTTCCCGATAATTCAGGATGAAAACCTGTGCCTACTTCGAGTAAACTTGCCACACGTCCTTGTACTTTAATGCTTCCCGTAGTAGGGCTGGTAACTCGGCTTAACAATTTTAATAAAGTGCTTTTTCCTGCTCCGTTTCTCCCAATAATGCCTACTGCATCGCCTTGTTCTATGTTGAAATTAATATCCTTTAAACTCCAAACAATATCGCTGGTGCCTTTTATAGTTCTATCGTTAGTTTGTCCTATTTTTAAAAAAGGATCTTCTTTTCCTAAAATTTTGGTAACAAAAAATCGCTCCAAATCTCTGGAAATGGTTCCAGTTCCTATTTGTCCTAGTTGATAGGCTTTGGATAAATTTTCTACTTGTATAGCGGTCATTGAGGTTGAGATTGAGATTTCAGTGATTTCATAATTTTGTTCAGTTCGAAAATAATCGAATCTATATTATTTGTTATTTCTTGATTTTTTTTCGTTAAAATAAGTCATTTTTTTCCGTAAATTAAATGATTTTTAGTCTCAAATGCACTCCCTCTTGAATAAATATAAAATTTTATTTTATCTAAAATAAAACTTCTGCCAAATCCTTCCGCTATATTTGCACTTATAGACAACGCAGAACGTCTAATTTGACTCGTTAAACCATGGTCTTCCGAACGAGGTAAAGGTACTGTTATTTCAAAAACAGATGTTGCAACATTCATTGCAGTTTTCCATACATTCATATCTTCAAAAGCTGTAAATGCCATTTGTATTTTCATTGTCCCTTTAATTGTTTCTTAACTCATTCTCATCCTTAACCTCATTCTTAGCCCTAAATCGTATCTACAAAATTTTTCTCGGTTTTGTTAAATATTACCACCCCTAAAAACAAGACAATTAGCGTGAATATAGCGGAGTAGCCTATGGACCAAATTGTAAATTCGCCTTTCCCTAAAAATGCGTATCGGAAAGCTTCTATAATACCCGTCATTGGATTGAGTTCTATATATTTTTTGTAGGTTTTTGGCGCAGCACTTAAAGGATAAATTACGGTTGTTGTGTACATTAATAATTGAACTCCAAATGTGATTAAGAAAGTTAAATCTTTATATTTTGTGGTTACTGCGGTGATGATTAAGCCCATTCCTAATCCTAAAAAAGCCATTAGCAACACTAAAATTGGAAAGAAAAAAATAGCTTTGCTAAAATGAAAACTAGCACTCATGTCAGAAAAAAAGTAATAGTATCCCATCATTATCAATAATAAAATAAGTTGCACCCCAAAACGAACTAAATTGCTAGCCACAATGCTTAACGGCATAATCAATCTCGGAAAATACACCTTTCCAAAAATATTGGCATTATCTTTAAATACTGTGCTAGTTTTGGTTAAACAATCTGCAAAATAATTCCAAGCGGTTATTCCTGTTAAATAAAAAAGTTGTTGTGGTAAACCATCGGTGCTTATTTTGGCTAAATTTCCAAACACAAAAGTATAAACAATAGTTGTGAACAACGGCTGAATAAAAAACCACAAAGGTCCTAAAATAGTTTGTTTATAAAAGCTTACAAAATCTCGCTTTACAAACATTAATAACAAATCTCTGTACCGCCATAAATCTTTAAAGCTTATATCCAAAAGAGAGGTTTTGCCCTCTATTACTAAATCCCAATTTTCTTTTTTTTTCATTGTAAAAATTCAAACCTAATATTTTATTTTTGCTTGTAATTCACTCCATACAGAAAATGTATTAAGCAAGAATATTCTAAATTTATCTTAACATTCGCACAAAGTAACAGTATTTTTATTTATTTTAGACAACTAATTTAATGAAAAATACACTATTTAATGAAAATTTAATAAACAATTTTGCCATTTTAGGTATATTTGCAGAAATATTTAAACTACTCTCGTGCTATCGTTTTTAAAACCCGCTGTTACCTTAAAAGATTTAATTCCTGATAATCATATTGATATACATTCTCACTTACTTCCAAATATTGATGATGGAGCTACAAGTATAGAAAATAGTTTGTATTTAATTTCGTCTTTACAGAGTATTGGAATTTCTCAATTTATTACTACTCCTCACACTTTTAATGGTGTTTGGGACAACACAATGCAACAAATTAAGAGGGTGGAATTAGAAACTACGACTAAACTGTCTGATATGGGTTTTGCTACAAATATGAAAGCCGCTTCAGAATATTTGCTAGACGATCATTTTGTTTCGTTATTCCAGAAGAATGAAATATTAACCTTAAAAGACACGTATGTTTTAGTAGAAATGTCTTATATTAATGCTCCAGTTCAGTTATATGATATTTTATTTGAAATGCAAGTTGCTGGTTACAAGCCTGTTTTAGCACATCCAGAACGGTATAATTTTTACCATCAAAATTTTGAACAATATAACAAACTAAAAAATGCAGGTTGTTTGTTTCAATTAAATTTGTTATCAACAGTTGGTTACTATGGCAAGAGTGTTGCCGATACTGCAAAAAAATTACTTTCCAAAGGGCTAATAGATTTTGTTGGCACCGATGTACACCATCAAAAACACATAGAATCTTTTGACAAAAAAGTTATGATTAAAGATTTGCAACCTCTTAAAGATGCCTGTAGTAACAATCAATTTTTTAAATATACCGATTAACTTATTGACATACAGGTAGTTATTTAAGTTAGTCGAAAGTTTTAAAGTCGTAAAGTTAAAAGTGTTAAAATTAATTTAAATAATTAAAAATCAATATTTTATGTAATTTTTGGTATAATGGACAATACGATATTATATCGTTTGGACAACTTAATTTTGAATATGCCTCAAACAAATAGGGATAAAACACTGATTTTATCCCTATTTGTTCATTTGTTTTAACATAGATCATCCTAAAAAGGGATATCTGTAATCGATTGGAGTTACAAAGGTTTCTTTAATAGTTCTTGCCGAAACCCATCTTAGTAAGTTTAAGGCAGAACCTGCTTTATCATTCGTTCCAGACCCTCTTGCTCCTCCAAATGGTTGCATTCCTACCACTGCACCTGTTGGTTTATCATTTATATAAAAATTTCCTGCTGCATTTTGTAATGCAATTGTAGCTTCTTCTATGGCGTATCTGTCTTGACTAAAAACTGCTCCTGTTAGTGCATATTCTGAGGTGGAATCTACTAGTTGTAAAGTTTCTTTCCAATTTTTATCATCATACACATAAATTGTCATAATTGGTCCAAAAAGTTCCGTTTCCATTGTGGAATAATGGGGATTTGTAGTTACAATAACTGTTGGTTCAATAAAATATCCTACCGCTTTGTCATAACCACCGCCTACAATAATTTCGGCTTCTGTATCTTTTTTAGCTTGTTCAATATAGCTTGTTAATTTATCGAAAGAAGCCTCGGTAATAACTGCAGTGATGAAATTGCTAAAATCTTCAGGAGTTCCCATTTTCATGGATTTTATATCTGTTATTAGCAAATTTTTAAGCTCTTCCCACATACTTTTTGGGATATAGGCTCTGGAAGCTGCAGAGCATTTTTGACCTTGGTATTCAAAGGCTCCACGAGATATTCCTGTTACTACCTGTTTAATATTTGCAGTTGGGTGTGCAATAATAAAATCTTTTCCACCAGTTTCTCCAACAATTCTTGGATACGATTTGTATTTGTTAATATTTTCTCCAATTTTTGTCCATATAGAATTAAATACTGCTGTAGAGCCTGTAAAATGCACTCCAGCAAGATATGGTGAGTCTAAAAGTACTTGGCTAATCATAGATGAATTTCCCATAACCATATTAATTACTCCATCTGGCAATCCTGCTTCTTTAAATACTTGCATTATTATATTAGCAGAATACACTTGTGTTGCTGCTGGTTTCCAAACGACTACATTTCCCATTAATGCAGCACTAGATGGTAAATTTCCAGCAATTGCAGTAAAATTAAATGGGGTAATAGCATACACAAAACCTTCTAGCGGACGATATTCTATTCTATTCCAAACATCATTATTGGATTTTGGTTGATTTTCATATATTTCGGTCATAAACTGCACGTTATATCTTAAAAAATCAATAAGTTCGCAAGAAGCATCTATTTCTGCTTGGTAAATGTTTTTAGACTGAGCAATCATTGTAGCTGCATTAATTTTAGCTCGATATGGTCCTGCAATTAATTCGGCAGCTTTTAAAAAGATGGCAGCTCTTTGTTCCCAGGCCATAGTAGCCCATTTGGTTCTACTTTCTAGGGCGGTTGTAATGGCTTGTTCTATGTGTGTTTTTTCGGCATTATGAAAGCTTCCTACTGTATGCTGGTGGTTGTGTGGTGCAACCATTGCAGAAGTATTTCCTGTTTTAATTTCTTGATTTCCTATGTAAAGAGGCACTTCTACCTTTGCGTTCCACATTTTTTGATACTCTTTTAAGACTGCTTCTTTTTCAGGAGAGTTAGGAGTATAAGATTTTACAGGTTCATTAACTGCTTTGGGTATATTAAAAAATCCTTTTAACATTGTTTTTTATTTTAATTGTTGATAGAATTATACAAAAATACAAACAAATTTTATATTATGGAATAGTTTTGTTTTATTTTAGAGGCAATTGTAAATGCTAATTTTTCTTTGCTTTCCAATGTCCAACCTGCAATATGTGGAGATAATAGAACATTTTTGGCTTCTAATAAATATTGGAATGCTTCTGGCTTTTCGCCTTCAAAAAGTGTTTCAAATGATAGCTTTTCATATTCGAAAACATCTAACCCTGCACCTTTAATTTTTTTAGATTTTAATGCGTTTACTAAATCGCTGGTTACAATATTATTTCCTCGTGAGGTATTGAATATCCAAAAATCTTTTTGAAACGATTGAATAAAAGCCGTGTTAATCATTTTGTCTGTTTCGGGAGTCCATGGAATGTGTAAGCTGAGTACATCGGTTTTTTGTTGTAATTCTTGGAGGCTTACTTGGGTTGCATTTTCATCTCCTTTGTTAGGTAAAATGTCAAAACAAATTATATTTACATCAAATCCTTTTAGTTTTTTGGCAAATGCTTTGCCCATATTTCCGTAGCCTATTATTCCAACTGTTTTCCCGTCTAGTTCAATGCCTCTGTTGCTTTCTCTATTCCAATGTCCGTTTCTTATTTCTAAATCTGCTTGGTTTAAGTTGTTAAATACGGAAAGTATCATGCCAAGAGTATGTTCTGCTACGGCATTGCTGTTACCTTCGGGAGCTGCAATTAGCTTTATACCTTTTAGATTTGCATATTCGCAGTCAATGCTCTCTAAGCCAGCGCCTACTCGGGCTATAAATTGTAAATTTTTTGCTTTGTCTATAAATTTTTTGTCTATTTTGAATCTGCTTCTAATTACAATTCCTTGATAGTTTTCAATTTTATCTTCTACTCTGTCTTTGGTAGAAGTATAATCTTCATGATTTGTAAATCCTGTTTTTTCTAATTCTTGTAATAATAACGGATGGTTATTGTCTAAGTGTAGTACATTAATGTTTTTTTTCATCTAAAAAAAGGAATTATAACGATAAAAATTAAATTTATTTTTTTAATGTTATTTGCAATCGCAATTATTGGAACATTTTCCTTTGTTTTTTTTCTTTTTGTTAAAAAAAAGATTTATCAAATAAAAAATTGAAATAAATAAGAGTGCAAAAGCAATTATTTGTTGTGTCATTATTTTAAAATTTGATAAGTAACTAACGCAACTACATAAGCAAAACCAGACATAAATACTAATTGTAGTATAGGCCATTTCCATGAATTTGTTTCTTTTTTAGTAATGGCAAGGGTACTTATACATTGCATTGCAAAGGCATAAAATAGTAATATTGAAATGCCAGAAGCAAAGTTAAATAATTTTTTGTTAGTAACAGGGTTTACCTCTGCGGCTAATTTATTTTTAATGGTAATTTCTTGATTTCCATTTTCTTGTACACTATAAATAGTTGCTAATGTTCCTACAAAAACTTCTCTAGCAGCAAAGGAAGTAACAATCGCAATTCCTATTTTCCAGTCATATCCTAAGGGTTTTATTACTGGCTCTATCGATTTTCCTATAATTCCAATATAGGAATTTTCTAATTTATAAGAAGCAATTTTTGCATCAATGTTATTTGAAAAAGGTTCTTGTTTAGTTACAATTTCTTCTGCATTTTTAAAATTATCTCCTGGACCGTATGATGCAAGAAACCATAAAATAACAGATAATGCTAAAATTATTTTTCCTGCACCAAAAACAAACGACTTGGTTTTTTCCACAACATTATACACAACATTTCTAAAAAGAGGCATTTTGTAGTTTGGCATTTCTATAACAAAATACGATTTTGACTTGATATCTAATATTTTATGTAAAATCCATGCAGAGAATAAGGCCATAAAAAATCCAACTAAATACAATAGCATTAAGGTTAATCCTTGCAAATTGATAATACCTAAAAATCGAGTATTTGGAATTACTAAAGATATAATTATTGCATATACAGGCAATCTTGCAGAGCAGGTGGTAAATGGCGTCACTAAAATTGTTATCAGTCGTTCCTTCCAGTTTTCTATATTTCGTGCAGACATAATTGCCGGAATTGCACAGGCAGTTCCAGATATTAACGGAATAATACTCTTGCCAGACAACCCAAATTTACGCATCGATTTATCCATTAAAAAAACTACCCGACTCATATAGCCACTTTCTTCCAATAGTGATATGAATAAAAATAAAAATGCTATTTGTGGAATAAAGATTAAAATTCCACCTATTCCAGGAATAATGCCTTGTACTAATAAGCTAGTTAAAGTTCCTTTTGGTAAGTTTGCTTCTGTAAATGAAGCTAGTTTTACAAAAAAATTATCAATAATGTCCATCGGAATGCTTGACCAATCGAATATTGATTGAAAAATGAGTAGCATTATTCCAAAAAAGATAACATATCCAAAAACTTTGTGCATTAATATATGGTCTAATCTGCTGCAAAAATCCTTTGCGGAACTAGTGTCTATTTTTTGACCAATTTTAAGCGTATTATTTATAAATTGGTATCTTTTTATGGTTTCTTTTTGTTGCAATCTTTTTAATTCTTCTTTCGTTTTGGCAAAAGAGGTATTTCCTAAGTCTTTCCTGTCTAGATTTGCGAAATTAACATCTTGAGTAATTACTAGCCATAGTTTATAAATAGATTGATTTGGAAAGGTTTTTTTGAGACTATTAAAATATTCTACATCGATATTAGAAGCATTTAAGCACGGTTCTGTAGTTATGCTTTTATAGTCTAAAATTAGTTTCTTTAAATAGTCAATTCCTTTATTTTTTCTAGTACTTACAAGTGCTATTTTTGTTTTTAATTCTTTTTCAAGATACGGAATATCTAGGATAATTCCTTTATAAGCCATTCTGTCTGACATGTTAATTACAAGAATGGTAGGAATTTCTAAATCTTTGATTTGTGTAAATAATAGTAAATTTCTTTTTAAATTCTCTACATCGGTCACCACAATTGCCACATCAGGATAGTTTGGGTCATTTTTATTAAGAAGTAACTCTATCACCACATTTTCGTCTAATGAGCTAGCATTCAGGCTATAAGTCCCTGGCAAATCTATTATTGTAGCTTTTAAATTAGCGGATAATTTGCAATTACCTTCCTTCTTTTCTACCGTAATACCAGGATAGTTACCTACTTTTTGATTCAAACCGGTAAGCTGATTGAATACAGAGGTTTTGCCAGTATTTGGATTTCCAATTAAGGCTATGTTTATTTTTTTTACAGACATTTTTAGTTATTCTGTTTTAATTTCGATAGATATTAGCGAAGCAGTTTCCAGTCTAATAGCTAGTTTAGACCCATTTATATTTAGATAAATTGGGTCTCCAAATGGAGCAACTTGAAGTAACTCTACTTCATTTCCAGGCAGACAACCCATTTCCAGTAATTTAAGTGGAACTTCTTCTATATTAAAGTCTTTTATAATTCCAATTTGATTGTATTGTAATTGTGATAAATTCCGAATCATTTATTTAGATTGAATTAAAATTACAAAAATACACATAATTAATTTGTTGTGCATGATAATTGTCATTAAATAATAGAATTTTCTTTCTATTTTGCTTGACTAGAAAGCCAATTGATGTCTTCCAGCAACCTCTTCATATCTTCCCTTTTAGTACCATCATAAAAGCCTCTAACTCTACGTTTATCATCTACTAGAACAAAATTTTCTGTATGTACCATATCATACATTTCGTTAGGATTCCCTGTTTTTACTACAAGATATGATTTACGAGCTATATAGTAAATGTCTTTTTTGTCGCCTGTTACCATATTCCATTTAGAATCCATAACTCCCTTTTTTAAGGCATACGCTTTTAAAACCGGAACCGAGTCTATTTCTGGAGTTACGGAGTGGGATAAAAGCATGACCTTTGGATTATTTTTAATTTGTTCTTGTAACCAAACCATGTTATCGGTCATTATAGGACAAATAGTTCCACAAGTGGTAAAGAAAAAATCTGCAACGTAAATTTTTCCTTTATAATCGTTTTGTGTGATTTTTTTGCCATTTTGATTGGTAAATGCAAAATCTGCAATAAAATGTTTGTTTGCAATATATTGTACGCTAGTATCTACTAACTCTGTATTTACCATTGACGGAGTGTATATTGGTAGCGTTTTCTTCGGTTTTAAAGCATTGTAAAATAACGATATAATTACAACAGATAAAACTAGAAATGTTAGAAATAAAATTTTAAATCTTTTTAAAAATCTTAGCATCTTTTTTTTAAACAAAAATACAAAACTCTTTTCATAATTTATATTAAAATACAAAATCAATGTTAAATAATTGTAATTAGTAAATATTTTAATTATTTTTGAGAAAAATTTTATTTATGAAAAAAATATACCTACTAATTGCATTTTTTACTCTTACAAATCTATTTTCTCAATTCAATGAAAATGCTCCATGGGTGCAAGATGCTAAAAATCAAGCTAAAAACGAATCTTTTCAAAATCAAGTTACTTTATTTAATACTTATTGGAAAAACAAAGACCATAACAAAAAAGGTAGTGGTTACAAACCTTTTAAACGATGGGAATACAAATGGAAAGATGAATTAAATGCTCAAGGAAATTTAATCTCGCCTCAAGAAATGGCAACTGCTTTTCAGCAAAAAATAAATTCTAAAAATAATACTACAGCTAGAGGAAGCTATTCTTTACCACCATCTAACTGGCAACCAATTGGACCTTATAACAATGCCGTTGAAAATACAAGAGCCAGAGGACGTGTAAATGTTGTAGTTGCAGACCCTGCTAATTCTAATACTTTGTATTTTGGAACTCCAGCTGGAGGAATCTGGAAATCTACAAATCATGGTTCTTCTTGGATTCCACTAACAGATAACTTACCCCAACTTGGCGTTTCTGGCATAGCAATAGACTATTCTAATTCTAATACCATATATATCGCAACTGGTGATAAAGATGCTGGCGATACTTATTCTATTGGTGTAATGAAATCTACCGATGGTGGTTTAACATGGAGTGCAACTGGTTTGGCATTTACAAACACATCTACTAGAGCGGGAGATTTATTAATTCACCCAACAAATAACCAAATTTTATGGTGTGCTACCAATAATGGAATTTATAAAACGACAAATGCTGGTGCAACTTGGACGAATGTGTTGTCTGGTAGTTTTGCACAAGGGTCTTTAAGGTTAAAGCCAAACGACCCAACTGTGGTTTATGCAGTTAGTAATAATAAATTCTATCGTTCTACAAATACAGGAGATACTTTTGCTAATATAACTTCAGGAATGCCCTTAAGTTCTGGACGTTTAGTATTAGACATTACACCCGCAGACGCAAATTATGTGTATATACTAAGTGCTACAACTTCTAATGGTTTTCAAGGGATATATCGTTCCACTAATGGAGGCACAAGTTTTTCTAAAACATCTAATGGTAGTACTCCTGCAATATTTGGAGGTTCTACACAAGCTTGGTACGATATGGCACTTGGGGTTTCCAGTACTAATAAAGATGAGATTTATACAGGACTACTAGATGTTTGGAAATCTACAAATGGTGGTACAGGCTTCACAAAATTAAACGACTGGTCTGTATATAATCCTGCATTTACACATGCGGATATTCATTTTTTACGGTTTATTAATAATAAATTATATTGCGGTAGCGATGGAGGAGTTTACACTTCTTCTGATGGAGGGGTAAATTTTTCCGATATAACAACAGGTGCCCAAATTGGACAGTTTTATAAAATATCCGTAGCAAGAGAAAGTGCTGCTAAAATTGTTGGAGGAACACAAGACAATGGAGGTTGGGTTTATAATTCTGTAAACTCAAATCCTTGGCAAAGTTACCATGGAGGAGACGGAATGGATTGTGCTGTAAATCCTGCTAATAACAATAATATTTATGGTTTTGTGTACAATGGTGGCACACTTTTTACTAGTGGAAATACAGGAACAAGCCTTAATGGTGCTGTTTCTGCCCCTTCTGGAGAATCAGGAAATTGGGTTACCCCACTTAAATTGAATTCTGTTGGAGAGGTGTTTTCTGGATATTCAAAATTATTCAAATTAAATACAAATACTTTAGCATGGACACAACAAAATACATCAGATTTAGGTACTGGAAATATTGTAGAAATAGAGGTTGCTCCAAGTAATGATAATATTATTTTTCTGTCAAAAGGAACTAAACTATATAAAAGCACCGATGGGGGAATTAATTTTACCAATTTATATACTGCCCCAGCATCTATAACTTCTATTTGTGTGAACTATTCTAATACTAATTTAGTATATTTAACTACAGCTGGAACTGGTGGCGAAGCGTTAAAATCTACAAATGGAGGTGCAAATTTTGTTAGTTTTTCTACAAATTTACCTGCAATTGCTAAAAAAGTGATTAAACATCAGGGAAGAAATTCTTTAAACCCTTTGTATATTGGAACCAGTTTAGGAGTATATTACAGAGATGATTCTATGTCGCAATGGGAACCTTTCGATGCCAATTTGCCTAATGTTGCCGTTGCCGATTTAGAAATTAATTTAGAAGATAATATCATAATTGCGGGAACTTACGGAAGGGGAATTTGGCAATGCGCAATTCCTGTAGAAACACCTCCATCAGATGTTAAATTTGTTTCTATTCAATCACCAACCACTCAAATTAATTGTAATAATGTAATTTCGCCAGAAGTAACAGTAAAAAATAATGGTTCTAATGCCATAAATACAGTGAATGTTACTTATGATTATGATGGAAATTCACAAAGCTATACCTGGAATGGAACTATTCTATCCCAATCTTCGCAAACAATCACATTGCCAAATATAACAGTTGCAACTAAAGGAGCATATAATTTGAATATAAGTACTTCAATTACAGGGGATGCTTATGCGGATAATAATACAGGAAAATCGACTTTTTATATAAATGATGCTGGAACTTTAAATGTTGTAAATACTTTTGAATCTGCAACTACTAATTTATTAACACATTCCGATGGATTAATTTCTAGCCAATGGCAAAGAGGAATTAGTACCAATGGTGCGTTAGCAACATCAGGAAATAATGTTTATACTGTAAGTTTGTCAGGAAATTATCCAGATAATAAAAAAGCATATTTATACTCACAATGTTACGATTTAACGAATGCTGTAAATCCTCAAATTAAATTTGATTTAGGATTTGATTTAGAAGAAAATTGGGACGTTGTTTA
>DZCQ01000029.1:12123-31200 GCA_022730285.1 Flavobacterium psychrophilum
GCAAATGTGGATAATTTTGTTATTGAAGGGACTCTTTCTAATCAAAATTTTGAACTTAAAAACATAGCAATATTCCCAAACCCTTCTGCTGCTATTTTTAATATTTCTTCGGGTAATAAAAAAATAGATTCTGTCGAAGTATATGATGTGTCAGGTAAAATTATCCTAACAAAAGTGAATACTGCTTCTGTGATAAATGAACAAGTTAGTTTAGATTTGACTAATGTAGCAAAAGGAATTTATTTTGTTAAAATATATGCTGATGGTTTAAATACAGTGAAAAGAATTATCAAAAACTAATCTCTCGTAATTTAATTTTAAAACAAAAAAGGTTGTTTCTAGCATAAGAAGCAACCTTTTTTTGTGTAATATTGATTAATTTATACAATTCATCTTTAAAATTATACAATTCGGTAAACATAAGTTTCATAGATTTCTTTTTTGATGCAACTTTGCTTCATCAAAACAAAATAACTATGCAATCAACAGTTAAAAAATCAACAAACAATCAGTTTTTACTACTAATAGCTTTAGTATTAGTAAGTTTTTCAGGATTTTCGCAATCCATCATTTCAGGAACTGTTTTAGACAACAAAAATAAACCAATTGAAGGTGCCAACATTTTTATAGAAGGAACTTACGATGGAGCAACTTCTAACGAAAAAGGACAATTCAGTTTTACAACCGATGCAAAAGGCGATCAAGTTTTAGTTAGCAGTTACCTAACATTTGAAACTTTAAAAAAGCCAATTGTTATCGAGGATTTTAAAGAAAAAACAATCAAACTAAGAGAAAGTGTCAATTCACTTGATGCCGTAATTATTACTGCAGGAACATTTGATGCTGGCGAGAAAGCTAGAGTTTCTGTTTTGAAACCGCTTGATATTGTAACAACAGCTGGTTCTAACGGCGATATTGTTTCGGCATTGCAAACATTACCAGGTGTAAATACCGTTAACGAAGACGGACGACTTTTTGTTCGTGGTGGAGAAGCAGATGAAACACAAACTTTTGTTGATGGAATCAGAGTAGCACAACCTTATGGAGCAACGACACAAAATATGCCAACTCGCGGACGATTTTCACCGTTTCTTTTTAGCGGCATGTCTTTTTCTACGGGTGGTTATTCGGCAGAATATGGTGAAGCTTTATCAAGTGTTTTGCTGTTAAATACCAAAGAAGAAGAAACGCAAGAAAAAACAGATATTTCAGTAATGACAGTTGGTTTAGGATTGGCAAATACACAAGTTTGGGGCAAAAATTCGTTGAGTGTTAATACAGCTTATATCAACTTAGCACCTTATCAAGCTATTGTTCCTCAAAATATTGAATGGAATAAACCTTACCTATCACTTTCAGGTGAAGCTGTTTACCGTCATAGTTTTGCTAACGGAATGTTCAAAATGTACGCAGCTTTTGACGCATCTCAATTTGATATTAACCAAGAATCTATAAACTTTCCAAATAAATATAGAGTTGATTTGAACAACAATAATTTCTATATGAATTCGTCTTACAAAGGCAATTTTGGTGAAGGTTGGCAATTGACTTCTGGCTTGAGTTTGAGTTATAGCAAAAACAAAATCAATTTTGCAAACAGCCTTATAAACAATGATGAAACAGCATCACATTTGAAATTGAAACTTAAAAAATCATTTTCGGATAGAATCAAATTGTCTTTTGGAGCTGATTATTTTATAACCAAATTTGATGAGAATTTCAATTCAACATTTGATTATGGCTACGATGCCAATATTGTAGCAATTTATGCCGAAACGGATATTTTCTTTTCAAAAAAACTGGCGGCTAAGGTTGGTTTGAGGGCATCAAACAACGATTATTTGAATGAAACGGCTGTTTCGCCTAGAGCTTCATTGGCATACAAAACCGCTAAATTTTCTCAATTTTCTTTGGCTTATGGAAGATTTACACAAGCACCAAGACAAGATTATTTGAAATTTGCTGATTATTTAACTAGCGAAAAAGCAGCACATTATATTTTGAATTACCAATACAGCAAAGAAAAAAGAACATTTCGTTCAGAAGTTTATTTAAAAGAGTATTCAGATTTGGTTAAATATGACACAGACAACGCAACATTTTTGAGCAACTACAACAACAACGGAAACGGTTTTGCAAAAGGATTAGATGTTTTTTGGCGTGATGGAAAAACATTCAAGTATTTAGAATATTGGGTTTCGTATTCGTATATCGATACCAAAAGAGATTACAAGAACTATTTAGCAAAAGTAACACCTAGTTTTGTTGCTGATCACACACTTTCATTAGTTGGAAAATATTGGATAGACAAATGGAAATCACAATTGAGTATTACAGAAAGCATTGCTTCAGGAAGACCTTATAACAATCCGAACGAAACAGCTTTTATGAACGGAAAAACGAAAGCTTACAATAGTTTGAGTATGAGTTGGGCATATCTTCTAACCACACAAAAGATTTTGTACTTGTCAATTTCAAATGTATTAGGAACACAAAATGTTAATGGTTATGAATATGCCAATAGAAAAGTTGACGGCGTTTACAACAGAAGAGAATTAGTACCAACAGCAGATCGTTTTTTCTTTGTAGGTTTCTTTTGGACCATAAACGATAATAAGAAAGACAATCAACTTAAAAATCTGTAAACAACAATTCATCATCAAAAAACGACAGTTCAGACAGAATAAATTTTACAACAATCAAAAGCATTCTATTTTTACATCAGAAATCAAAACAAATTCAATTTCAATAATAAATTTAAAAATTAAAAATCATGACAAAAATTATCACATCATTCGTATTTTTTGTAGTAACATTAGTAACTGCAAACGCACAACAATTTGAACAAGGAATGGGCAAAGCCTTTGGGTTATGGAAAGAAGGAAAAGCGTCAGAAGCATCGGCAATGTTTGAAAGAATTGCTTCGGCAGAAAAAAACAGTTGGTTACCAAATTACTACGTAGCTTTAGTTAACACAACCGAAGCTTTTAATCCAGCCAATAGAGAAAAAGTCACTGCTTTACTTACCAAAGCGCAAGATGCTCTAGATATTGAACTGGTAAAAGAACCAGATAATGTGGAGCTTATGGTTATGCAAGCTTTACTTCACACTGCATGGGTTGCTTATGACCCAATGACCAACGGAATGAAATTATCTGGAACTATCATGGAATTATACGGAAAAGCAATAGCTATCGATCCAAAAAATCCTAGAGCCGTTTTTGGTAAAGCAGAATACGAAATAGGTGGTGCTAAATGGACTGGAGCAGATGTAAAAGCACTTTGTAAAGATGTAGAACATTCCATCGAACTTTTTACTAACTTTAAACCAGAAACACCATTTCATCCAACTTGGGGATTAGATAGAGCGCAAGAAACAATGAAAAACTGTGGAAAATAATTAGAAGCGAATGGTTCGGGCGTTTTCAGTAATAGTAATTCCCGCTTTCCATTCCAATCTTTTCTTAAAAAAAGAAAAGGATTTCCATTACAATCGGGGCTATTTAGTAAATCATTTGAATAGAAAATAATAAATAAAATGACAAACAAATTAATAAAAGAAATTCCAAAAGCATTACTAATAAGCTTTATAATATTTTTGGTTTTATTATTCATTGATTTCCTAGTTGGTGGATTGAAATTTGATAACCCAAGTGAATTAGGATATTCTATCGGAATGCGATTCTTTTATTCTATTGTTTATAGTATGTCTTTGTATTTGGTAAATGCAATTTTATTTATCAAACTAGATGATATTTTTGGAGAAAATAGATTTACGCCTAAACGTTTGATATTAGGCTTTGTATTCTCTTTTTTTCTTACATTAATCATGATATTCTTGTTAAGAATCTTTGAAGATGTAATAATTGAAAAAAATAGTTTTGAGTATTTTATTCAAAATGAAAGAGCAGCAAATTATATAGTTGCGTCTGTAATAGCAATTGTTGTCTTATTAGGTATTCACGCTTTTTATTTTTACAAAGCCTACAACGAAAACAGGGTTAAAGAACAAAAAATAATTGCAGGAACGGCTAACGCTAAATTTGAAAGTTTAAAAAATCAAATCGATCCACATTTTCTTTTTAATAGCCTAAATGTGTTAAGTTCATTGATAGAGGAAAATCCAGATAATGCACAACAGTTTACAACATCTCTATCCAAAATCTATCGGTACGTTTTAGAACAAAAAGACAAAGAATTGGTAACTGTTGCAGAGGAATTAGCTTTCGCAAAAACGTATATGAACCTGCTCAAAATGCGTTTTGAAAACAGTATTACATACGAGATTCCAACAGATTTTGACAATTCTGAAGCTAAAGTGGTTCCGTTGTCATTACAATTGTTGTTAGAAAATACAATAAAACATAATGTGGTTAGTGAAAACAAACCACTGAATATCAAAATTTATATAAAAGATAATTTCTTAGTAGTGGAAAACAATCTACAAAAGAAAGAAGTATTACAAGACAGAAAAGGTGTCGGATTGCAAAACATCGTAAGTCGTTACGCAATTCTTTCAGAACGAAAAGTGTTGATTGACGAAAACAAAGATACGTTTGCAGTGTACCTTCCAATTTTAACAAAACAAATTTCAGCAATGAAAATAATAAATTTTAAAAACGAAAGTACAGCATATTACAGAGCTAAGAAAAGAGTTTTTGAGCTTAAAAGTTTTTACGGAAATCTACTTTCATATTGTATGGTAATTCCAATATTAATTTATTATAACTTAACTTATTCACCTCAATTTCAATGGTTTTGGTTTTCTGCTTGCGGTTGGGGTTTTGGATTAATAATGCATGCTCTAAAAGTTTATGGCTACAGTTCAGCTTGGGAAGAAAGAAAAATCAAAGAAATTTTAGAAAAAGAAACAACTAAAAAAAATTGGAAATAATGGAAAATAGAACCTCTAATCAAGAAAAAGAATTGATTGAAATGGCACAAAAAAGAGTTAAAAAATTAAAAGATTTTTATATTCATTTGTTTTTTTATTGTCTAGGAATATTAGTTTTTATTGCCAAAACATATTTTGGTGCACCTCTAAACTTTTTTCCAATTCGTTATATCAATAGATTTGTAATGAGTATTTGGACTTTTTTTATGGCTTTACAAATTTTTCAACTATTTTTTAGTGAAATCATTTTTGGAAAAAAATGGGAAGAACGAAAAATTAAAGAATTTATGAATAGAGAAAACAATAATTTAAAATAAACAAATCATGGAAATATACAATAATGATGAGCAACGTTATGTAGATGCTAAAAAAAGAGTAGATGAGATAAAGGGTTTTTATGGAAATCTAGCTTCTTATGTGGTGGTTAATATATTTTTGATGATATTAAACCTACTAACTTCGCCAGAGTATTTATGGTTTTTTTGGCCATTGCTGGGTTGGGGTATTGGGATAGTTTTTCATGGATTAAAGGTATTTAGAATATCACCATTCCTAAATAAAGAATGGGAAGAAAAAAAAATCAAGCAATTTATGGAAGAAGAAAAAAAGAATCAACAAAAGTGGCAGTAATTAGATTTTAGTTGCAGATGTAACCATCCATTTCTCTAAACTCTTAAACATCTAAACTTTATTAAATGAATATTATAATAATAGAAGACGAAAAACCAGCTTCAAGACTTTTGCAACGAAAGATTGAAAAATTAGGTTTGCAAGTCAATCAGATGCTTCATTCTGTAGAAGAATCTATTAATTGGTTTCAAAATAATGACCATCCTGATTTAATTTTTTTGGATATTCAACTTTCTGATGGTTTGTCGTTTGAAATTTTCGAAGCTGTCAATATAAAAAGCGCTGTAATTTTTACAACTGCTTATGATGAATATGCTTTGCGAGCTTTTAAACTAAACAGTATTGATTATTTACTAAAACCAATTGACGAAGAAGATTTGGAAACTGCCATATCTAAATTCAAAAATCAATTTCAAAAAAGTTCTATTGCTACCTTAGATTTTGAAATGATCAAAAAAATGTTGGTAAATCCAATTGATAGAGAATACAAAAAACGATTTACTATCAAAATGGGGCAACAACTTAAGATGATTAACATTGAAGAAGTCGAATGTTTTTTTAGTGAAAACAAAGGCACATATTTGCACACTTTCGACAATAGAGATTACTTGTTAGACAGCACATTAGAGCAATTAGAAACCGAACTCAATCCTGAAGATTTCTACCGAGTTTCAAGAAAATTTATCATTCCAATGAAAGCTATTAAGGAAATTCAAATTTACAGCAATTCACGTTTAAAAGTAATTTTGCCAACCTACAAAGGTGATGAGGTAATTGTAAGTCGTGAAAAAGTTGGTGATTTTAAAACCTGGATTGGTTAATTGTTTTGCTACTCTTACAAATTATTATTATTTTACTTTTATTTAAATTTGTAGTAAAAAATATATAAATACTACCACCATCCTGTATTTTCCATTTCTTTTTTAGGTTTTCTGGAGTGTCAGGAAAATTTCGAGTACTTATATTTGCTTTGGTATTTTGCACAAAATCTTTCATGTTTTTGTTGGAATATTCCATTGTTTTTTGAATGATGAAAATTCTTCCAGGAAAATCAATTATTTTTTCAGAAGTGTATAAATGTGAATGTTGGGCTAATTTTTGTACTGAAAAAGTAGTGGCAACTTGCTCAAAACCTCCTGATTTTAATATTGCAGCATTAGGTTCGTATAAATATTTTTGTGGTAACGAATATTCTTTTGTACAAATTTTCTCTGCATATTTATATTCAAAAAAACTTTTTTTACCTTTTGTAATATTACAAGTTTTGATGGTAATTTTTCCTGAATAGTTTTTTTCTATTTCCCAAAGCAGTTCTTTTACTTCATTTTTAATTGCAATTATGTGTATGTTTTTTACATTTTTAAGTTCGTTTAGTCCAGCAGTAATATCCAGTATTGGAGCAGTTTTTATTAAAATATTTGAACTGAAATTAAAATAAAAATTTAAATTTTCTGGTACATTTGGCAAACAATCTTGCAGCATAAAAACTTTTCCTTTCTTGTCATTTCGTCTAGATGGGTCTATATAAATCCAATCAAATAATTCGTTTAATTCTTCTAAAATTTGCGTACTATTTCCATTTTTAGTAACAATATTTTTTCTGTTTAGAATATTAAAGTTATGTTTTGCAATTTCAGACAATTCAGTATCCATTTCACAATGAACAACTTGCTTTGTTTTTTTTGAAAAATAATAGTCGTCTATTCCAAAGCCTCCTGTTAAATCTATTAATTTGTTTCCAGAGACTAATTCTGCCTTATATTCGGCTGCAACTTCTGATGAGGTTTGTTCTACAGAAATTTTACTTGGGAATAGAATGTTTTTTTCGGCATACCACGTTGGGAGTTTTTCTTTGCATTTAATTTTTCCAGCAATTTGATTTAGTATTTCTGCCCAGGTTATATTTTTGAAAGGATTTTTTTGCAATGCTAAATTCGGATTTACATTTATTGCATTTTCTGAAATAAATTCTTGAACCTCTGGAAGTAATAAATTAGAAGTCATTAAATGTTTTTTGCGATTATCTTCACAATTTCGTTTTCAGGAAAAAATTCTTTTGCAATTATTTTCAGTACTGTATAAAGAGGAATTGCAATTATCATTCCCAAAATTCCGAATAAAAAACCACTAATTAGAGTAATTAAAAATATTTCTAAAGGGTTTGAATTGACACTTTTTGAAAATATTATAGGTTGCGAAACATTATTATCAAATATTTGAACTATCCAAAAACCAATTAAAACATACATTGTAGTTGGTAAAATTTCATACTGAAAATCTCCTCCAATATTACTTATCATGGTTAAAATTGCAGCTAAAATAGAACCTATTAAAGGGCCTACATACGGAATTATGTTTAGCAATGCACATAAAAAAGCAATAACCAACATATTCTGCACATCAAAAATTAGCAAAACAATTAAATACATCACAAATATGACACTTAATTGTATAAATAAACCTATAAAATACCTACTTAACATTTTGTTTATTTTATCAAAAGAATTTAAAATTTTACTTTCATGTTCGTCTGGGATAATGCTTTTTATAGCAGTTAGATACATTTCTTTATCTTTTAAAAAGAAAAATGTGATAAATAAAACAGATGCCAATCCCATTCCAAAACTACCTAAAGTTCCAATTGTTGCATTAAAGAAAACAGTTATAAAATTATAATTTATCATAGAGGATATATTTGTAAAATCCAGACTATTTCCAATTTTAATATTATGGTTTATAAGGTATAATTTAAATTTATGTGCTAATTCCATCATATTACTTTCTATTGCTTTTGTATCAAGTAATGATAAATTATCGCTTTGTGAGGCAATAAGTGGGATGAATAAGAATATAATTCCTATTAAAATTAAAATAAATATACCTAAAGTTGTGGCAACTGCAAGCGTATTCTTAAATTTGAGCCTTCGTTTTAAGAATACAACTACAGGACTCGCAATTAAAGTTAGCAACATAGAAATAATAAGATATATCAAGACCGTGCTTATTAGATACAAAAAATATAAAACGATAGTAATTGCAACTATAGTTCCTAATGTTTTGAGTAATCCTTTTGCAAGAGTATCTGAATTCATGGTAAATTTTTAATATACGAATATAACAAAAAAACTCGCTTCACAGCGAGTTTTTTAATAAATTCATGTTTTTTTATAAACGAAACGAAGCTCTAGTACCTCCAGAAACAAATACTGCATCCATTCTAGATTTTTGACCTAAAGAAAACATATACATACCTCTATCATCTGTATAATCCATATAGTTCATGTACATTTCTAGTGGTGCACCAGAGCAAGTACTTCTATGTCCAACAGCTGGAACACCATAATTTGCAGTGTTGTGTACTGGTGTGTCTGAAACATAATCTGTTCCGCAAGTTGCATCTCCCCAAATGTGACGTAAATTCATCCAATGTCCAATTTCATGGGTTGCAGTTCTTCCTAAGTTAAAAGGAGCAGTTGCAGTACCTGTATTTCCAGTATATCTAGAATCTATAGCTACACCATCTGTTGCAGAAGCTCCTCCTGGAAATTGTGCATATCCTAAAATACCTCCACCAATGGTACAAACCCAATAGTTTAATTTTGTTGTTGGAGAAGTAGCCGCAATACCACCTGTAGTAGTTTTTTTCATGGCATCATTAGTTCCCCAAGATGTTTTGGTAGTACTTTTTCTAACTATTTTATCTAAAACAAATGAAATTCCTACATTTGCTCTTTTAGAAGAATAAGGATTGTTAGCAGTATTATAATCAGAGTTTAGAGCATTAAAATCTTTGTTTAAAATGTCAATTTGTGATTTTAATTGTGTTAATGAAATGTTTTCTGCAGAGGTTTTATACAACACATTAAACACTACAGGAATTTGAATTTTTCCGTTTACTAATTTACCAGTTGCAATTGCATTCTCCGTAAACTTTTCAATTTCTGCCATTCTTGTTGCTAATGCTGGATTTCCTTTAAGTTGTTGTTCAAACACTTCTTGTGTAGCACAACCTCTGTGTGTAATATTTTCTGCTGCAACTTCTGTTGTTGCAATGTTAGAGTTTTCTTCTTTTTGACAAGAGAACAATACAAAAGCTACTGATGCAGCTAATAATAATTTTTTCATGGTTTTGGTTGGTTTGTTGTTAATTTATTTGTATATTGATTAATAATCATCGCAATATTATTACTTTTATTTCAATATGCCAAATAATTCTCAGTATAAAAAATATTAAATTTTTAAAAGAACTCAATTTTAAGTATGTTAAACAGAATAACTCTCATGGTTTTTTAATTTAGGAATCTACTATTTTTTTTATTTGGTATTAAGCAGAATACAGCTTGTTAAAATTCTTTGTTTATCACATACTCGACTTTTGACTTTACGAGATTAAAACCTTCGACTTACTTATAAGAGTTTTAAGTATTTACTTTTTTTTTAATTATCAAAAGCGTGGTAAAGTATATTTGCACCCATTTTAAGTGCCTTTTCATGAATCTCCTTTGGGTCATTGTGTACTTCTGAATCTTCCCAACCATCTCCTAAATCGCATTCGTAGGTGTATAACAGAACAAGTTTGTTTTTTATAAAAATGCCAAAAGCTTGTGGTTTTTTTCCATCATGTTCGTGTACCTTGGGAAGTCCATTTGGGAATTGAAATGGTTTTTGAAATAATAAATGTGTTGCAGGAATTTCGACAAAATCTTCTTTTGGGAACAGCTTTTTAATCTCTTTTTGAATATACTCATTCAAACCATAATTGTCATCAATATGTAAGAAACCTCCAGAAATAAGATAATTACGCAGGTTTTCCAGTTCTTGTTCGTTAAATGTTACATTTCCGTGACCTGTCATGTGTATGTATGGATACGAAAAAATATCGGGACTTCCTGGCGAAACTGTTACTGGTTTCGGATTTATAGTAGTGTTGATATTTTGATTGCAAAACTGAATTAAATTAGGAAGCGATGTTGGGTTTGCATACCAATCTCCACCACCACTATATTTTAGCAATGCTATTTCTTGTGCTTTTGTTGGAAATAAAATAAATAAAATTAGTAATTGAAAAAATTGTATGTATTTCATCTTGTTTTTTTTTATACTGTTATTCGTTATTAAAAACAAGACTATGGCAAGCAACAATTGCGGCAGTTTCTGTACGAAGTCTGGTATTTCCTAACGAAATAGGTTGATAATTATTAGCAAGGGCAAGTTGAATTTCGGTATTAGAAAAATCGCCCTCAGGTCCTATTAAAACGGTGTATTTTTCTTTGGGTTTTATAGCTGTTTTAAATGAGGTTTTTTCTAATTCTTCGCAATGAGCAATATAAAGACTTCCTTCTTGATTTTTGCTAACAAATTCTTTAAAACTAATAGGTGGGTTTAATTTTGGTTCAAAAAGATGTAAGGATTGTTTCATTGCTGTCAAGATTATTTTAGCATATCGTTCTAGATTGATTGTTTTTCGCTCCGATCTATCACAAATTATAGGTGTAATTTCATGAATACCCATTTCGGTCGCTTTTTCTAAAAACCATTCAAACCGTTCATTCATTTTTGTAGGAGCAACAGCTATATGAATATAATAATCGGTAGGATTTACAGTGGTTACAGAAACTATTTTGACAGTGCATTTTTTTTCTGTGGCTAGAATTATTTGGGTATAAAACAAATTACCTTTTCCGTTAGTTACCTGTATTTCATCTGCTTCTTTTTTTCTTAAAACCTTTATTATATGTTTGCTTTCTTCTTTGTCAAAAGAAAATTCTTTGCATAATTCGGTTATATTTGAATTGTAAAATAGTTGCATATTTTTAAAAATCTATTCTTGCTTTACTAACTACGGTTGCATCTTCAAACTTGTTTTCTAGGTATTTTTGATAGGCAACAATTCCTATCATGGCAGCATTATCTGTGGTGTATTCAAATTTTGGCACAAAAGTTTTCCAATGGTGTTTTTGTTCGGCTTGTTTTAAAGCATTTCTAATTCCGGAATTTGCTGAAACACCACCACCAATAGCTATTTGAGAAATACCTGTTTGTTTGACGGCTAGTTTTAATTTGTCCATTAATATCTCGATAATGATATTCTGGATAGAGGCACAAATGTCGTTTCTGTTTTCTTGTATAAAATTAGGATTTTCTTTAACTTTTTTTTGGATAAAATATAAAAATTGTGTTTTGAGTCCAGAGAAGCTAAAATCTAAGTTTGGAATTTTTGGTTTTGTAAAAGAAAATGCTTTTGGGTTTCCTAATTGTGCATATTTGTCTATTGATGGCCCACCAGGATATGCAAATCCTAGTATTTTTGCACTTTTATCAAATGCTTCCCCTACAGCATCATCAGTGGTTTGACCAATTATTTTTAAATCGAAAAAACCATTTACTTGTACAATTTGCGTATGCCCACCAGATATTGTAAGTGCCAAAAACGGAAAAGTAGGTTTTTCAAAAGCCTCTTCCTCAATAAAGTGTGCTAAAATATGTGCATGCATGTGGTTTACAGCAATTAACGGAATTTGCAATGCGATAGCTAAACTTTTTGCAAAGGAACTTCCAACTAGCAAGGAACCCATTAATCCTGGGCCTTGTGTAAATGCAATTGCGTTTAATTGACTTTTGCAAATTCCAGCTTTTGTAAGAGCGGCTTCAACCACCGGAACAATATTTTGTTGATGAGCTCTAGAAGCAAGTTCTGGTACGACACCACCATATTGTTCATGGATTAGTTGTTGTGCAACTACGTTAGAAAGTACTTTGTTATTTTTCATAACTGCTGCTGCGGTATCGTCGCAAGAACTTTCTATTGCTAATATGTATATAGGTTTTTGGTGCATAAAGGCACGGATTTTGTATTATATTTTGAAAAAACAATATAAAAGTGCTATTTTTACATCGAATCACAAAAATAAGCATTTTTATTCATATATTAATCCTTTTAATAGGTTTTTGAAAACTACATTTTTTGGAAGAAACTAAAAAAAATACCATATCCACAAAATTTAGAAAGTATTTTCTGGCTCTTTTGCTAGGAATATTTTGTATGCTACTTAGTGTTGGTATTTTAGTAAGTTTGCCACCAGTTCAAACATTTCTTGGGCAAAAGGCGGCGGAATTTTTAAACTCCAAATACAAAACTGATATTACCATACAAGGAGCCAATTTTTCGATTTTTGGAGGAATAAAGTTAAAAGAAGTTTTGATAAAAGATTACAAAAAAGATACTCTTTTTTACATAAAAATACTAAAAACAAATATTTTAGACGCAAAAAAATTAGTAGATGGCGATTTGCATTTTGGTGAGGTTAGATTTGAAAAACTGTATTTTAATTTAAAAAATTACAAAGGAGAAAAGGAGAATAATCTAGACAAATTTATTGCTCTTTTTGAGGATAAAAAGCCTAGCACTTCCACAAAAAAATTCTTATTAACCGCAAACGAATTGCATTTGTCCAACAGCACATTCTCTTTTATTGATGAAAATCTAGAAGAACCATTAATGTATAGAGCTAAAAAGTTACACGCATTTACAACTAATTTTAAAATTTTAGGGCCAGATGTTTCTACCAAAATTAAAGAAATGTCGTTTACAGATAATAGAAATTTGGTAATTAATAACATAACTACCAATTTTTCCTATTCTAAAAAAGCAATTATATTAGATAAGCTAGAACTTAGAACACCACAATCTAGTTTAAACGGAAATGTTGCGTTGCATTACAAAAGAGAAGATTTTGCCAATTTTAATAACAAAGTGATTTTTGACGTAAAAATAAAAAAAGCAACGGTATCCTCTAATGATTTAAAATTATTTTATAATGAATTTGGGAGTAATCAGACTTTTAATTTGAAAGGAAATATACTAGGAACATTAAATAATTTTGTATTTAAAAAGATTCGGTTGTTTGATGCCAAAAAATCTATTATTAATGGAGATTTTACTTTTAAAAATGTTTTTTCTAAAAACAAAAACGATTTTTATATGTATGGAAATTTCTCTAAACTATCTTCAAATTATACTAATTTAGTAGCAATATTGCCAAAAGTATTAGGAAAAAATTTACCAACTTCTTTTAAAAAGTTAGGATTTTTTACTATTTCTGGTACAACGGAAGTAACACTAAAAACGTTAAATGCAAAGGTAGTTTTACTTTCTGATTTAGGAAAAGCAAAAGCTAATGTGAAAATGACTAATATCGATAATATTAACAAAATTCAATACATTGGAAATATACAATTAGAACAATTT
The DNA here is from genome assembly GCA_022730285.1 of Flavobacterium psychrophilum. Taxonomy (GTDB): domain Bacteria; phylum Bacteroidota; class Bacteroidia; order Flavobacteriales; family Flavobacteriaceae; genus Flavobacterium; species Flavobacterium psychrophilum_C. The sequence continues at coordinate 25,896 of DZCQ01000029.1, forward strand.
AATTTAGGGAATTTTTTAAATGAACCAAAACTAAGTAAAGTGAGTCTGAATTTAGATGTAAATGGAACAGCATTTACCGAGAAATATTTAAATGCGAATGTAAAAGGAGAAGTAAGTAGCATTTATTTTAATAAATATACTTATAAAAACTTGCAAATAGATGGAGAATTTAAAAAGCCTATTTTTAAAGGAAATTTAAACATAAATGATCCTAATTTACAAATGATTTTTAACGGAATTGTCGATTTAAGCAAGAAAGATGCAAAATACGATTTTCATGCAGAAATTGATTATGCAAATCTTGAAAAATTAAAAATTTATACCCAAGATTCCATAGCCGTTTTTAGAGGGAATATTACTACAAATTTGCACGGAAATACCATCGATAATCTTTACGGAAGTGTAAATGTTAGCCAAACGTCTTTTGAAAACAGCAAGGACATTTACCTTTTTGAAGACTTTGCTATTCATTCTAGTTTTGATGCGTCTAAAGAAAGAACCTTGACCATCAATTCCCCAGATATTGTAGAAGGAAAAGTAGTAGGAAAGTTTCAGTATAAGCAATTAATTAAGCTAATAGAAAATTCCTTAGGGAGTTTGTATGCTAATTATTCGCCAAATAAAGTCACAAAAGGACAGTATCTAAAATTCGATTTTAAAGTATACAGCAAGTTTGTGGAACTGTTTTTGCCAGAAATATCGTTAGAAAAAAACACCTTTATTAAAGGAGCAATTAACTCTAACGATAACGAGTTTCGATTTAACTTTAAGTCACCAAATATTGTTGCGTATAAAAATTCGTTCGATAATGTTATAATAGACATAGACAATAAAAACCCTTTATACAATGCTTATATACAGGTAGATAGTATTAAAACAAAACAATATAAAATAGCTGATTTTAGTTTAATTAACGTAACGGCAAACGATACCTTGTTTTTTAGATCCGAATTTAAAGGAGGCAAAAAAGTACAAGATTATTACAATCTAAATATGTATCATACTATCAATAAGGAGAATAATAGTGTGGTGGGAATTAAGAAGTCGGAAATAAAATTTAAAGATTATCTGTGGTTTTTAAACGAAAATGACACGAAAGATAATAAAGTAATTTTTAATAAAAAACTAACAGATTTTTCTATCGAAAAAATTTCTATGACGCATCAAAAGCAAAATATAGAACTCATGGGAATAATGCGAGACTCAACCTACAAAGACTTAAAACTCTCTTTTAAAGATGTCGAGCTAGAAAAAATTACTCCCGAAATAGACAGCCTGAAAGTGCAAGGAAGACTAAATGGATTGGTCAATTTTAAACAAAATAAAGCAATATACGAGCCATCTTCCTCCATAACAATAGATAGTTTGGCTATTAATAATCTTCCACTAGGAACCCTAAATTTACAAGCAGTAGGCGATAATACCTTTAAAAAATTTAGTGTTAACTCTTCTTTAAATAATAATAATAATACCAAAACTTTTTCCACCACAGGAAATGTATTTGTAGAAGATAAAAATACACTTTTAGACTTAAAAGTACAGCTAAATAGCTTTAATTTAGGAATTTTTAGTCCACTTGGAGCAGGAGTTATCAGCGATATTAGAGGATTAGCATCTGGTTCAGCATCTATAAGTGGTGAATTAGAAAATCCAGATATTACAGGCAGAATTTATCTAAACAAAGCAGGAATGAAAGTTCCGTATCTTAATGTTGATTATAATTTAGATAACAATTCTATCGTAGAAGTTACAGAAAATCAATTTACATTTCGCTCCATTGGAATTACCGATAGCGAATTTAATACCAAAGGATTATTACGTGGAAGTATTAGACATCATAAGTTTAGCGATTGGGAATTAGATTTAAACATATCCTCTAAAAATATTTTAGCACTAAATACCCAGTATGCCGAAGATGCACTATATTACGGAACAGCATTTATAGATGGAAATACCACAATTAAAGGAGCCCTGTCAGATTTAGTTATCAATGTAAATGCAAAATCTGCAAAAGGAACTTCTATTAAAATTCCAATAAGCGACTCGGAAACAACCTCTGAAAAAGATTTTATAAAATTTAAAACCGAAGAAGACAAAACTGCTGCTAAAAAAGCTGCTAAAGCCACTAAAACATATAATGGAGTTGCCTTAAATTTCGAATTGGACATCACACCAGATGCTGAAATTGAAGTAATTATAGATAAAAATTCCGGACATGCACTAAAAGGAAAAGGAGTAGGAAGTTTGTTAATGGAAATAAATACCTTAGGAAAATTTAACATGTGGGGAGATTTTCAAGTGTATCAAGGCACATACAATTTTAAATACGGAGGAATTATAGACAAAAAGTTTGAAGTAAAAAAAGGAGGGTCTATTTCATGGGATGGAAATCCACTGAATGCAACTTTAAATATGGAAGCAGTGTATAAAACCGAAGCAAATCCAGCAATTTTACTTGCAAATTCTACTTTCAATAAAAAAATTCCAACCGAAGTGGTCATCAAACTAACAGATAAATTAACCAATCCAATTCCTGATATTTCCATAGATTTTCCTACCTTAAGTTCTGTATTAAAATCGGAACTAGACTACAAACTAAGCGATGACGATACACGGCAAACGCAAGCTATGGCACTACTTTCGTCTGGAAGTTTTTTAAGTGAAAAAGGTGTGGGAGAAAACATCATCACAGGAAATTTATTAGAAAAAGCAAGTAGCTTATTTCAAGATATTTTTTCAAATCCAGACGATAAACTTAAAGTTGGTTTAAACTACGTGCAAGGAGACAAAAAAAATACAGAACAACAAACCGATGGTCGAGTAGGAATTACACTTTCTACACAAATTAGCGAAAAAATTACCATCAATGGAAAATTAGGGGTGCCAATAGGAGGTGTAACCGAATCTACCATTGTGGGCGATGTAGAAGTGTTGTTACGTCTTAATGAAGATGGATCGCTAAAAGCAAAAGTTTTTAATAGAGAAAATGACACTCGTTATATTGGAGAAGGAATTGGATACACACAAGGAGTTGGAATATCATACGAAGTAGATTTTAATACCTTTAAAGAATTGATAGGAAAAATTATAAATTCTAAAAAAAATCAACAGGAAAACGAAAAAAAACAAAACGAAGAAATACCAGACTCAGACCTTACGCCACAATTTATTCAATTTACAGAGCAACGTCAAAAGAAAATAATAGAAAAACCAAGCAAACCTATAGAAAAAGCACCGGAGCCAGATTAATATTTATAGTATGCCTCTATAAATTTGTAAAATAGCTCGACATAACTGAATAAAAATCTGTAAAGATGACTTTCAGACTGCACCAGACAAAGGTTTTTGTGCCTCACAAAACACTTGATTTTATGGCTACAAACTTCACGGAGTTTGTACTATTTCTGGAGTTTTTCAATCAATAGATATAACAAAAGCAAGTGTTCACGATGTACATTTGTTAAAAGATTTAAAACATCAATTATCTGATTGTCTGTTACTTGGAGACAGACGTTGTTTATACGCAACACAACAATTAGACTTGTTTGAAAGTGCAAATATCAAATTAGAAACACCAATGAGAAGAAATCAAAAATGGTATAAAAAGCAACCTTATATTTTTAGAAAATCAAAAAAAAGGATTGAAACTCTGTTTTCTCAATTATGTGACCAATTTATGATTAGACGAAATTATGCAAAATCTTTTCAAGGTTTTAAAACAAGAATTTTAGCTAAAATAACGGCATTGACTTTGGTACAATTCATCAATAAATCTATTTTTGATAGACCATAAATAATATTAAAACGCAAATAATTTAATTACACCCAACGGGTTATAACAGCTAGTTTTCTTTGTTCTCGGATTTGTTTTAATTCTAACTCTATAGTTTGCTTTTCTATCAAATTTTGAATTTTTGTGTCTTGGTCAGATAGAGGTTCTATTTCTTGCTCGTCTTTTTTTTGGTTTTGGTTTAAAAATAGCATCATATCCGCAAGTTTAATCATGGTTCCAGTAGGCAATTCTCGCCTACCCGTTTCATACATTGCTAATTGACTTATTGAAATTGAAAGATATTGTGCCAATACTTGCTATGAAATCCCCAATTGCTATCGAACAAATTGTGTTGTTTTCATTTGTGATGTTTTTTTTTAAAATATTTTTTTATCACAAATTTGTGATAATTTTAAAATAAAGTAAAAAATTATCACAAAATATTTTTAGAATTTTAAAGATTAATAGCATATAATATAGATTCCCTTTATATGCTCGTTGTCAGCATATCAGAAAAAATACAACTTCTTTTTACAAAACAACAAATTAACCCGATAGTGTGGTTTTGCAATCCGTGTCATCAGGGTTTATTCAGTAAAAAATAGTATTCTTAATGAAAACTATAAAAATCTTATCAGGATTTATTTTTTATCTTATTAATTATTACAAAACTAATCAAATTTAGTACTTTTACAATCTTAAAAAACAATATTCATGTCAGTAGCCAAAAAAGATTACAAAAGAATTACGACCAAATCTCTAATAGAAATGAAAGCCAATGGCGAAAAAATTTCGATGCTAACAGCTTATGATTTCACCATGGCAAAAATAGTGGATACTGCTGGTGTAGATGTTATTCTTGTTGGAGATTCTGCAAGCAATGTAATGGCAGGTCATGAAACAACTTTACCAATAACACTAGATCAAATGATATACCACGCTTCAAGTGTAGTAAGGGCTTGTCATAGAGCCTTAGTAGTGGTCGATTTGCCTTTTGGAAGTTATCAATCCGATTCTAAAGAAGCCTTGCGATCTGCCATTAGAATAATGAAGGAAAGTGGTGGTCATGCTGTAAAATTAGAAGGAGGCTGTGAAATAAAAGATTCTATTAAAAAAATATTAAATGCAGGGATTCCGGTAATGGGGCACTTAGGACTCACGCCACAATCTATTTATAAATTTGGAACTTATACTGTAAGAGCCAAAGAAGATGCTGAAGCAGACAAATTAATAGAGGAGGCTAAAGTGTTAGAAAAAATAGGTTGTTTTGCTATTGTTTTAGAAAAAATACCAGCAATATTAGCCGAAAAAGTTGCAAAAAGCATTTCTATACCCGTTATAGGAATTGGTGCTGGTGGTGGAGTAGATGGACAAGTACTAGTTTTGCACGATATGATTGGAATGACACACGAATTTAGCCCACGTTTTCTTAGACGTTACATGAATCTGTATGAAGATATGACTTCTGCAATTGGCAAATATGTAACCGATGTGAAAAGTGAAGATTTTCCTAATACAAACGAGCAGTATTAA
>DZCQ01000008.1:0-41669 GCA_022730285.1 Flavobacterium psychrophilum
CGATAGTTTTCTTCTCCAATTTCGCCTTTTATGAGGTTTTCTTTTGATTTTAAAAATGGAATTCCACTTTTTCCTAAGAAATCTTCAAAAGATTTTTGAAATATTGGGTATTCTACACTAGAATATTCTTTTATTTTAACTAGTTGGCAGGCATATTCTAATGCTTTGTCTAAACCTCCAATTTTATCTACTAAACCTAATTTTAACGCATCAGAGCCCGCCCAAACTCTACCTTGTGCAATGGCATCTACTTGCTCAAAAGTCATTTTTCTGCCTGTTGCCACTCTTGTAACAAAAATTTTGTATATATTTTCTACTCCTTCTTGTGTAAATTTTTTAAAGTTCTCGTTGATTGGTTCAAAAAGACTGTAATTAGCAGCATTTTCATGCGTTTTAACTAATTCTGTATTAATTCCATATTTTTTGGTTATTTCCGAAACATTAGGCAATACTCCAAAAACCCCAATAGAACCAGTAATTGTGCTAGCTTCAGCAAAAATTTTATTTGCATTGCAGGCAATATAATAGCCTCCAGAAGCAGCTAAATTTCCCATGGATACAATTACAGGTTTTACTTTTTTAGTAATTTCTATTTCTCTCCAAATTAACTCAGAAGTTAATGCACTGCCTCCTGGACTATTAATTCTTAATACAACTGCCTTGATATTTTTGTCTTCTCTAGCTTCTTGCAAAGAGCGTCTCATAGATAACTCCCCTACCACTTCCAAATCTCCTTCACCAGAACCGATTTCTCCTTGTGCATAAATAACAGCAATTTTATTTAAAGAATCATCATTTGATAAAGAAGTTGCTATATCTGTAGCATAATCCGTTATTTTTACTCTAGAATATTTTGTATCTTCATCTAATTTTAAGAGTTTGTTAATATCATTATCATATTCATCTTCGTAAGCAATTTTGTCTATTAGCTTCGCATTTTTAGCCATTTCTGGAGTTCTTGCAAGCATATTAGACGCAATGGTATTTAATTGAGTAACTGTTACTTTCCTGGAAGTTGCAATATCTACAACCATTGCATTCCAAATAGAATGAAGAAAAGTACTTATTTGTTCTCTATTTTCAGGACTCATTTTGTTAAGCAAAAAAGGTTCAACCGCACTTTTAAATTTTCCGTGACGAATTACTTCCATTTTAAATCCTGTTTTATCTTGAAAATCTTTAAAATACATTACTTCTGTAGATAGTCCTTTAAAATCAAAATCTCCAACTGGATTTAGATAAATTGTATTGGCAACAGAGCTAAGATAATAGTCTTTTTGAGAATATCCATTAGCATAAGCAACAATAAATTTACCTGATTTTTTAAACGACTCTAAGACATCACGAAGCTCTTTAGTTTGAGCAATACCAAGGTTTACAGTTGTATTTAATATTGAGATTCCCTTAATATTAGTATCTAATGTTGCCGCTTCAATTGCACGTATAATATCGGTAAGACCATCATGATTTGCTTCAAAATACCCTAAATCGTCATAGCTAAATTTCCCTCCATAATCTTGCGTTATATCTTCAATATTTAGTTCTAGTATTGAATTTTCTTTAACATCTGATAACTTGGAATCGTCACCAAAAATTGCTACAATAAACAAAATTCCAAAAAAGAATAACATACAAAAAACAAATATTCCAACTATGGTGGCAGCAACATTTCCTAAAAATTTCATATATTTTAGATTTTAATTATTAAAAATAAGATGTGTTTTATTAAAAAAAAACACATCTATAAGTATTCATTTTAATTTTTTGTTACAAATAAAATAAAAAAACCACTATAATTAAATAGTGGCTTGATTAATTTTAAAAAAAATACTAGTTTGCTTGAGCAACAATTTCGTAATTTAATTCTACAACTACATCACGGTGTAAACGAACAGATGCATTGTATTTTCCTGTTCTTTTAACCACACCAGAGGTAATGAATTTCCTGTCAATGTTCTGACCACCATCAGCTAATGCTTGAGCAATATCAATATTAGTAACGGAACCGAATAATTTTTCCCCACCTGCTTTTGCAGTAATTTTAATTTCAATAGCTTTAAGTGCTTCTGCTAATGCTTTTGCATCAGCTATTACTTTTGCTTCTTTATGAGCTCTTTGTTTTAGGTTTTCTGCCAAAACTTTTTTAGCCGAAGAAGTTGCCAAATGAGCAAATCCTTGTGGGATTAAAAAGTTACGACCATAACCCGCTTTAACAGATACTACATCATCTTTAAAGCCTACATTTTGTACGTCTTGTTTTAATATAAGTTCCATAATTTTGCTTCTTTATTATTTTAGTAAATCAGCCACATATGGCATTAATGCTAAATGTCTTGCTCTTTTAACAGCAACAGACACTTTTCGTTGGTATTTTAAGGAAGTTCCTGTAAGGCGACGTGGTAAAATTTTACCTTGTTCGTTTACAAATTTTAGTAAAAAATCAGCATCTTTATAATCAATATATTTGATACCTGACTTTTTGAAACGACAATACTTTTTAGTTTTGTTCGTATCTATGTTTAAAGGCGTTAAATATCTAATATCTCCGTCTTTTTTTCCTGCAGATTGTAATGTTGACATAGTAATTACGCTTTAATTGCTTTTAATTTCGCTCTTCTTCTTTCAGCCCAAGAAATAGCTTCTTTTTCTAAACTTACTGTTAAGAAACGCATTACACGCTCATCACGTCTAAATTCGGTTTCAAAACCTTTTAATACTTCTCCAGCTACTGTAAATTCAAATAGATGGTAAAAACCACTTTTTTTGTTTTGAATTTCATAAGCCATTTTTTTTAAGCCCCAATCCTCTTTGGACACCATCGTAGCTCCTTTTGAAGTTAAATAATCTTCAAATTTGCTTACTGTTTCCTTTACCTGTACTTCAGATAAAACGGGATTCAAGATGAAAACAGTTTCATAATGATTCATAATATAAAATTTATTTGTTAAAAATATGGGTGCAAAAGTAGTGCTTTATTTTTTAAATACAATACTTAACTTTAAAATTATTTCAAAAAAATGTTTTTTTTACTAAAAACAATTAGGTTGTTATGTAAAATAAATTATATATTTACACAACGAGGATAAAACTTATTTTGCTTTATATGAAATTAAATTGTATTGTTATAGATGATAGTGCTATTCTAAGAGCAGTAATTTGCAAATTAGTAGAGTCGCATCCTAATTTAGTATTGATTAATGAATTTTCTAATGCTATTGAGACAAGAAATTTTTTAAATGACACTATTGATTTGCTTCTTTTAGATATTGAGATGCCGTTGATTAATGGATTTGAGTTGCTTGATAATTTAAGTATTAAACCACAAGTAATATTTGTAACTGTTAAAGCAGACTATGCATTAAGAGCTTTTGAATATGATGCTACCGATTATTTGCACAAACCTATTAATAAAGAACGGTTTAATATTGCGATAAAAAGAGCGGTCGCAAATCAAGAAATGAAGTTAAACGCTACAAAAAATACAATTGACAATGAACATATTTTTATAAAAAGTAATTTTAAAAATGTAAAACTTTACACTTCCAAAATAAATTGGCTGGAGGCATACGGCGATTATGTTAAGATAATACTTGAAGGAACTAATGATGTACACACAGTATTATCGACTTTAAAACAATTTGAAAGCCAGTTACCTTCAGATAAGTTTATTAGGGTACACAAATCTTATATTGTAAATATAAGTAAAGTAAAGCATTATGACTCCAAAACAATAGAAATTGGAAATACTAAAATTCCATTAAGTCGGGAACGTAAAGTGGCAATTTCTAAAGCTTTAGAATACCAATAGAACATTATATTAAATTAGACTTTATCAATAAAAATCTACATTTACTGCAATTTTTATTCCTTTAAATTGTGCAATAGTTTCAAAGCTATTTAAAATTTTGAATATGCTTTTTTTGGTAGCTCCTAAAGATTTTTCTTGTGGTATTTTTAACAAAATTACTCTGATATATTCGTTTCTAATGCGATTAATTGCAGGTTCTTCTGGACCTAAAACTGGAAAGTCGAATTGTTGCTTTATTACTTCATAAAGCCAAAAACTTCCTGCTTTTAGCTTTTCGAAATCTTTATTTTTAAGAGTCAAATTGATTAGTCTAAAAAATGGTGGGTAAAAATATATTTGCCGTTCAAATAGTTGCTCTTTGTACATTTGCAAATAATTATTATGATACACTTGCTGAATTATTGGGTGGTTTGGGTTGTATGTTTGTATAATTACATTTCCTTTTTTGTCAGAACGTCCTGCTCTTCCAGCAACTTGTGTCATCATTTGGAAGCTTCGTTCAAAAGCTCTAAAATCTGGAAAAAAGAGCATTGAATCGGCATTTAAAATACCAACTAGAGATACATTATCAAAATCTAAACCTTTTGCCAACATTTGTGTTCCTACCAAAATATCTATTTCTCTATTTTTAAAACTGTCTAATAATCGTACAAAACTGTGCTTTCCAGAAGTGGTATCCTGATCCATACGTTTTATATTTTTAGTAGGAAAAAGTGTTGCTAATTCTAGTTCAATTTGCTCTGTACCAAATCCTTTAGAAGTTAAATTTGTGCTAGAACAAACAACACAACTGGTAGGTTTTGCTATATTATAACCACAATAATGGCACCGAAGTTGATTTTTAAATTTATGATACGTTAAGCTTACATCACATTGTGAGCATTGTGGAATATGACCACAGGTGGAACATTCTATAATAGGTGCATATCCTCTTCTGTTTTGAAACAAAATAACTTGATCTCCAAGTGAAAGTGCATTTGCAATAGCATCAACAAGGGTTTGTGTAAAATGCCCTATCATCTTCTTTTTGAAATAAGCTTCTCTTAAATCTTCTAAGAAAATATTTGGCAAAACTGCATTTCCAAAACGTTTATTCATTGTTACCAATCCATATTTGCCGTTTTGGGTATTATAAAATGTTTCGATACTGGGAGTTGCACTGCCAAGCAAGACTTTTGCATGATACATATTTGCCAACACAATTGCTGTGTCTCTGGCATGGTATCGTGGTGATGGATTAGATTGCTTATAACTTTGTTCGTGTTCTTCATCAATAATAATGAAGTCTAATTTTTGAAATGGCAGAAATAATGCAGATCTTGTTCCAATAACAATTTGTGCTTTATCCGAAAATTGCAATACATTTTTCCACACTTCTACCCTTTCGTTATTATTGTATTTAGAATGAAAAACTGCTACTTTATTACCAAAATAATATACCAATCTTTGCACCAATTGAGTGGTAAGAGCAATTTCTGGAAGTAAATATAAAATTTGACTGTCTTGTTTTAAAAAATCTTCTATTTTTTTTATATAAACTTCTGTCTTTCCAGAAGCAGTAACCCCATGAAGAAGGCAAACCTGCTTGGTTTTAAAAACTAAATCTATCTCTTGTAAAGCGATATTTTGCAATTCATTAAGAGTTACCGACTTTGTATTTGTATCTAAAAAATTAACTCTATCTTCTTGAATATAAAATATTTCAAAGATTTCTTTTTCTTCCAAAGATTTTATAATTGCAGTTGTTTGTTTAGAAAAAGTAACTAGCTGCTTTACCGAAATGGGCGTTTTTTGTGTAGCTTTTAATTGAAAATAACTTAAAATCAGGTCTTTTTGCTTTGGAGCACTTTTAAGTATTTGCAAAAGGTTTTCTAAATTGTGGTTATTCTCATAAATTGAAACTAATCGGACATATTTAACCAATTTTGGTTTATATGCGTCAATTATCTCTTCTTGAAGTTGAATAATATTTTTAGACAATAAGGATTGTATGGTTGGAATTACTGTTTTTTTGTTTAAAATAGCAATTATTTCTTGAATTTTAAGACAACTTTGTTGTTGCAGTGCTTCGTATATTAAAAATTCATCATCGGTAAGACTCTCTTTTTCTACTAAATCATTTACCTTTTGGGTTGTGGCAATAATGGTTTCACTTTCTAATAAAAGTCCACTTGGCAATGCCATTTTATAAACCTCGCCTATTGCACACATATAATAAGACGAAATCCACTCCCAATGTTGTAATTGCTGTGAAGCTATAATCGGTTCTTTATCAATTATTTGATATATTTCTTTGGGTTCATATAGTAAAGGAGAATTTTGGTGCAAATTAGCAACTATTCCTGTATAAAATTTGGTTTTCCCAAAAGGAACAACTACCCTAACTCCAGGTTGTAAATAATTAAATTCTTCCTCGGATATTAAATAGGTAAAAGTTCTAGAAACTGCTAAAGGAATAATTATTTCGGCAAAAAAAGGCATTTAAAACACGGATTTTGAAAGTTATTTGATTCTTGTCCAAATTTGAGAACGTCCAAGTATAGAAATTCCAATATATCCTCTTACTTCTAGTTTGTCTTTTGTTAATAATTTAAGAATGCATTTATACAAATCGCCAGTTTTTGGATCTACTATTTTTCCTCCTTCATAGGTGTTGCCATCTTTGGTTAATCCTTTTACTACAACTAAGCCTAAAATTGGCTTATCTTTATCGCTTCCAGTGCATTTTACACATTTTTTATCTTTTTTGTCCACTTCCAGAATTTCGACAATTTTTCCATACACTTTTCCGGAATTTTCATAAATTTCTACAATAGCTTTTGCTTCGCCAGTTTTGTCGTCAATGCTTTTCCATTTTCCAATAACAGACTGTGCATTAGCATTATAAACAACAGAAATAAAGAAGAAGAAGATGACTATTTTTACTATTTTCATAAATGGGGATTTTTAGTGGGATTTTGTTTTAATTTAGCAATAGAAGCATCTAACTCAAAGCCTAATAATAAAATCATGCAATTTATCCAAAGATAAAACATTACTATTAATAATGTGCCTATTGAACCATATAATTCGTTATATTTTGAAAATTTTACTACCCAAATCCCAAAAAAATAAGAAGAAACAATAATCAATATAGTAGTAAAAACGGTACCTATGGTTATAAAGGCACGCTTTTGAACCTGCTTTATACCAAATTTGAAAAGTAAAGCTATAGATACTAATATCATGATGATAACGAAAGAAAATCTACCAAATTCTATTAGTGAAATTCTATCGGAAATTCTATTGGATAACACTTCTTGAATAATGGTTCTTTGAATAAAAACTTCAAAAATTACAATTGTAGCTACCGTAATTAAGAGGATAGAAGTTAGCAAAACCGACAGCAGCAACGCTACAAAATATTGCCTAAAGTAAGCTCTTTTTAGCACTACATATTGTGAGGTTTCAAAGCCACTCATTACTGCATTTACGCCATTTGTCATTAAAAAAACAGACATTAAAAAACCACTAGACAGCAATCCAGTATGGCTATTATGCAAAATATCGTTTATTATGTAATCTACTGCTTCAAAGGTAGTTGGTGGCACATTTTGCTTTACAAAATCTAAAAAATCGGTTTGAAAACCTTGTATTGGAATGTACGGAATTAGATTAAGCACGAATAATGCAAATGGGAACAATGCCATAAAAAAACTGAATGCAATAGCGGCAGCTCTGTAACTTATTCCACCTGTTAGTATTCCAAAAAGGTAAAATTCTATTAGTTCATACAACGATATTCCTTGTAACCATGGCAATTTAGTATTCTCTAAAATTACAACTAATTGTTTTACAATTGGAATTTTTTTTAAAAATATACTAGTTGCATTTTCCATATTTATCGGTTTGTATTTAGAAATAGAGAGTTACTAGTTTTTGTACAAATTATTGTTTTTAAAATGCTTTTAAACTTAAATCCATATTATAAACAGAATGTGTTAATGCTCCAGATGAGATATAATTAACACCACATTCTGCATAATCACGAATAGTATTTTCGTTAATATTTCCAGAAGATTCTGTTTTTGTTTTAGTTCCAATTAAGGCTACTGCTTTTTTAGTATCTTCCAGATTAAAATTATCTAATAATATCCGAAATACAGAATCATGCTCCAAAATTTGAGCTACTTCGAACAGATTTCTTGCTTCAACTATAATTTTTAAATCTAGATTATGTTGAGATAAGTAGCTTTTTGTTTTGATAATAGCTTGCGATATTCCACCAGCAAAATCTATATGGTTATCTTTTAGCATTATCATGTCATACAATGCAAACCGATGGTTTTCTCCACCACCAATTGTTACAGCCCATTTCTCGGCGGCTCTAAAGTTTGGTGTTGTTTTTCGGGTGTCTAAAACTTTGGTGTTTGTTCCATTTAATAATTGAACAAATTCATTAGTTTTCGTTGCTATTGCACTCATTCTTTGCATTGAGTTGAGTACTAATCTTTCTGCCTTTAGTATAGATTGAGAACTTCCAGATACGGTAAAAACGACATCGCCGTATTTAACCTCATTCCCATCTGGAATAAGAATTTCTGTTTTCAAGGTGCTATCTACATAATTAAAAATCATTTTTGCAAAAGCAACACCCGCAATTATACCCTCATCTTTAACTAAAAGTTTTGCTTTTCCTATGGCATTTTCGGGAATGCAAGCTAGAGAACTATAATCTCCAGCACCAACATCTTCTCTAATTCCGTTAGCTATAATTAACTGTAATTCTTGTTCAAATTCTTGTTGTGAAATCATCTTTTGTTCTAAATTGTTTGCTAAAATAGAAAAAAATGCCGATTTAAATGGCTCTTTCTTCGGATATTTGGTTTTTTTTTTAACCTTTGCTTTTTTAACTTTTTTATTGTTTTATGAATATCAAACTTATTGCCATTGGAAAAACCGATGATACACATTTGCAACAATTAATTTCAGATTATTCAAAAAGGCTATCTTTTTATGTAAAATTCGATTTAGAAGTGATTCCTGATATTAAAAATGCCAAAAATCTAACTGAAAAGCAACAAAAGGAAAAAGAAGGCGAACTAATTTTATCTAAAATAGTAGCAACAGACCAACTAGTTTTATTAGACGAAAATGGAAAAAGTTTTTCGAGTGTTGCCTTTTCGGAAGAATTACAAAAAAAAATGAATTCAGGAATTAAAACCTTAGTTTTAGCCATTGGTGGTCCTTACGGATTTAGCGAAGCAGTTTACAACAAAGCTTTTGCTAAAATATCGCTTTCTAAAATGACTTTTTCACACCAAATGGTTCGATTATTTTGCATAGAACAATTGTACCGAAGTTTTACAATTTTAAAAAACGAACCGTATCATCATCAATAAAAAAGCATATATTTACCACATAAATTTTATTTGATGCTTTCCATACTAATTCCAACTTATAATTACAATGCTTTTCCTTTGGTTGAAGAACTACATAATCAGGCTATTGAAACTGGAATTGACTATGAAATTATCGTTTTAGATGATGGCTCAACCGATGAGATTTCTTTAGAAGAAAATTCAAAAATAAATACTCTAAAAAATTGTGGTTTTCAAAAAAACAAAGCTAATCTAGGTAGAGCAAAAAACCTAAATGAATTGGCTACAAAATCACAATACAAATGGTTATTGTTTATGGATTGTGATACATTTCCAAAAAACAAAAACTTTATAACTACTTATATACAACTAATTTCAGAAAACAAAAATATTGTTTTTGGAGGAATTGTCTATTCAAAAGGAAAACCTTCTCCTAATAAAATACTTCGCTGGAAATATGGTTCCTACAGAGAAGAAATTAACGTTTTAAAAAGAAAAAAAAAGCCTTATAAAACAACCTTAACTTCTAATTTTTTGATAAAAAAAGAGATATTTGATGGTGTTAAGTTTGAAAAACGAATTGAAGATTATGGCTATGAAGATTTAGTCTTTGTTCAAAGATTAAAATTGTTAAAACTAGCTATTTTTCATGTGGATAACCCTACGTATCATTTGAATTATGAAACTTCGTTAGTTTTTTTAGAAAAAACAAAAAAAGCCTTAAAAACATTAAACTTTATTGAAGACACTAAAATATTAGAAACTACCGATACTAAGATTCAAAAAAGTTATGAATATGTAGTAAAATTCAGATTACAAAAGGTACTTTTATTTATATTTGAAAAATCTAAGAGAATTACCCAAGCAAATTTATTGTCTAAAAAACCGTTGCTTTTCCTTTTTGATTGGTACAAACTTGGATATTTTGCTACTTTAAAATCAAAGAATTAAAAAGTTCTTCCCATTTGTCCATTATTGTTACCAAATTATATTGCAAAACAACCTCTGTTGCAGTAGTTCCTATTTGTTTTCGGAGTTCAAAATTTTCTATTAATTCGGTCATTTTATTCACAAAATCTTGTTCATTTCCATCTTTGATAAGAAAACCATTTTTGGTATTAGATATAATACTTCTTGGTCCAATGGGACAATCGTAGGCTACAACAGGTATTCCAAAGGACATTGCTTCCACTAGCACTATGCCAAACCCTTCGCTTCTGGAGGTTAAAACAAAAATGGAAGCTTCTACATATTTTTCTTCGATGTTAATTATAGGTTTAAAAAAAGAAACGGAAGACTCTATATGTAGTTTCTTAGCTACTATTTTATGAGAATTTACTAAATCGCCATCACCATATATTTCTAAAGTCCAATTTGGATATTTTGCATTTATTTTTGCCCAAATAGATAGCATTCTATCAACTCCCTTTTCGTAAGAATGTCTGGAAACCATCATTACTTTTGAATTTTGTAACGAAGATTTTTGAGTAGAATGCAAATGAATAGGATTTGGAATTATCCTATAATTATTTGGGAAATTCCATTCTTCTTTGCTATTTTCCGATTCAAAAACAACATTTGAATAGCTATTTAACAAGAATTTACGCAGTTTTGCTCTTATTTTTCTAATCAAAAAACCATATTTATTGGAATTTTCATTCAAAACAGAACCATGAACCTCAAAAATAACTGGGATTTTAGTATGTAAAATATAATTTGTTAAAAACCCTTTCCAACCAAAATCGCAAACTACAAAGATAGATGTGTTATGATTTTCTGCAAAACTGTGTAGTTTTTGTTTATAATTTATAAAATATTCCCATGTATTTTTCCCTTTAGAGATATAATGTATTATAATTTTAGGATTAAAGTTATAAAAAATATCTTTTGAAGGTTCTTCTTGACAAACAACTTCTATTTCATAGTTTTTTTCGATAAGGTAATTCAATTTATAAGAAAGAATTCTGCCAATTCCTCCCGAATCTTTAATGCTAGAAACAATATATATAATCTTCATAAATACGCATAACTAATTTAAAATCAAACATTTAAAAGTTTCAACCATTTATTTCCTATATTTTCTAATGAAAATTTTTCGACACTTTGCATTGAATTATCTTTACATATTTGATATAAACTTGGATTTTGAATAAAAATATTTAAAGAATTTGTTAGCTCATTAAAATTCTGATCTTCCACTAAAATTCCGTTTTCTAGGTGGTTGATAATTTCGGCTGGACCAGATTTGCAATTAAACGAAACCACTGGAGTTCCACATGCCAAAGATTCTAATAATACATTTGGCATACCTTCGTTTTTACTACTCAAAACAGTAAAAAAAGCATTTTTAAAATACTTGTAAACGTTATTTTGATAGCCTAATAAATGCACCTTTTCTAAAACGGAAAAATTAGTAGCAACAGAGTGCAATTTTTGCGTATCTCCATTTCCAATTATCACTAAATGTATCCCTTTTTCAGGAAGTTTGGATTGAGCATAACTTTTTATCAATTTATCTAGCTGTTTTATGTCATTTTCATATTGCCCAACTGCGATTATATAACTATAATTTAAGCTAATAGGTTCTAATTTTAACAAATTAATATTCTTAAAATCTATTGGATTTTCTATAACTACTACATTATTTAAATTATGCACTTCTTCAATTAGCATTTTTGTTTGCTCCGTAATTACAACATTTGCAATACAGTTGGAATACATTAATTTTGTAATCCAATAGTTATCTGGTATATAATGATTTATCAAATAACTTCTTATGCTAAAAATAGTAGATTTAGGGTAAATATATCTTGCAATTATAAATTCTTGAATAATTTTGGTTCTAAACCGAAAATCTATTACAAAGTCAAAATTATTAGTGTTAATACATTGCCTTAAAGCCTTTAATCTTACCCATTTATTATAAAAATTATTGCTTTCATTTTTTAACAATCCTAAGTTATGCAATATTCCTGCATAATCATAATTTATCTGGTTAATTACCGTAATTATATGAACTTCTATGCCTTTACTATCTAAAAATAAAGAAAGATTTGCCATTACTTTTTCGGCTCCACCTCCACTTAACCTATAACCTACAAGTGCTATTTTAAGTTTTTTATTAGGTTGTATCATAATACTTTTTGTAATTTGCACAAATATATAATTCTCCAACTAAATATATGCAAAATTATCCATTAGTTACAATTATTTGTTTGTGTTACAACCATGAAAAATTTATTGTAGAAGCATTAGAATCCGTAAAAAAACAAGAATATCCAGCTATTCAGTTATTAATAGCAGATGATTGTAGTACGGATAATTCCAAAGAAGTTATAAAAAAATGGCTGGTACAAAACCCAGATGTTACTTTTGTTAGTAATAAAAAAAACATTGGTAACACAAAAACATTTAATAAAATGGTTACAATGGCAAAGGGAGAATATTTGATAGATCTTGCGGCAGATGACATTTTGCTTCCAAATAGTGTGCAACTTCAAGTGAAATGCTTTCAGGAAAGTAGCTATCCTAATCTTGCAATTGTATATGGAAATTCGGAAATAATAACAGAAAATGGCAAACATTATTCCTACTGTTTTCCAGTTAATAATGACCTAAAAGTAACACAAAAGCAAGCCTCTGGAAACATTTATTCTAAAATTTTAGCTGGTGGAAATGTGTTATGCTCTATTTCGGCAATGATGAAAAAAGATATTTTTGATAAAAATTCTGGTTATGATGAAAATTTGTATTACGAAGATTTAGATTATTGGATTCGAATTGCTAGAAATTATAATTTTGATTTTATTGATGCCATTTTAGTACAAAAAAGACAAACAACAAACTCTTTGGGAAATCAATTTTATCTACAAAATCCACTTTCTACAAAAATAAACAAAAGTGCTTATACAATTCTGAAAAAAGCATTTGCTTTAAATAATACAACGGAGGAACATAAAGCATTGTTAAAAAGAGTACATTTTCAGATAATTTTAAACTTTAAAAACAAAAATATATCTCTTCTTTACAAATTACTTTTGTTAAAAATAAAAATATTTTTTAAAACCCATTTTCAGCAAATTTATTTTGGATAAAACGGTGAATAGGTTTTTCTAAAAACAGATACATTACAATAGCAAGTACATTTAAAGTGAAAAACTGAAAAATGTAATTATCACTAATTTTATCTAAAATAACCACAAAAACACCAATGTGAATTAGGTAAAAGACATAAGAACTTTTGCCTAAAATTTGAAATAGCTCACTTTTAAATATCTTAGAAATAGTTGTTTCTTCTTGCATTAAACCAATAAATAAAGGTACAATTCCAAAAAATGGAAGTAAGAGTGTATTGATTATTTTGCCAAAAATACCATCTGTACCATAACCACTTCCTTCTTTTAAAATTGAAAATATAAAAATGAAAAATAAAATAAATGCTATTCCAAAATAAGTCATATTTTTAAAGCTATGGAATTTTTTAATGTAAATAGCTAAACCAATTCCTATAAAAAATTCTATACAACGTCCAAAAAAAGTATAATCTAGCATAAAATTAATAGAACTCATCAGTCCATAAAACGAGCTATTTTTAAAAACAAAAACAAGCAAAAATCCTGATAATAAAATTACAATAGGAAGTATAATTAAAAAATATTTGCCTTTTTTGATAAGCATAAAAAAAAATGGTGCCAGTAAATAAAACATTTCTTCCACAGTAAGCGACCAACCTTGAGCAATACCAGTGAATTTAAAATTATCAAAAAAACCTTTAAGAAAAGTACAATTTAAAACATATAATTTAATACTTGCTAAAATATTTACTGGGTTTATCATTACAGAAAATACAAATGTAAGGCTAGTAAGCAGAAAATACATTGGATAAATTCTAGAAAGTCGATTAATTATGTATTTTTTTATTGGAATATGTTTTAGATTGTAATATCTGTAAGTAATTAAAAATCCGCTAAGTACAAAAAAAATAGTAACTCCAATATGCATTTCCGAGAAAAAATTATGCAAACCAGCACCAAAAACAGCTATACTAATTGGATTGTTATGGTGAAAATAAACCATAAAAGCTGCAACAGCTCGTACTCCTGTTAATGCCGGAAAATAAGTTGTAGCTGTTTGTATTTGTTTCATGAACCATTTTATCTTATAAAATTACCAAAAAGCTATCTTAAAAAAACTACAATTTATTCTTCTTTTCGTCTCTCTGCAAGATAATCATTTAACTTCCTGCCATATTTAGATTTGGCAACCTTTGGCGACATCGATTTTTGAATAGTGTCTAGAAACTTAATATTAATATCATAAATATCTGTAAGAGCAACGTAAGGAGCAATTTCATAATTTGCATTGGTCAAAGCAAAATTAGCAGCATACATGTATTTTCGTTTTAATAGAGCATCATTTTTTTTGACAGTAGCATCTGAAGCCGCATTTTTGCCTTTTAAAGCTAAAATTTCTTCTTTTAAAAGCTCTAGTTGTTGCTCGTTAAACTTAGAAATAATATCATGATATTGCTCGTATAATTCTTGATTTTTAGAACCCGTAATTTTTGCTTTTGCTAAGAAGAAATCTAAATCTGTGGTTATAGTCATTTTTCCAGGTTCTGCAAAAAACAACAACCTGTTGTCCTGAGAGTTAGAAACTCCTCTGTCTAAATACAAGTACAACATTTCTGGACTTGTTAATTTAAAAGTTGTTTTAAAATTAGAATCTCCGTTAATTACAACGGTATCTAAGTTCATAATAACCTTTTCCTCTACTTTTTGAATATAAATTTTACCTTTTTTAAGACCTTTAATAGTTCCAGATAGTTCTACGGTATTTTTATCTAATTTTTCTTTGTTACAAGATGTCAAAATTAGTAGAAAAGTTAGTACGAAAATAGATATTTTGTTCATGGCAAATTACAAGTTAATAAAAAACTACATTTTTAGTTTGGGGTGCAAAATAACAAAAAACATTTAGAAGTATGGTATTCTCCACTTATATTTTTCTTAAAAAAATAATTATTTATAGCATTCTATTTGTCTTTTTGCCTCTCCAACTACAAAAGCTACAGAATTTGCAATGTTAAAACTACGAATTAAGTTAGACATTGGAATGGTTAAATGATTTTCAAACTTTTCTAAAACAGCAGCAGAAAGCCCTACACTCTCTTTTCCAAAAACAAGCCAATCTTCTTCTTTAAATTCGTTCTGATAAATAGATTTTTCAGCATGAGAACTCATCAAAAAAACCCTAGATTTATCAGGAATATTAGCAATCCATTGGCCTAAATTTTCATATTCGGCAACCTCGAGATATTTCCAATAATCTAATCCTGAACGCTTTAAGTTTTTATCATTTATTACAAACCCAAATGGATGAATCAAGTGCAAACGACTTTCTGTGCCAACACACAAACGACCTATATTTCCTGTATTATTAGGAATTTCTGGCTCTACTAAAACAATGTTTAACATTTTTATTAGGTATTTATTTGAAAATTTAGAACTTCTAAGACCCCTCCAGCTTGCAAATTGTTTAAGAATACATTTCCAACACGAACTCTTACTAATCGTAATGTAGGAAAGCCCACAGCAGCAGTCATTTTTCGTACTTGTCTAAATTTCCCTTCATTTAAAGTAATCGAAATCCAAGAGGTTGGTCCATGACGTGCATCTCTTATTTTCTTCCCACGCTCTCCAAATTTTGGATTTTCTAACAGAATGGAGGCTTTGCAATGTTTCGTTACATATTTTTTTCCATTAAAGCCTATTTCCACTCCCATTTTAAGTTTTTCAATAGCTTCGGGATTAATAGCACCATCTACCTGCACATAATATTCTTTTTCTACTTTTTTACTTCGAACCATTTCACTCATCATACCATCTGTAGTTAACAAAAGTAAGCCTTCCGAATCTTCATCTAATCTTCCTATTGCCATGATTCCATCTGGAAAATTATACAATTCTCCCAACAACTTTTTATTGCGTTTTAATTCATATTTAAACTGCGATAAATAACCGTATGGCTTGTGAATAATGAAATGATGATGCATAGACAGATATTTTAGCAAAAATACATTTTTCAAATAGTAAATTAGAATTTAATGCTTATTTTTACAAAAAAAATATACTGCGATGTCTGTTTTGTTATTATCTATTTTAATCACCTTTTTTGTAGCTTTATCGATTGGTTTTTTTGTTGGGAAACTACTTTCCGCTACCAAATCAGAATCTGAAAAAGCAAAACTAGAAGAAAAAGCAAATGGCTTGGTAATGCAAATAAATCAAGTAAAAGCACAATTAGAAAGCGAAAAAAAACACTTTGAAAAACAACTAGAAATTTCTATTGCAGAAAAAGAAAACATTCGTGCCGAAAAAGATACGCTGGCTATCTTACTCTCTAAAAAAGAAACCGATTTTGAAAATCTTTGGGAACGAAATAAAGAGCAAAAACAAGAAGTAGAACAACTTCAAGAAAAGTTTAGCAAAGAATTTGAGAATTTAGCTAACAAAATTTTAGAAGAAAAAACCAACAAATTTACCGAACAAAACAAAGAGAATTTAAAAAATATTCTGTCGCCATTACAAGATAAAATTCAGCTTTTTGAAAAAAAAGTAGAAGATACTCACAAAGAAAGCATCGACTATCATGCAGCTTTACGCCAACAAATAATAGGCTTGAGCAAGATGAACGAACAAATGAGCAAAGAAACCTTAAACCTAACAAAAGCATTAAAAGGAGATAGTAAAATGCAAGGAAACTGGGGCGAATTAGTTTTAGAACGTGTTTTAGAAAAATCTGGTTTAGAAAAAAATAGAGAATATTTTGTACAACAAAGTTTTGTAACCGAAGACGGAAATCGGGTTTTTCCAGACGTAATTATCAATTTGCCAGACGGCAAGAAAATGGTTGTTGATTCTAAAGTTACGCTAACTGCTTACGAACGTTACATCAATGAAGAGGATGACAATTTAAAAACTCAATATTTAAAAGAACACGTAATTTCTATAAATCGACATGTGGAACAGTTGGGTAACAAGAATTATCAGGATTTGTATCAAATGGAAAGTCCTGATTTTGTATTGCTTTTTATCCCCATCGAATCGGCATTTGCAATTGCTTTGAACGAAGACACAACATTGTACAACAAAGCTTTTGAAAAGAATATTGTAATTGTTACACCATCAACCCTTTTAGCTACTTTACGAACCATAGATAGTATGTGGACAAATCAAAAACAACAAGAAAATGCTTTAGAAATAGCACGCCAAGCGGGAGCTTTGTACGATAAATTTGAAGGATTTGTACAAGATTTAGTAAAAATTGGCAAAAAAATGGACGAAGCAAAAGTAGAATATCAAGGAGCCATGAACAAACTTGTTGATGGAAAAGGAAACCTGATTACTAGTGCTGAAAAATTAAAAAAAATGGGAGCAAAAGCAAAAAAATCTTTACCTGAAAATATTATAAATAGAGCCAAAGTTCCAGAAGATTCGGATACCATAGACGAAAACTTACAATTAAATTAAAAACCATAAATTATGTTACGAAAAATCATCTTATTTTTTACATTAGCAATCGTTTTAATAAGTGCAGCTTACTTCTCGTTTGTATATTATGCCTCCTACAGCGAAGGTGTTAGGTCTGGAGAATTAATAAAGTTTAGCAGCAAAGGATATATATTTAAAACCTACGAAGGAGAAATTAGCCAAGGAATTTCTGGTGCCCAAATTTTTAAATTTTCGGTTTTGAGTAGCGATGCAAAAGTAGTAGAAAGCCTAAAAGAACTGCAAGGACAGTATGTAAAGGTAAATTATGTAGAACGTTACCGAACTTTTCCTTGGTGGGGAGATACTAATTATTTTATAACGCAAGTACAAAAAGACAAATCTCCGTTTAGAATAAAGTAATTGTATGAAGGAATTTAAATCTGTAAAAGATTCTGTTATTAGTATTTCACAACTAATGCTACCATCGCATACCAATTTTTCTGGAAAAATACATGGTGGCTATATTATGTCGCTATTGGATCAAGTTGCATTTGCAAGTGCTTCAAAATTTTCGGAAAATTATTGTGTAACGGCATCTGTTGATACTATCAATTTTTTAAATCCAATAGAAGTTGGAGAACTAGTAACCCTAAAAGCGAGTGTGAATTATACTGGCAAAAGTTCTATGATAGTAGGGATTAGAGTAGAGTCGGAAAATATTAGAACAGGTACTATAAAACATTGTAATTCTAGTTATTTTACAATGGTTGCAAAAAATGATTTGGGCAAAAATTGCACCGTTCCTGGATTAATACTGTCTAACCTTGAAGAAGTACGCAGATATTATAACTGTTTGAAAATGATAGAAAATAAAGCAGAAAAGAAGCAAAACAAAGACCTTTTTGATCACAAATCAGAAGTGGCAATACAAAATTTAATAAATTATAATGTGCAAGTAAATTTATAATTATAAAGCCTTATTTTACAATTATAAACAATTATTCTATCCCTATTTTACATGACAAAACCAAATAGTACCATTGAAATACTAGGAGCAAGAGTTCATAATTTAAAGAATATAGATGTTTCTATACCAAGAGATCAGCTGGTAGTTATAACAGGATTATCGGGTTCTGGAAAATCATCGTTAGCATTCGATACAATTTATGCCGAAGGACAACGCAGATACATAGAAACTTTTTCTGCTTATGCTAGACAATTTTTAGGAGGACTAGAACGCCCAGATGTAGATAAAATAGATGGATTATCGCCTGTAATTGCTATAGAACAAAAAACAACAAGCAAATCGCCACGCTCAACCGTAGGCACTATCACAGAAATTTATGACTTTTTAAGACTACTTTTTGCAAGAGTGGCTGATGCATATAGCTACAACACTGGCGAATTAATGATTTCTTATACAGATGAACAAATAAAACAACTAATAATTCAAGATTTTAAAGGAAACCGAATTAGCATTCTCGCACCTATTATTAGAGCTAGAAAAGGGCATTATGCTGAGTTGTTCCAGCAAATTGCAAAACAAGGATTCCTAAAAGTGCGTATAAATGGCGATATTCTAGATATTACTTCTGGAATGAAATTAGACCGATATAAAACCCATGATATAGAAACAGTAATTGATAGAATTATTGTAGAAAACACCTCAGAATTAGAGAATAGATTATCACAAAGTATTACAACAGCAATGCAATATGGAGAAAATGTATTACTGATACTAAACCACGATACCAATGAAGTAAGATACTTCAGTAGAAATTTAATGTGTCCAACAAGCGGGATTTCATATCAAAATCCAGAACCAAATTTATTTTCGTTCAATTCTCCAAAAGGAGCCTGTTCCAATTGTAATGGATTAGGAACCGTTAACGAAATTAACTTACAAAAAATAATACCAAATTCAAAAATATCTATTAAAGCAGGAGGATTTGCACCACTTGGAGAATACAAAAATTCTTGGATATTTAAACAATTAGAAATTATAGCCGAAAAATTTAATTTCAAACTAACCGATGCAATAGAAAATATTCCAGCAGAAGCTATAGAAATGATACTCAACGGAGGACATGAAAAATTTAGTGTCACCTCTAAAACCGCTGGAGTTACAAAAGAATATAAAATAGAATTTGAAGGAATTGCTGCTTTTATAAAATCGCAACACGATGATAGCGGCTCCACATCTTTAAAACGATGGGCTTCCGACTTTATGGACGAAATAACCTGCCCTGTTTGCGATGGAACAAGATTAAAGAAAGAGTCGTTATATTTTAAAATAAACAATCAAAATATTGCAAGCTTATCTAGTATGGATATTTCTGATTTAACCAATTGGTTTGATCAATTAGAAAAACAATTAACCACAAAACAACTAAAAATTGCTTCTGAAGTTTTAAAAGAAATTAAAGACAGATTGCATTTTTTAATGAATGTAGGCTTAAATTATTTAGCCCTCAATAGAAGCTCCAAATCTCTATCTGGTGGTGAAGCACAGCGCATTAGACTTGCCACACAAATTGGTTCACAACTAGTTGGCGTTTTGTATATTCTGGACGAACCTAGTATTGGTTTGCACCAACGAGATAATGAAAAACTAATAAGCTCCTTAGAAAATTTAAGAGATATTGGCAATTCTGTAATTGTAGTAGAACATGACAAAGATATGATAGAACGTGCTGATTATGTTATAGATATAGGTCCAAAAGCAGGGAGATTTGGAGGGGAAATTATTAGCAAAGGAACACCAAAGCAACTATTAAAAGAAAATACCATTACCGCACAATATCTTAATGGAACTACAAAGCTAAAAATTCCAGAAAAAAGACGTATTGGAAATGAAAAGTTTTTAAAACTAAGTGGTGCCTCTGGAAATAATTTAAAAAATGTAACTATAAATTTACCCTTAGGAACCTTAATTTGTGTTACAGGGGTTTCTGGTAGCGGAAAATCGACCTTAATAAACGAAACGCTCTATCCTATTCTGAATGCCCATTATTTCAACGCAGTAAAAAAACCAAAATCCTACAAAAAAATAGAAGGATTAGAAAATATAGATAAAGTTATTGCAATAGATCAAAGTCCAATTGGAAGAACACCTCGCTCAAATCCAGCTACTTATACAGAAGTTTTTACCGAAATAAGAAATCTTTTTACTTTAACCTCAGAAAGCATGATTAGAGGATATAAAGCGGGCAGATTTAGTTTTAACGTAAAAGGAGGTAGGTGTGAAACCTGTGAAGGCTCTGGAGTTAAAACCATAGAAATGAGCTTTTTGCCAGATGTTTATGTAGAATGTGAAACATGTATTGGAAAAAGGTTTAACAGAGAAACATTAGAAATTAGATACAAAGGAAAATCTATTTCAGATGTTTTAAACATGACCATAGACGAATCTGTTTGCTTTTTTGAAATGATTCCAAAAATATATCGAAAAGTAAAAACATTACAAGATGTAGGATTAGGCTACATCACACTAGGACAGCAAAGTACAACACTTTCTGGTGGAGAGGCACAGCGAATTAAACTAGCTGGAGAACTAAGTAAAAAAGATACTGGAAATACATTTTACATTCTTGACGAACCAACAACTGGACTTCATTTTGAGGATATTAGAGTGCTTATGAATGTAATAAATACACTTGTAGAGAAAGGAAATACCATTTTAATCATTGAGCATAACTTAGATGT
Source organism: Flavobacterium psychrophilum (assembly GCA_022730285.1). Lineage (GTDB taxonomy): Bacteria > Bacteroidota > Bacteroidia > Flavobacteriales > Flavobacteriaceae > Flavobacterium > Flavobacterium psychrophilum_C. The sequence goes on from DZCQ01000008.1 coordinate 21,366, forward strand.
AATAAAACTTGCTGATTATATTATAGACATAGGCCCAGATGGCGGAAAAGCTGGTGGTGAGGTAGTTGCAAAAGGAACTCCAGAAGAAATTATAAAAAACAAGAAAAGTTACACGGCAAAATTCTTAAAAAATGAATTGGAATAAAAATGTTAAGAACTAATTTTTTATAGGATTGATACTAATTGATTTATCAAATAAATTTACACCTCCTTTTACCCCAAAATCTAATGTAGTAACAGAATACGCAATAGAAATGTTTTCTTGTTCAAAACGCTTTTTTATTGCTATAATAACCTGACTCATAGCCTCTAGATAATCTGTTTGTTTGGTAAAATTAATCCAAAACCGTACTTCAAAATTGTATGCAGAATTTCCAATACTAGTAAAATAAAAATCGATAGGTTCTGAATTTAAAACCAAATTTATTTTTTTTACCTCTTCTAAGGTTACTGCTTTAACCTGTTCTAAATCATCTCCATAGGAAATACCACTTTCTAAGGATACACGCCTCTTATTAAAAGTAGAAAAATTTGTAAAAGTAGTACTGTAAATTAACTGATTAGGAATAAAAACCTCTTGTCCAGAGTTTGTTTTTATAGATGTAGTAATCCAATCTATGTCAAAGACAATGCCAAAATTATCATTGATAGTTACCAAATCTCCAATCTTAAAAGGCCGTTGTAAATTTAGTAATAATCCTGCAAAAGCATTAGAAGCAATATCCTTAAAGGCAAAACCAGCTATAATTCCAACAATTCCTGCTCCTGCTAGCATTTTAGTTAAAACTTGTTCTAATCCTAATATTTCTAAACTAAAGAAAACACCAAAAAGCAAGAAAAAAAAATAGATAACTACCGAAATAAACTTTGCTAAGTCTAGTTGTTTTTTAAATACTTTTACATAAAATTGTAAACTTAGTCTTTTAAATATTTTGGCAATAAAATAAAATAAAACAATAGTTCCTAATGCAAGAATTACTTTCGGAAAATAATCAACTATTGTTTCTTTCCATACACTTTGCATTTCTGCGATACCTTTCATATTTAGCATTTGCCTTTAAATTATCTGTAAAAAAAAACTATTCATTATTTTGTATTAAATTACAAAAGAAAAAATAGTTTTTAATAGCCTTTTAATTATGTGAAAAATTATTTCACGTCCATTAGTTCTACATCAAAAATTAATGTAGCGTTTGGTGGTATTACTCCTCCAGCCCCACTAGAACCGTAGCCTAAGTGTGATGGAATTACAAATCTTGCTTTGTCTCCAACTTGCAGTAATGCAATACCTTCGTCCCAACCTTCAATAACATTTCCTCTTCCTAATGGAAATTCGATTGGTTTTTTTCGTGGATATGAACTATCAAAAACTTTTCCGTCTTCAAGCTGTCCAGTATAGTGTACAGAAACTGTTTTTCCGTTTTCTGCTTTCTTACCATTTCCCTTTTGAATCATTTTATATCTAAGTCCACTTTCGGTTTTATCGAATCCTGCAGCTAATTCTTCCATTTTTGCTTCTGCAAGTTCTTTTTCGACAGCAATTCTTTTAGCACGAGAACCTTCAAAAACTCTGAATGCCTCAACTGCGTTCCACTTTTCGGCTTCTTCGCCTATTCTTAAAATTTCTAAAGTTTCTATAAAATCGCCTTGTTCCACAACATCTACAACCTCTTGTCCTTCTACAACATTTCCAAAAACGGTATGTTTGTTATCTAGCCAATCTGTTGCAACATGGGTTATGTAAAATTGAGAGCCATTAGTACCTGGACCTGAATTTGCCATTGCCAAAACACCTGGGCCATTATGTCGCAAACTTGTATGAAATTCATCGTCAAATTTATAACCTGGATCTCCGGTTCCTGTTCCTTGAGGGCAACCTCCTTGTATCATAAAGTTTGGAATTACTCTATGAAATTTTAATCCATCATAATATTTTGTTCCTTGTGGCTTTATTTTATTTTCTAAATTTCCTTCTGCAAGTGCTACAAAATTTCCAACTGTTCCTGGTGTTAAATCATGTGATAATTTTACAACGATAACTCCTTTTGTGGTATTAAACTTTGCGTATATTCCGTTTTCCATCTTTTTTGTTTTTATAATTGGGGACAAATTTACAAAATAATATTTATAAAAAGTTTATCCTATTTACAATTATTTACGTACAATTGTTTGCGTTCTATTAGGTCCTACAGATACAATTTCTATAGGCACTTGAACTTCATTTTCAATAAATTGAATATAATTTTTCAGTTCTATTGGCAAATCATCATAGGAAGACATTCCTGTTAAATCTGCTTTCCAGCCTTTACATTCTGTATAAATAGGTGTTACCTCCTCTTCATTTATTGTGTAAGGAAAATGTTTAATTTCTTGTCCATTATATCTATAAGAAGTGCATACATTTAAAACATCAAATCCCGAAAGCACATCGCCTTTCATCATCATCAGTTTGGTTACACCATTAATTTGAATAGCGTATTTTAGAGCCACTAAATCTAACCAGCCACATCTACGTTGCCTTCCTGTTACTGAGCCAAATTCGTTTCCAACTCTTGCCATTATTGTTCCTGCATCACCAAAATCTTCCGTTGGAAAAGGACCACTTCCTACTCTGGTTGTGTATGCTTTAAATATTCCGTAAACATCTTTAATTTTATTAGGAGCAATTCCTAATCCCGTACAAGCACCAGCTGCTGTTGTATTAGAGGAAGTTACAAATGGATATGTTCCAAAATCTACGTCTAGCAAAGAACCCTGAGCTCCTTCGCAAAGTATTGATTTTCCTGTCAGTTGTGCCTGATGCAAATATTCTTCCGAGTCTATGAAGGGTAATTTTTTTAGTTCTTCAATTGCTGCAAAAAATTCGTCTTCTAGTTCTTTTAGATTGTATTGAATATGTATGTCATAAAAAGCAATCATTTCCTGATGCTTATCGGCTAATGCTCTGTATTTTTCTTTAAAATTTGGTTGTTCTATATCGCCAATTCTAATTCCATTTCTACCAGTTTTATCCATATAAGTAGGACCAATTCCTTTAAGGGTAGAACCAATTTTTGCTTTTCCTTTCGACGCTTCTGAGGCAGCATCTAGCAATCTATGTGTTGGTAAAATTAAATGTGCTTTTCTTGAAATGAATAGTTTGGAAGGCAAATTAAGGTTAAACTTTGCTAATCCATCTACTTCTGATTTAAAAACCACTGGATCAATAACCACCCCATTTCCAATGATATTAATGGTATTTGTATGAAAAATACCAGATGGAATAGTTCTTAAAACATGCTTAATCCCATCAAATTCCAGTGTGTGTCCTGCATTTGGCCCTCCTTGAAAGCGAGCAATTATATCATATTTAGCGGTTAATACATCCACTATTTTACCTTTTCCTTCATCTCCCCATTGTAATCCTAAGAGTAAATCAACTGCCATTTTGTGTTTTTTGTAGTGTTGTTATATTTTTTAAGAACGATATTAAACGTTTTCGATATTTTTTTTATTTGCATAAAAATACAAAGAGTGATTTTGAATATCAATGTTAAATAGCTCTTCCATTGTTTTTTTAATTGTATGAATTCTTGGATCGCAAAATTCTATCACTTCTCCAGAATCGAGCATAATTATATGATCATGCTGTTTGTCAAAATATGATTTTTCATAATGTGCTTGACTATGTCCAAATTGATGCTTTCGAACTAAACCACAATCCAAAAGCAACTCTATCGTATTATACAAGGTGGCCCTGCTTACTCGATAATTTTTCTCTTTCATTTTGGTATATAAATTTTCTATATCAAAATGTTCTTCACAATTATATATTTCTTCGAGGATAGCGTATCGTTCTGGAGTTTTTCGATGTTCTTTCTGTTCAAGATATAATGTGAAAACTTTTTTTACAATTTCTTGATTTTGGCTATTATCAGATGCTATTAATGTCATAAATACAAAGATAAGAAAAAAAACAAATATAATAGTGAACTTTAATTTATTTAAAAGCAAAAATAAAAAAAGTGATAGCACAACTAAAATAAAAAACGTACTTTTGCAATCCAAAAATTTAAGTCCATGAGAACCAAATCTTTAAAAAAAAATAAAATCAATGTAATTACCCTTGGTTGTTCCAAAAATATATATGATAGCGAAGTGCTTATGGGACAACTTAAAGCCAGTGGCAAAGAAGTAGTACATGAAGACGAGGGAAATATTGTAGTAATTAATACTTGTGGATTTATAGATAATGCAAAGGCAGAATCAGTAAACACAATATTAGAATATACGCAAAAAAAAGAAGAGGGACTGATAGATAAAGTTTTTGTAACGGGATGCTTATCTGAAAGATACAAGCCAGATTTGCAAAAAGAAATTCCAAACGTAGATCAATATTTTGGAACAACAGAATTGCCTGCTCTTCTAAAAGCATTAGGTGCAGATTACAAACATGAATTATTGGGAGAAAGGCTAACTACAACGCCTAAAAATTATGCATATTTAAAAATAGCGGAAGGTTGTGATCGCCCATGTAGTTTTTGTGCCATACCGTTAATGAGAGGAAAGCACGTTTCGCAAACTATCGAGAAATTAGTACAAGAATCTAAAAACTTGGCAGTAAATGGTGTAAAAGAACTTATTTTAATCGCACAGGATTTAACATACTATGGACTAGACATTTACAAAAAAAGAAATCTAGCCGAATTATTAGAAGCATTAGTAAAAGTAGAAGGAATAGAATGGATTAGACTACATTATGCATTTCCGAGTGGTTTTCCAACAGATGTTTTGGAGGTGATGAAGCGAGAGCCTAAAATTTGTAACTATATAGACATTCCGTTGCAACACGCCTCTGATTCTATTTTAAAATCTATGAAACGAGGTACAACTTTGCAGAAAACTACAGATTTGATGCAAAAATTTAGAGAAATGGTGCCAAATATTGCCATCAGAACCACTTTAATTGTAGGATATCCTGGCGAGACACAAGAAGATTTTGAAATTCTGAAAAAATTTGTGCAAGAAATGAAATTTGACCGTTTGGGTTGTTTTACTTATTCTCACGAAGAAAACACCACTGCTTATCAATTAAATAATAATATTCCAGAAGAGGTAAAACAAGCACGAGCAAATGAAGTTATGGAGTTACAATCTCAAATTTCATGGGATTTGAATCAAGAAAAAATTGGCAAAACTTTTCGTTGTGTAATTGATAGAAAAGAAGGAGAGCATTTTGTAGGAAGAACCGAATTTGACAGTCCAGATGTAGATAATGAAGTATTAGTAAATGCTAGTAAATTTTATTTAAAAACAGGAGATTTTGCAATGCTAAGAATTACAGATGCAACAGAGTTTGACTTGTATGCAGAACCCATTTAATCCATAATTATCTAGGACATTTTTTCATCTCAATTGCAACTAATTTACTTTGGAAATCATTTGTTTTTTCGAGTTCTGTAATAATAGAATTATAGTTTAAATCGTCCCTGTTTTGAGACATTTTGTGCACGGCACTTATAGAAGTTATTTCAATTTCAAAAGCTATAATTCCTTTGGCTTGTTGCATTGTTTTTTCGGACAAATTAGCTACTTTTATTGGTTTTTTAGACTTTTTCTCATATTTGTCCACTAATTTTTCTAGCGATTTTATGGCTTCATCATGAGATAAAATTTGAATTTCCCCATACACATGCACCGCAGAATAATTCCAAGTTGGCACATTTTCATGGTCGTACCAAGAGGACGAAATATAAGCATGTACTCCTGAGAATATCGCTAAAACTTCACTCTGATTGGTTAAGGAGTTCCCTTGTGGATTGTCTTTAGAAATATGTCCAACCAACTTCCGTTTTCCATCAATAGTATTTTCTAAAACTAGTGGAATATGTGTAGCCCAAGGTTTTCCATCTAAGATGTTTACTAAAATTGCAAATCCATTTTCATGCATAAAAGAATAAATTTCTTCTATATTTTCGTTTTTATAAATTTCTGGAATATACATCGGTTTTTTTGTTACATTATGTTTACTTCCGTTTCTATTAAAATTCCATATTTTGAAAAGATACCTTCCTGTATGTTTTTAGAAATATTCAAAATTTCCAAACCTGTTGCTCCTCCATAATTAACCAAAACAAGTGCTTGCTTTTCATGAATACCAGCATTCCCGAAGCGTTTTCCTTTAAATCCAGCTTGTTCTATAAGCCAACCAGCAGGTATTTTGACTTCTGTTTCAGAAACCTCATAGTGCTTTATATCTGGAAAATTTTGCTGTACTTTTACAAAAAATTCTCTGGAAATAATAGGGTTTTTAAAAAAACTTCCACTGTTTCCAAGTATTTTTGGGTCTGGCAATTTGCTTTTTCTAATAGCAATTATAGCATTACTCACGTCTTTTATAGTAGGAATTTCTATTTTATTTTTTTGTAATTCGGTCAAAATATCTCCATAAGAAGTATTCAGTTTGTGTGTGTTTTTAGTCAATTTAAAAATCACCGAAGTAATAATATAATCATTTTTCACTTCCTTCTTAAAAATGCTTTCTCGATAACCAAAATGACATTCGGCATTTGTAAAGACTTTCATTTCTTGATTTTTAACATTCATAGCATCACAAGAAACAAAAGTATCTTTTATTTCGGTTCCATAAGCCCCAATGTTTTGAACTGGAGCTGTTCCTACATTTCCAGGAATGAGTGACATATTTTCTAGTCCACCTAAATTTTGGCTAATAGTCCATAGCACAAAATCATGCCAATTTTCTCCAGCTTGTGCTTCTACCCAAGTATATTCGTCATTTTCCTGAAGAATTTTTTTCCCTTTTAGCATAATGTGCATAACGAGTCCTTGTATATTTTTAGTTAAAAGCATATTGCTTCCACCTCCTAATATTGTTTTTTTCTCGTTAGGATATTCTGCTAACACTTTTTTTAACTCTATTTCAGAATTTACCGAAACAAACTTTTCGGCAAAAGCTTCAATGCCAAAGGTATTATATTCTTTTAGAGGAAAATTTTCTTGTATGGTCATGAATGGCGTGTTGATTTCTAAAATTTTATTACTAAAATTATTATTTAAATTTTTCAAAATAGTTTTTGTACCAAATGTGCAACATAAATATTGGCATTACATACGGAATAATCTCTTTATTTCCTTTTTTTACTTGATCAACAATTGCATTTGGTTTCAAATTTTCTAAAAAGTCAAGTGCAAAAATAGGACTTTTGGCAAAAAGTTCTAATTCTTCTTTTAATTTATTGTTAGTTGTTAAATACACTTCCCAAGGAGAACTTAATCCTATTTTTTTAAAATTCAATATTTCTTGTGGAAGTTTGTCTTGCATTGTGTCTTTCAGGATAAATTTTCCTTTTTTTCCAGAAAACAGCCACTTGTTTGGTAATGTTCCTAAACCTGCTATTAGTTTTTCGTCTAAAAAAGGTTCTCGACATTCTATAGAAGCTCCCATGGTAGTACGATCATTTCTGTCTAATAATGATTGCATGTAAGTGTGTTGATCAAAGTACAAAGCCTGTCTCTGTAAACTTTTAGGATATAGTTCTTTTGCTTCTGCAAGAATGTTATATCTATATTCATTTACGGGCATGGAATTTTTAGTATAAAAAGTTGCAATATCCTCAGGGTAAATACTAGTACTATTAAATAGAATTAAATCTTCGCTTTTTTTAATTTTAGAGTATCTAAATAGTTTATCGTAACGAGGATTTTTGTTTAAATAACTAAAACTACTTAAAACAGAAATAGCTTTTAGAAGACTCGGATTTTTTAGAGCTTTATATCTTACATATCCTCCCATAAGTTCGTCAGCACCTTCGCCAGAGAGCAAAACCTTTACTTTTTTGTTTGCTAATTGCGAAATGGAAAGCAAATGTGGTTCGTTTAAATGCGTTATAGGTTCGTCTTGAATGTAAGTAGATTTTATTAAATTATCGTAAAGCAAGTCCCCTTCTACGGTGATAGAATTAAACTTATAGTTATACTCTTCTGTAATTTGCTTTGCTAAATACGATTCGTTGTGCTGTGCTTGAGAGAATCCAATGTTAAAAGTTTCTATATTTTTGTATCCTTGATGATATAAAGAGGAAAGAACAGAACAAGAATCTAACCCACCACTTAAAAGCAATCCTATTGGAACATCTGCAACTGTGCGTAATTTTATAGAATTAAAAAATGTTTCTTCAAACCATTGTCTAGGATTTTGAATTTGTGCATGATTTTGAATTTCGTGTTTTAAATCCCACCACTTTGTGCTTTCTAAGTTTCCGTATTTATCTATAATTGCAAAAGTTCCAGGCACTATTTTATATACGTTTTGATATAAAGTTTTTTTACCTGCAGTAAATCTGTTATAAAAATATTCTTCTAGCCCATTAGCATCTATTTTTATTGGAATACCAGCTGTAAAAAGGGCTTTTTGCTCTGATGCAAAATAAATTCCTCCTTCAAAAATACTATAATACAATGGCTTTACACCCATTCTATCTCTCACCAATGTTAATTTTTGTTCTACTTTGTCCCAAATTGCAAATGCAAACATTCCACTGAGTCTAGAAAGCATTTTTAAACCATATAATTCATATAATTTTAACAATACTTCAGTATCTGATTCTGTTTTCAAAGAAATTCCTTTGCTTTTTAACTCTGAAACAAAAGATTTGTAGTTATAAATTTCGCCATTAAAAACCAAAACATATCTTCCATTTTCTGAATAAAACGGTTGATTTCCAGCATTTGATGTATCTATAATGGAAAGGCGTCTATGTCCAAAACCAATGTTTTTTTCTATAAAAATACCAGCAGAATCTGGTCCACGATGCTCTAAAGAATCTCTCATTTTCATTAAAGAATCTGAGTTTATAGGCTTTAAATTAAAATTAAAAATTCCATTAATTCCACACATAACTTTTATTTATTTTGAAATTGAATCTATTAATAAATGGTATTTAGTAGCTATTAGTTGCATATTAACGGCATAATTTGCATTTTCTTCTACAAATTTTCTATTTGCCATAACAGATTTGTTTCTTGTTTCTTTATTTAAAAAAGCCCATTCTATCTCAGAAGCAAGTGCATGGATATTTTCACTTTCCACTAATATTCCGTTTTCTTTTTGGTTTATCCAGCTTTGATTACCGGGAATATCGGTAACAACAGGATAACAACCACTTGCCATCGCCTCGAATAAGGAAGCAGAAACTCCCTCGGTTACAGGCATGCTAATGTAAATATTTGCATTTTGCAATAGCTTTGGCAAAGTGCTATTAGGTATCACTTCTGTAAACAGAATTTCTTGTTCTAAATTTAGATCTTTGGTTAATTTTTTCAAAGTATTTAGCAATGAACCTCCTCCAACAATGGTTAATTGAAACGGAATATTTTTTTGTTTAAGAATGGCAAAAGCCTTGATAATTATATCGTGTTTGTATTCTGGTTTTAAAGATCGGGTAACAATGGCTTGTATTTTGTTGTCGTCAGTATTGTTTTTAAATTCAAATTGTGTTAAGTTTATTCCTTTTGGCAGTATTAGTACCTTTTGCATATCTACCTTGCTATTTTGCATATGTTTTGCCATAATTGGACCCCATGCATGGATAATATTTGCTTTTTTAAATGCGTAATATTCCAATACTTTTTTTATTGGAGTTAGTACCGAATTTTCTGGCCACAAATCGGTACTACCTTGTTGAGCAATAGCAATAGCTTTAGATCCAGAGAGCGATGCTAGAAAACCATAGCTAGTAATTCTTTCGGCAATAACCATGTCTGCCTGATAACTTTTGGTTATTTTTTTAAAAAACAAAACTATTTGCAAAAACTCTATAATGCGTTTTATTCTAGAAATTCCTGCTCCACCTGTTTTCAGTTCCCAAGTTACAATTTCAAAATTGCCAAATTCTCGCAATCCGTTCATCCAAGTAATGGCATCTGCCCGATAGGTTTCGCCTAGAAAAAGTATTCGCCTTTTTTTCATTGTTCAGGATTATAATTTAGGATAATACGGTTACTAATTTATGATAAAACTCTTCTTTTTCAATTGGTTTAATAATAACTGCATTAAAATTTTGTTTGTCAATTTCGATAGCATTTATAAAACTATCTGCTGTAATAGCGATTATTGCAGCATTGGCATTGGTGTTTTTCATGGTTTTAATATCTCTAGCAAGGTCAAACCCAGAGTAATTTCCTATTTGTATATCTGTGATTATTAAATCTACCGTATTTTTGTTTAAATGCTTTTTGAATGCTGGAACGTTATCAAAAGTGGTGTGTTTAAAGTTAATTTTGTCTAATAATTTCTCTATCACTTTGGAAGCAATCTTGTCGTCATCTATCACTGCAACTTGTATAGTTCTGTTTTCAAATTTAGATAGTAATCTGGTTTTATTGGTTAGTTCTTCTTTTTTGGAAATATCTAATATTAAATGAAATAGAAAGGTTGTCCCCTTGGCCACTTGGCTTTCTACGGTTATTTTTCCGTGGTACATCTCCACAATTTCTTTGCACAAGTTAAGCCCTAAACCTGCACCAAATCCTCTTTGATTTTCGTGTTTAGAACTCTGAAAAAATTCGTTAAAAACCAGTTCTAACTCTTCTTTAGGTATTCCGTAGCCACAATCTGTAATGGCAACATCAAATTGTACTTTATTGTCATCTAAAGGTGTTATTTCAGATTTTACTTTAATCTCGCCCTTGCCACTAAACTTGATTGCATTTCCTATAATATTATAAAATAATTGGTGTACTTTAACCTTATCTGCCCAAACCCAGTTGCACTGCTCGTTACAACAATAAAAATTAGAACTTATTTTAATATCTTTTAGCTCTGCTAAAGATTGTAAGGAGTTTATTATAGAGGCAACTTCTGTTTCTAAATTTATTTTAGAATTATACAAAGAAATTGCATTTCCTTTATTTTTATAATATTCTAAAATTTGGTTTACCGTTATTTGCAAAGAATTGGAAGTAAAATTTAGGTTTTTTATATTTGTGTCTAAATCTTTATCTTTATTTTTTTCTTTTAACAAAATTGTTTGGTTGGCAATAATACTAAGAGGTGCTCTAATTTCATGACTTAGCATTCCTATTAGTCTGCTAGTGTAGGAATTGCTTTTTTCGGCAATTAATTTCGCCTTGTTTAGTGCATCTTCTTGCTTGTAATTATATAAAGTGTAAAAAAACAATAAAACGCTAATTATCAAAGCTATCAGAATAAAACTAATGGTAGTGAATTTACTTTTTTGAAGATTATTGTCATATAAAGCAACGCTTTTTTCATATTCTTTCAAATTTAATTTTTGGTTTTGTATAGAATAAAGCATCAATAATTCTTGACTTTTTGCTAAAATTTGATTGTTTATGTTTATTAATTTGTTTTTAGCTTGGCTTAAATTTGTGTAGTTATTTTTAATGTTATTAAAAGCTCCTAAATAGTACTTTTCTGAAAATTGGAAAATATTTTTTAGTTGGTCTTCAAAAGTTCCAACTCTCTCTGTATTATTAAAAACCATTTTTATTTTGGTTTGTATTTGCTCTTTATCTACATCGGATTTTCCTGCTAAAGCACCTCCTAATCTACCAAAAAGTCCTTTTTTCTTAGCATTTGTATTATTTTTGACAGTATCGTAAGCGATGGAACTTAGTACTTTAGAATAGTCATATTTTTTTACTTTAAAATCAATTTCGTCCGAATCAAAAAGTTTAAATTTTTTAGAATCTAACAAATCATTCAAATTTTTGTTTAAACTAATAATTTCTTTTCCTAAGGTAGCTTTTTTATTTACGATGGAATCGAAATTGCTATTTTTTTCAGAAATTGCACTTAAACTATCTAAATAAATAGTCATTTTACCTAAACTGGTTCGATATTCTTTTAAGGTATTTTCAGATCCTTTATGAAGGTAGTTTGCAAAATTATTTTCTGTTTCAAAATAAAAGTATGTTGCCTTATTGGCATAGTAAAAAGCCCTATTTGGCTCTAATGCTTTTCGATTGGCTTCGGTAAAATTATTTTGACTTGTTTTTTGCTGGTACCAAAAGAGTAAAGCTATTATTTGAATTAGTATTATTACCCCAAGTAATAAAAAATGACTTTTTTTTCTGTTTTGTAGTTCTATATTCATTGTTTTTGTTTAAGGGTGCAAAGATAAGCAATATATAGCGAAGCACAAAACCAAAAAACGAATCTTAAATTACGTTAAACATTTTATAACTTTGATGCGTTCTCATTACAATAGCTTCTGTTCGTGTGCTATGCGTATCGGAAATAAATAACTGTCCAAAACTATCGCTATTAACCATTTCGACAATTTTTTCTACTCTAAATTCGTCTAACTTATCAAAAATATCATCAAAAAGGAGAATAGGTTTTTCGCCACTTTTCTTTTTTACAAATTCAAATTGGGCTAATTTTAAAGCTATCAAAAACGATTTTTGTTGCCCTTGTGAACCAAACTTCTTGATAGGAAAATTGTTGATTAAAAATAACAAATCATCTTTATGAATACCAACACTTGTATATTGCAAAACCTTATCTTTAGGAATAGATTCTTCCAAAAGAAACAACATATTGTGTGTATGTAATTGACTTTCGTAGCTTAAATGTACTGTTTCGGAGGAATTGGAGATATATTGGTAATAGGAATTAAATATTGGAATAAAATCCAGAAGGAAAGAAGTTCTTTTCTTAAAAATTATCTGACCGTAATGTGCTAATTGCTCGTTATAAACCTCTAAGGTCTCTTTTTCAAAAATTCTATTTGCAGCAAAATATTTTAGCAAAGCATTTCGTTGTCCTAGTATTTTTTGATATTGAATAAGGTCTTGCAAATAATATGCATCTAACTGAGAAATCACACTATCAATAAATTTCCTGCGAGTTTCACTACCTTCTTTAATCAAATCTGAATCTGTTGGAGAAATCACCACTAACGGAATAAAACTTACATGATCTGACAATTTCTCGTACAATTTTCCGTTGCGTTTCAGAACTTTTTTTTGTCCTTTTTTAAAACTACAAATAATGTTTTCAGAGCGCTCTTGCTTTAAAAATTCGCCATCAATTACAAAAAAATCTTCCTCATGTTTAATTGCATGAACCGATTGGATATTAAAATAGCTTTTTCCGAAAGATAAATGATAAATAGCATCTAATATATTTGTTTTTCCAACACCATTTTTTCCTACAAAGCAATTTATTTTAGAATCAAAAGTAAAATCTAGTTCCGAGAAATTTTTGAAATTAAATAAGGCAATTTTTTTAAGATACATAAAAACAGACTAAAATATGATTATTTTTGAGCTCAAAAGTAGCAAACATTTTGAAAAGGAATACAAATTATTAAAAATAACCATAAAACATGTTTCATTTATGAATAAAAATTTTATTTTTGCATCACATTAAATTAAATCCAAAAAATGGCAACTTATAACAAAAGAGGATATAAAGCTCCAAAACCAGAAGAAGTAACAATAGATGACCAAGTTACCGATATAGAAGAAGTAGTAAATGTTGAGGATAAAGATAGTACAACAGCAAGTGTATTTAATAGCTTAGACGAAACCACCTCTAAAACAGAAGAATTTATTGCGAAAAATCAAACAACTATTTTAAGTGTTGTGGGTTTAATTGCAATTATCGCAATTGGTTACATGTTGTACAATAAATTTATTGATACCCCAAAAGAAAATGAAGCAGCTAGCAATATGTTTCAAGCACAACAATATTTTCAGCAAGCTGTAGATAGTGGAGTTGCAAACGATTCTTTATACAATTTAGCACTAAATGGAGGTGAAGGAAAGCAAGGTTTTCTTGACATAATTAAGTCCGAAGGAAATACAGATGCTGGTAACCTAGCACAGTATTATGCTGGTATAAGTTATTTAAACCTAAAACAATACCAAAAAGCAATAGATCAGCTTTCTGAATTTAATACTGATGAAGTATATACAAAAGCACTTGCGTTGGGAGCAATGGGAGATGCAGCATCTGAATTAAAAAAAACACAAGAAGCCCTAGATTTTTATGTAAAAGCTGCCGAAAGTAATGGTAATGAAATGACATCACCTAGATTTTATTTAAAAGCAGGACAAACAGCTTTTTCACTTGGTAAAAAAGAAGATGCCCTAAAATATTTTACCATAATTAAAGAAAAGTACGATAATACTCCAGAGGCTCAAAACATTGAAGCATTAATAGGAATGGCTCAATAAATAGCATTTTAACTTTTTAAAAACCACGAGTTAAAATTATTTTAATCCGTGGTTTTTTTTGACAAAAAAACAGTAAATTTGTATAAATAAGTAAGTCGTAAAGTTAAAAGTCGTATAGGTCGTAAAACAGATTTTAGAGAGCTGTAATCTACTTATTATCAAAAAAAATGCAGATATTAAATTAAAAAAAATACAACATTATTTTGTTTAACGTACTTAGTTTCAAAAAATAATTTAAAAAAAGCAAAATACTTTATAAAATGGCAACAGCTAATAAGAACTTATCTAACTACGACAAGAATACAATTCCAAATGCCAAAGATTTTCGATTTGGAATTGTGGTATCTGAGTGGAACGAGCAAATAACAGAAGGTTTGTATAAAGGTGTTATCAATGCTTTGACCGATTGTGGAGCATTACATAAAAATATTATTAGATGGAATGTTCCTGGCAGTTTTGAACTTATTTATGGTTCTAAAAAGATGATTGAAACACAAAAACCAGATGTAGTAATTACCATTGGTTGTGTTATAAAAGGAGAAACCATGCATTTTGAATTTGTTTCAGAAGGTGTAACCCAAGGAATTAAAGATTTAAATGTGCTTTCAGATGTGCCAACTATATTTTGTCTTTTAACGGATAATAATGAGCAACAATCCTTAGACCGTAGTGGTGGAAAACACGGAAACAAAGGCACTGAAGCGGCAATTGCAGCAATAAAAATGGCTTTTTTAAGACAACAAGCTAATCTAGGAAATTCATTTGGGAATCAACTATTACTGAACAACAACCCACTACAAATAGGTAACGACTCTTTGCAAATTGAAGAATAATTGTTACTGTTTCTTGTAAATAGAGTACAAAGTATCTAGTGTTTTTTGATCTAAAGTTGCATCAATAAGAGCTTCTTGAATATAATGCAGTTTAAAAGATTTAATTGCGTTGTCTAAATTTTTGGTATCATATCCAATAATTCTTAGCGCTTGTTCTACATCAAAATTGACTGGTGCTACTAACAAAACAGAATCCGTCCATAGACCAAAACCTTGTTCAGACAACTTTTGCCACGGAAAAAAAATACTTGGATCTGTTTTTCTGCCTGGTGCAATATCCGAATGTCCAATAATATTTTGTGTAGGAATATTATACGTAGTTTTTAATTTTTCTAACAAACTAAGAAGGCTATTTATTTGAGCATTTGTAAAAGCTTCCTTTCCATTATTATCCAATTCTATACCGATAGACGAGGAGTTAATATCTGTGATTTTTCCCCATGACGAGCTTCCTGCATGCCATGCTCGTAAATAATCGTTTAGCATTTGTACTACTTTTCCGTCTTTTCCTATTACATAATGGGCACTTACTTGGCTAGCATTTTTAGTAAAAGTAGAAATGGTTTGTTGTAAAGAATCTTGAGCGGTATGGTGAATTATAATAAAATTTGGTTTTCGTAAATTAAAATTAGTTGTACTTATCCATTCTGTAGAAATAGTATTAGACAATTGTAAAGGTTCTTTTTTTAGAATTACGTTAGACAAAGAATCTAGGGTGAGTTGCACCGGAATTGTGTGAGCAATAATGTTTGTAAGAGAATCTAGTTGCTTTTTGTACATTTTTTCGGTAGCTTTGTACTTGCTTGGCACACAAGAAGCAACTAAGAAAAGGAAGATTAAAATTGTAAATATTGATTTCATTGGCATTTATTTAACACGATTAGAAATAAAAAATACTACTTTTTAGTTTTATAAATTGGAATAAAATAGCTTAAAGTGTAGTTCCAACCCGCTCCAAACTTGCCGTTATAAGTTCTATTAAATCCTGGAATATATAAATTATCAAAATTATCTGGTTTTTTTTCTGAAATTAAATAATGCATTCTAACACTTATCCCTGCAAAAAAATTACGAAACAACTCTGCTTTCATTCCAACTACCACCTCAGCCCAATGTGCAGTTAAACCATTGTATTCTGTATTAGTGACTACTAATGGTGCAACAGGAAAATAAGCAGAAGTGTTATATACAGCATAAGTGTTTAATTTTTGACTAAAATTACTAAATCCGTATCGCATGCCTATGTAAATTAAGTTTTCCATAGTAAGCCAATTTTGGTAGCTATTATGGTCAAAACCTAATTTTACATAATTCCCTTTTGTAGTAAAATTGACCGTATTGTCTAAGGTATTTTTGTTTTCGTTTCCTAATTCCGCAGCAAGATACATTCGTTTTGTTAGTCTATAATCTCCTACAAATTCTATTCCTTTATAATTAGAATCGTATAAACTTCTGGCAAGTTTAGAAATATCCACGCCTACTCGCAAGCCAAAACGTTGTGGCTTTGTAACAATCGCTGTGTCTTTTGGACTAGCTTGTGCAAAAGTAACTATTGAAAAAAAAAGAAATAAAAAACTAAAAAAATATTTTGACATGTACTTCATTTTCATTAAGGATATTATATTGTTGGATTATAATTTCTTTTATCCAATTATTAGAATCGGCGATAAGCTCTATTCCATTATTGGTATTTAGAGTAAATAATGTTTTAAAACCACACGCTCTGGATATATATACCTCTTTTCTGGTATAATTTATTTTAATTTTATCTAAATTTTGCAAACTCACAATTGGATTTTTAGAATCTAGGACAAAATCGAACAAAACACTATCACTAGTGGTCTCCAAAGGAATTTCTATGGTGCTAACTGCATTAAAAAGAAGTACATTTGTAGTATTTGGAGAATAAATTGCTAAATCCGTAATTGGTTTTTTGGTAATAGAATTGGTGTAATCATAAAATTCTATTATCATTCTTGGAGTGGTTGGTGTTCCAGCTTCGCATACATCGTCTTTCTCGCAAGTAGAGAGCAAAAAGGCAGACACAAGTAAAAGTAATATAAATAAATATTTTTTCATGTTTGTTAAATAGTATTTCTAAGTTCTAAAAGCACCACATTTTCTACATGATACGTTTGCGGAAACATATCTACTGGACGGATTTTTTTCACCTCATACATGCTATCCATTAATGCTAAATCTCTGGCTTGTGTTGCTGAATTACAGCTAACATATACTATTTTTTGAGGAGCAATAGTTAGAATTTGTTGCACCACATCGGCATGCATTCCATCTCGTGGTGGATCTGTTATGATAACATCTGGCTTTCCGTGTTGTGCAATAAAAGCTTGGTTGAATACATTCTTCATATCACCCACAAAAAATTCGCAATTAGTAATATTATTTCGTTTTGCATTTTCTTTTGCATCTACAATAGCCTCAGGCACTGCCTCTACTCCTATCACTTTTCGAGCATTTTTGGATACAAATTGTGCAATAGTTCCTGTTCCTGTATATAAATCGTACACAAGTTCTGAACCTGTTAATCCAGCATAATCACGAGTTATTTTGTACAATTCATAAGCTTGTTGTGAGTTTGTTTGGTAAAAAGATTTTGCATTTATACTAAAATAAAGTCCTTCCATTTCTTCAAGAATATAATTACGCCCCTTATAAAGAATTACATCTTGATCGTAAATAGTATCATTTGCTTTACTGTTTATAACATATTGCAAAGAGGTGATTTCAGGGAATTTATCCCCAAGATGTTCTAGAATTAATTCAATGTTTTTTTCGTCTTTTTCAAAAAATTGAAGAAGCACCATTACCTCATTTGTAGAGGTTGTTCTAATCATTAATGTTCTTAAAAAACCTTCGTGAGCACGAGGATTAAAAAAGGAAAGATTATTTTTAATAGCAAAATCACGTATTTCGTTTCTAATTGCATTAGATGGGTCTTGTTGCAAATGGCATTCGGTTATGTCTAAAATCTTGTCCCACATTTTAGGAATATGAAAGCCTAATGCATTTTTGTTTTCAAAATTTTCTTCGCTATTTATTTCTTGCTCTGTCATCCAGCGAGCATTAGAAAATCCGAATTCCATTTTATTACGGTAGAAAAATTGCTTTTCAGAACCTAATATAGGTTCTAATTCAGGCATTGCAATTTTTCCAATTCTTTTTAAATTATTAAAAACTTCGTTGTGTTTGTAAGCCAATTGTTGCGAATACAACATATTTTGCCATTTACAACCTCCACATACTCCAAAATGACTACAAACTGGAGTGGTTCTAAAGGTAGATAATTGATGAAAGTGAATTGCTTTTCCTTCGTAATAAGATTTTCGTTTTTTAAATGTTTGCACATCAACTACATCGCCAGGAACTGCATTTGTTAAGAAAATTACTTTCCCGTCTGGAGCTTTTGCCACAGAAACCCCTTTTGCTCCTGCATCTAGTACTTCGATGGTATTAAATACTATTTTGTTTGTTATTTTTTTTCCCATTTTACAAAAATAAGAATTGTTGTGGCATTTGTTGCTTTTACATTTAAAAATTATTATAAAACAATGCATTTATCGTGTTTTATCTCATTTTCGTCAAAATAGCTACAGAATTTAACCAGAAAACACAACATTTAACACCTCTAAATAAAAATGGCTCGCAAAAAGGTTTACATTTGCTTAAACCTAGATACCACAAAACATGAGAATTTACAAATCATTATCTCGAATTGGTTTTCTGAAAAACAGCTATTCCTTAAAATTTTTATTCATTGCTTTTTTAGGAATTCACATTCCACTTATCAGCTTAATTATTTTTTTTGTAAGCAATAAAGAATTGATGAATGGAGAAAATGTACTGTGGTACACCTTATTAATTACCTTGATTGCGAGTGCCATAACATTAGCAATTCTAAGAAAACTAGTAGCACCAATCACTCATACTTCGGAAGTTTTAGAAGAATACAGAAAAAACAGATTACCCATAAATTTGCCTTACAACTACACCGATGAAGCCGGAATTTTGATGAAAAACATACAAGATACTGTTACGGAAAATATCCTTTTAGCGAATGAAAAGACAGAATTAATTACATTATTATCGCATGACCTAAAAAATTATGCTAGTAATCCAGAATTGCTTGCAAAATTAATAATAGATGAAGATAATTTGCAAGAAATAAAAAATTATGCAAACTTAATAGTTGAATCTACAAAACAACAAGTATCCTTCTTGGAAAGTTTTGTATTTTTACTAAAAACCGAAGATATTCTTTTAAAACATGTAGAGGAATCAACAATAATGCCTATAGAAAAGATACTTAAGGATATTGCGGAGGAAAACAATCAGAAAATACAATCTAAGGAATGTTCTTTAAAAATAACACCGTCTTTAAAAAACTTACACACTAATTTTGATGAAAATTTATTAAAAAGTGTGCTAACAAACTTGGTGGACAATGCTTTTAAATTTTCTAACCCAAAAGGATTAATAGAAATTATTGTACAAGACAATGGCATTGGATTTGCACCAACACAAGTAGATAAAATATTTGAAAAATTTACTAAAATAAGTCGCTTAGGCACCAAAAGAGAATTATCCACAGGGATTGGATTATATTTGTGTAAAACAATTGTTCAAAAATTTAACGGAACAATTACAGCAACAAGCAAAGGACAAAACATGGGTTCAACCTTTACAATAAGTTTAAATAAACTATAAAAATATGACAACACATCTTGCATTGCTTAGAGGAATTAATGTTTCTGGACATAACATTATTAAAATGGAATCTCTAAAAAATATTTTGCAAGACATTGGATTTACAGGGATAGAAACCTATATACAATCTGGAAATGTGTTTATAAATACTCCTGAAAAAAATTCTAGCAAAGTTGCTTTTATTATAAAACAAGAAATTTTTAAAAGATTTGGACACGATGTTCCTGTAATTGTAATTAATAAAATGGATTTAGAAAAATGTTTTACGAACAATCCTTATCTAAAAGCAGAAAACATAGATACTAAAAAACTGTATGTTGCTTTTATTTCTACAAATTTGTCTGAAAATGCGATTAATGATTTAAAAATAAGCCAATTTAAACCAGACGAAGCACATATTGATGAAAATCGTATTTTTATAAAATACACAATTGGAGCTGGAAAAACAAAATTAGATCAAAAATATATCGAAAAAAAACTAAATGTAACTGCAACAATAAGAAATTGGAATACTATATCTACACTATTAAATATGTATCCT
>DZCQ01000008.1:41769-64836 GCA_022730285.1 Flavobacterium psychrophilum
AACTGCAACAATAAGAAATTGGAATACTATATCTACACTATTAAATATGTATCCTGATAACCTAGAAAATTCTATATAATTACTGTACTGTATAGGATTTTGTGTCGCTTTCAGAAAGACTAAAATAGCCAAACGGAAAGTTTTCTGGATTGGTAGTGTTTATAACATTACCTCGCACAGAAACGGGTGGTGCCTGAAAAGGTGCTCCTCCTGTATTTCCAGCAATTGTTAGTAGAATATTCAAATATTCATAATATGTTTTTGAAATTCCAAAATGTGTAATATGCAATATGTCTCCAGCTTTTAAATCTTCGTTAAAAGAGATGCTAAAAAACGGATTTCCGTTATAAAATTTATCATCATTTGCATAAAAATCAGGTTTTAATATTTGGTCATATTGATAACTAAACAAATAAAAATTTTCAGCTATCGGATCGTTATAATTTGCCTTTACCCTAATTGTATTTCCGGAAAATCCAGGGATAGTTTCTTGCACAACAGAAGTAATTGGGGTTACTGATTGCAATGTTTCTGTGGCGATATAAGTGTTGCCTCCTGTTTGAATTTTAAGGGTATAAACCTCGTTAATAACTGGGACAAAGTTTGTGCAAACATATTCTCCAGAATTTGGCATTTCTATAAACGGAAAAACCACACCGGCACTATTGCTTACCTCAATCATCGCGTTAGAAACCACTGGAATTTGTGTGCTATAAAAATCGGTAGAGGTGCTTAACTTAATTATCTGGTTGCTCCCAGTAGTTCCTTTATTCCAAACAATAGTAGCTTCTATCACTAGTTTTGGAGGAGCAGTTTCTAGTGGAACTTCAATTATTTTTGTACAACTAGAAATAAATAATAATAGCACAAGTGAAAATATATATTTCATAAAATGTTTCGTTTAAAATTTAAAATTATAGCTCACCGCAGGAACAATTCCAAAAATAGAGGTTCGTTCTGCTTCATTTGCACCTGTTTCCTTGTTTTGATAAAAGCTTATCGAGGCAGCATTTTGCCTGTTATACAAATTATAAACACTAAAAACCCATTCACTTTGCCATTTTCTATTTTTATTTTTTCGAGAAGTTAATGTTGCCGAAATATCCAAATGATGGTAAGCTGGCAACCTATTCGCATTTCGCAGCCCGTAGCTAGGAATTGTTAGTCCAAAATAAGAATATTGCCCATTTGGATAAGTAACAGGTTGCCCCGATTGTAGTATAAAATTACTACCAAAACTCCACTTATCATTCCATTTATAAGAACCAGTTATTGCTAAATTATGCAACTTATCGTATGCTGAATTATACCAATTTCCGTTATTAATTCCTATTTCGGAGGGAGTTCTGCCTGGTGTTTGCTGCTCAGACTTAGACAAGGTGTAAGAAACCCAACCAGAAAAATCGCCTTTATTTTTACGAAACAAAAGCTCTAAACCATAAGCCCTGAGTTGTCCATTTAATACAATTCTTTCAATATTATTATTGGCAATTAAATTTGCTCCATCTATATAATCCAAACGGTTTTTAACTTTTTTATAAAAAGTTTCTAGCTCTACCGAATATTTATCATCTGTAAAATTAACAAAATATCCCGCTGCAACTTGATCTGCTATTTGTGGTTTGATAAAAGAATCACTTGGTGTCCAAATATCTAGTGGTGTTGGCGAAGAAGTATTGGAAATTAGTTGTAAATATTGTACCATTCTGTTATAACTAACTTTAACTGATTTGGTGTCGGAAATAGAATAAGAAGCAGAGAATCTTGGTTCCAAATTGTTAAAAAAAGAAATAGTTTGATTTTTCGAATAATTTGTCATACCAATTTCTGTGGCTTCCGAATATATTTTAAAATCAGTATTGTAAACAACTGCTTGATTATTGGCGTAAACAGAAACTTCGGAAGGACCAAGCCTGTAAAACATACTAGAACGCAAACCCAAAGCTATATTTATTCTATCGGAAATTTCATTTTCTACATCTAAATATAACGAAGGTTCAAAAGCATATTTTTTATCTAATTGTTTAAAATTAATTCCAGAATTTGGATTAGAAGGTGTTAATGTTCCTGGATTAAAAGTGTAATAAATAGCATTTATACCATAATTAAGCTTGGTTTTGTTTGAAATATAATTTTTAAAATCGTATTTTATATTAAAGTTTTTAATTCCAGAATCCCATTTAAAACCAATTTGATCTATGGAAAGTCCGTAGTAATAATCGCTATAAACCAATGATAAATTTGTAAATAACTTATCCGAAAACAGATGATTCCAACGTACATTTAAGGTTGCATTTCCAAAAGTATTTGTAAATAGCTTGGAGATAGAAAAAATATCCCGACCAAAATATCCCGAAACATACAAATTGTTATTAGCATTAAACTTATAACTTAATTTGGCATTCAAATCATAAAAATAAGCAGTGTTATCTTTTTGTTTTTCATCTAATTTTAAAAATAAATGTGCATACGAACCCCGACCTGCAACTAAAAAAGAACCCTTTTCTTTCACAATTGGCCCTTCTACCAGCAATCTACTAGTTATTAAGCCTATTCCTCCTGTAATGCCTAATCTATTACTATTTCCATCTTTCTGATATATTTCTAATACCGAGGAGGCTCTGCCACCAAAACGTGCTGGTATTCCACCTTTATACAGTTTTAAATCTTTCATCGCATCTGGATTAAAAACGGAAAAGAAACCAAAAACATGAGAAGAATTAAATATTGTTGCTTCGTCTAGTAATATCAAATTTTGATCTGCACCACCACCTCGAACATTAAAGCCCGAAGCACCTTCGCCCGCATTGGTAACACCTGGAAGCAATAAAATAGACTTTAAAACATCTACTTCCCCTAGTACAACCGGCATTTTTTTGATAGAAGACATTGTTAATTTGTTCACACTCATTTCGGCAGAACGAGTATTTGTAGCATTACGAGTTTTAGAAATCACCACTTCTTCTAATTGTTTCTCGGCAGAAGCTAATGCAAAGTTGTGCTTTATATTTTTGTTTACATCAATAGCATTTTCTGCAGACTCAAAACCAATATAACTAACTATAAAAGTGTGCTTCCCTTTTGGAATTGTTATCGAATAAAAGCCATATTCATTAGTAGTGGTATTTGCTTTTAAATTTGGAATATTGATAGAAACTCCTATTAGCGTTTCGTTGTTTTTCACATCAGTAACTACTCCAGATACGGTGTAATTTTCTTGTGAAAAACAATTATTTACAAAAAAAAGCAAGATGAATAATACAATGTATTTTTTAAAAATCATAATCTTTGGATTGGTGTAACAAATGTAAATAAAAAAATACTACAAGGTATAAACATTTATTATTGTATTGTTAAAAAACTATATTGACATAAATTTTTACACAAAAAAATCATCTTTAAAACCAATAAGATACAAAGTGCTTTTCGCCCGAGTTATTGCAGTGTACAGCCACCTAATATACTCTCTATCAATACCATCTGGTAAATATGGTTGTTCTACAAATACTGTTTCCCACTGTCCTCCTTGCGATTTATGACAGGTAATTGCATACGAGAATTTAACTTGCAAGGCATTAAAATACTCATTTTGTTTCACCTTTTGCAACTGTTTATATTTTGCTTCCCCTTGATAATCTAAAAGTACTTCTTGATACAATTTGTTAGATTCTTCGTAGGTTAATGATGCCGATTCACTAGATATTGTATCTAAAAGCAAAACAGTTTCAAATGGCTTTTGGTTAGGATAATCTACCATTCTGACTTTCACTTTTGCAAAATTAAAACCGTATAATTGTTTGGTATTTCGAATTTCTAAAACCTCTAAAATATCGCCATTTGCAATAAAACCAGCTTCCTGATTGTTGTCTAACCAGAAGTAATTATTTTTAACAACCATCAAAAAATCTCCAGAAGATAAGTCACTTTCTTTTGCTAATATTTTTGTTCTAATTTGTTGATTGTATTGATTTGCTCTTTTATTAGAACGCACTATAAATGCCGTATCTTCTATACTATACTTGCTATATGCCTGATTAATTGCATCTTGAATATCATATCCGTCGGTTAGTCGAACTATGTCTTTGTATCCTTTTAAATCAAACTTAAAGGTATCATAATAAGAGGTTTCTAACACTTCTCGTAATTGTGTTGCGTTGTATAAAATTCCAGATTTTTGCTCCTGACGCATTACTTGATCAAACTCTATCCAGAAAACTTCTTTCGAGTAGTTTAACCCTAATTTATCTGTATCTAAAGCTGGAGAAATAGAGAGTTGTACTGGTGGCAATTGAGCGGTATCGCCTATCAAAATTAACTTGCAATTTTTACCAGAATAAACGTATGAGATTAAGTCGTCTAGCAAAGAAGAATTTTCGGCAAATTTAGAATCGGTACTTACATCAGAAATCATGGAAGATTCATCAACAAAAAAAAAGGTGTTTACATGCTTGTTTGCTTGCAATGAAAATGAAACGCCACCGGCTGCCGTTTTTTTTGGGAAATATATTTTTTTATGAATAGTAACAGCCGTTTTGTTAGAATAATTAGCAATAACCTTCGCTGCCCTTCCTGTTGGAGCAAGAAGCACATATTTTTTATTAATTGCTCCTAAATGCGAAACAAGTGTAGAAACTACGGTAGTTTTTCCTGTTCCAGCATATCCTTTTAATACAAAAATTTCGTTTAAACTTTCATTGGTACAAAATGTAGCTATTTGCTGAAAAAAAAATGTTTGATTTTCTGTTGGATTATGTGGAAAATTAGTTTGTAAAACATTGTAAAACAAGGCAGAATTCATTTGAGAAAAATATAAATTATAAAGCATCAAAGATACACTTCTAAATTTAGATTGTGTAAGAATGTAAAAAAAATGTATTTTTGCTATAATTAAAAAGCTTTCCTATTTTAAATCTATGACAACAACGAATGAAACCATTTTAGAAAAAAGTTATCGGAATTTGATTCTTCAAATTTCATTAACCGAGCTTTCGTATTGCGTTAAAGACTCTCTTAAAAACAAGATAGAAAGAGTAGGTAACTATTTTTTTAAATCTGGTTTTGATGCCATTCCTGTAGAAGATTCGCTTAAAAATGCTTTTGCAATTATTCCTGAACTGAATGCAAAATACGACAAAATAATTATATTGCACGCTAATAATTTGTTCGCCTTAATACCAAATGTCCTTTTTGACGAAAACAACTTAAATAGCTATTTACAATACAATGCTAAAATTTTTGAAACAGATTCTTTCAACCACGATTCTATTGCAAACTATGATATCATGATGGCTTATGTTCCGTATGTAAATATAAATAATTTATTAATAGATTATTTAGGAGATTTTACCTACAAGCATGCTTATTCTATCTTAATTCAAAAAGCACTAGATAAGTCTAAAAACATAGACAAAACACAACTATTTGTACATATTCAAAAAAATAACTTTCAAATAACAGCGGTACAAAACCAAAAGTTAATTTTATTTAATACCTTTGAATACAAAACAGAAATAGACTTTATCTATTACTTGCTTTTTACTATAGAACAGTTAGGACTTAATCCAGAAATAGTACCCTTACAACTATTAGGAGATATTAAAAAAGAATACGTTTTATATAAAATAGCCTATACTTATATTCGAAATATTGTGTTTTTAAATGAAAGCAATAACTTAATACATGCCTTATCTCCATCAGATTATTTACAACATTATATTAACATACACACATGCGAATAATATCTGGAAAATATAAAGGAAGACGAATAAATCCGCCAAAAAATTTGCCCGTTCGTCCCACAACTGATATGTGCAAAGAAGCACTGTTTAATATTTTAAACAATAATTTTAACTTTAACGACTTGCGTGTTCTAGATTTATTTGCAGGTACAGGAAGTATTAGTTATGAATTTGCATCTCGTGGAAGCCAACCTATTACTAGTGTAGATGGCGATATGGGTTGCGTTATGTTTATAAAAAATACGACCAAAGAGTTTGACTTTAACATAAATCCAATAAAAAGTGATGCTTTTTTGTTTCTTGAAAAATGCAAATTAACCTATGACATCATTTTTGCAGATCCACCCTATGGAATTTCTCAAAAAGAATTTGAAAAAATAGTACTACTTGTTTTTAATAATGAAATTCTAGAAGAAGACGGAATGATGATTATAGAACATTCTAAACACACAAGTCTAGAACACATGGAAAACTTTTCCTTTCAAAAAGCGTATGGAGGCTCTATTTTTAGTTTTTTTGAACTAACAAACAACGACCAGGACACAACCGAAGAAGACGATGATTTAGAAAGCTAAGCACTGCAAATAAGCAAAAAAACACTACAAAACCTGTTAATAACTCGTGCAAAAACAAGCGTGAGAGACTTTGAAATTTCCTAAAAAAAAACTATCTTAGCAAACTTTAATTTTTATACACAAATAAACAGAAATATATTATGTCTGACGGAGAAAAGTTAATACCAATTAACATTGAAGACGAAATGAAAACAGCCTACATCGATTATTCGATGTCGGTTATTGTGTCACGTGCATTACCTGATGTAAGAGATGGTTTAAAACCAGTACATAGAAGAGTTTTATACGGAATGTACGACCTTGGAGTTACCTCAAGATCTGCCCATAAAAAGTCTGCTAGAATTGTAGGAGAAGTTCTAGGAAAATACCACCCTCATGGAGATACTTCTGTTTACGATGCAATGGTGCGTATGGCACAAGAATGGAGTATGCGATACTTACTTGTAGATGGACAAGGGAACTTTGGATCAGTAGATGGAGACAGCCCTGCAGCAATGCGTTATACTGAAGCTAGAATGCGAAAAATATCGGAAGATATTATGGCAGATATAGAAAAAGAAACCGTTGATTTTCAGCTTAATTTTGACGATACCTTATATGAACCAAAGGTAATGCCTACCAAAGTCCCAACACTTTTAATAAATGGAGCAACCGGTATTGCAGTAGGAATGGCAACTAACATGCCTCCTCATAACATTACCGAAGTAATTAACGGAACATTAGCATATCTAGATAACAACGATATCGAGATAGACGAGTTAATGACGCATATCAAAGCACCCGATTTTCCTACTGGGGGGATTATTTATGGATATGAAGGTGTAAGAGAGGCCTTTAAAACAGGAAGAGGGCGTATTGTAATGCGTGCAAAAGTAGGATTTGAAGAGGTAGATGGCAGAGAATGCATTATTGTAAGTGAAATACCATATCAAGTAAACAAAGCAGACATGATAAAACGTACTGCAGACTTGGTAAACGAAAAGAAAATTGAAGGAATCTCAAATATCCGAGATGAATCTGATAGAAACGGTATGCGAATTGTATATATCCTAAAAAGAGATGCAACTCCAAACGTAGTTTTAAATACCTTATACAAATTCACACAACTACAATCTTCGTTTAGTGTAAACAATATTGCACTAGTAAAAGGTCGTCCGCAAATGCTGAATTTAAAAGATTTAATTCATTATTTTGTAGAACACAGACACGACGTTGTAGTACGTAGAACGCAATTTGATCTCCGTAAAGCACAAGAAAGAGCTCACATATTAGAAGGATTGATTATTGCATCTGATAATATAGACGAAGTAATAGCACTAATTAGATCATCTAAAAATACAGATGAAGCAAAAGAAAAATTAATAGAACGTTTTAAATTATCGGATATTCAAGCAAGAGCAATTGTAGAAATGCGTTTGCGACAATTAACAGGACTAGAACAAGACAAACTACGAGCAGAATATGAAGAGATTATGAAATTAATCCAACATTTAGAAGCACTACTTGCCGATGTAAACCTTAGAACTACCTTAATTAAAGAAGAACTACAAGAAATGCTTGAGAAATATGGCGATGAACGCAGATCCCAAATAGAATATTCTGGTGGAGATGTAAGCATCGAAGATTTAATTGCAGACGAAAACGTGGTAATAACCATCTCTCACGCTGGTTATATCAAACGAACTAATTTAACCGAATACAAAACACAAAATCGTGGAGGTGTTGGACAAAAAAGTGCTGGAACAAGAGATTCCGATTTCTTAGAACACATGTATGTAGCAACAAACCACCAATACATGATGTTTTTTACCCAAAAAGGAAAATGTTTTTGGATGCGTGTTTATGAAATTCCAGAAGGAAGCAAAACTGCAAAAGGACGTGCCTTACAAAACTTAATTAACCTAGAAAGTGATGATAAGGTAAAGGCTTTTATATGCACACAAGACCTTAAAAACCAAGAATATATTAATAGCCATAATTTAATAATGGTTACTAAAAAAGGAATGGTTAAAAAAACATCACTAGAAAAGTACTCCAAACCAAGAGTAAACGGAGTGGCAGCAATTACCATCAAAGAAGGAGACGAATTGCTTTCAGCAGAATTAACCAATGGAAATAGTCAAATTATCATAGCGGTTAAATCTGGAAAACTACTCCGATTTGAAGAAACAAAAACACGTCCAATGGGTCGAACTGCATCTGGAGTTAGAGGTATTAGACTAAAAGATGAACAAGACGAAGTAATCGGACTTGTATCTGTAAACGACATGAATAGCGAAATTCTAGTAGTTGCAGAAAATGGATACGGAAAACGCTCTTCATTAGACGATTATAGAATTACAAATCGTGGCGGAAAAGGTGTAAAAACACTGAATATTACCGAGAAAACAGGACAACTTATTTCTATAAATGCAGTTACAGACGCAGACGATTTAATGATAATTAACAAATCTGGACTAACCATACGTATGGCAGTAGAAGACCTAAGGGTAATGGGAAGAGCTACACAAGGCGTAAAACTTATTAATCTAAAAGGAAAAGATGCTATTGCTGCTGTAACAAAAGTAATGAAAGATGATACCGAAGAAGTTCTAGTAGATGAAGACGGAAATATTGTCGAATCTACAATAGAAAGAGTAAAACCAGTTCTCGAAATATTGGAAGAGGAAGAAATTATCGAAGATGATGATGATGATGAAGAAAGCTCTGAAGAAGACGAGGACGAGGACGACACAGAAGAATAAATCAATTAATTTGGCATTACATTTGCAAGAAGAACATTATACAAAAAAATAATTAATACATATTATAATGAAAACAAACCTAAAAATAATTTTTACATCGCTGTTTATTTACGGAGCAACATTTGCTCAAAAAGACGAATTAAAACTTGCTGAAAAAGCAATAAAAGCTGGAAATCCTGCAGAGGCTAAAACTACATTAGCAACTTTAGAAAGCACTATTACTAATGCCGATAATTCGCAAAAAGCACAATACTTTTTCTTAAAAGGAAATGCCTCTTTCGAACTTGCCAAAAAGAAAGTAGACACAGATAAAAATTTATTAGAAGCTGCAAAAGCATACAATGACTTGTTGGATAATGAAAAAGAGTCTGGAAAAAATAAATATAGCATACAAGCAGACGCATCTCTCAAAGAAGTAAGAAATGAACTGTTTCAAGCTGCTTTAGCTGATGATAAAGAAAAAAAATACAAAGAAAGTGCTTTAAAATTACACGAAGTTTATCAACTTGGTAAAAACGATACTATCATGTTGTATTATGCAGCTGGTAATGCACTGAATGCACAAGATTTTGATTTAGCTTTAAATTATTATAACAAACTAAAAGATTTGAATTTTTCTGGAAAAGGAACAAATTTTCTAGCAAAAAACAAAGCAACAGACAAGGACGATACTTTCAACACGCTTAAAGAGAGAGATTTTGCTGTAAAGATTGGCACACATACTAACCCAAAAACAGAAAATATTACATCTAAAAGAGGGGAAATATATAAATATATAGCACAAATATATATTCATAAGGGAGATGTTGCAGCAGCAAAAAAATCTATTGTAGATGCAAGAAAATTAAATCCAGACGACACAAGTTTGCTTTTAGCAGAAGCAGATTTGTACCTAAAAACAGATGATTTTGATACTTACAAAAAACTAATCACAGAAGCTACAGAGAAAAACCCAAACGATGCAGATTTGTTTTTTAACTTAGGTGTAATTGCTTCAAAATCTAAAGAAGGTCAAGCAGAAGCTGAAAAAAATTATCTAAAAGCAATTGCCATAAATCCAAATTACAAAAATGCTTACATGAACCTTGCCGTTTTAAAACTTGAAGGAGAAGGCAAATTAGTAGAACAAATGAATGCTATTACTGGCACCTCGGCTGCGGATAATAAAAAATACGATGCTTTAAAACTAAAACGCCAAAATTTATTCAAATCTGCTCTTCCGTATTTAGAGAAAGCACAACAGCTATTTGCTGATGATGAAGCAATAAAATCTACTCTATTAAATGTATATAATGCATTAGATATGACAGATAAATATAAAGCTTTAAAAGCAAAAAAATAGCTTTAAAAAACAATATTATAGAAAAAAGATTGTTATTTAGCAATCTTTTTTCGTTTAAAATAAAACTATAAACAATAATTCAATAATATCTTTCAATATAAATGAAAATAACAGTATTATTTAAAGAGTTTTTTGAGAATGAAAAAGTAGCAGGATTGCTTTTAATAATGTGTACAATCACTTCGTTAATTATAGCAAATTCTTCTTTATCAGTTACTTATAATCATATTTGGCACTACCCTATTGCAAATCATCCAGTAGAATTTTGGATTAATGATGCGTTGATGGTTATTTTTTTTCTATTAATTGGACTAGAATTAGAAAGAGAAATTTATATTGGAGAATTATCGGATTTAAAAAGTGCTTCATTGCCAATTTTTGCAGCAATTGGGGGCATGCTAATGCCTGCTGGAATTTATTTAATTTTTAATTATAATACAAAAATGCAATCTGGAGCTGGAATACCAATGGCTACAGATATTGCTTTTGCACTAGCCATATTATCTTTATTAGGAAATAAAGTTCCTATTGGACTTAAAATTTTTCTAACAGCATTAGCAGTTATAGACGACTTAGGAGCAATACTTGTAATCGCATTTTTTTACACTAAAAATCTAATAATAAGCGACTTAGTAATCTCTTTAAGCATATTTGCAGTATTGCTAGTACTAAATAGACTAAAAGTTCGAAATTTAATTCCGTATTTAATAGGTGGTATTTTTATGTGGTATTTTATGTTGCAATCTGGTGTACACGCTACAATTACAGGTGTTTTACTAGCATTTGCAATTCCTTTTGGAAATGGGGATAAAAAATCTACTTCATACATTTTACAGCATTATTTACACAAACCTGTTAGCTATTTAATTTTACCCTTATTTGCTTTGGCGAATACTGCAATAGTTCTAACTAGTGATGTTTCAGAATTATTTACCCAAAAATATTCTATGGGCATATACCTAGGCTTAATAGTAGGGAAACCAGTTGGAATAGTTTTATTTAGCTATTTAACGGTGCTTTTTGGAATTTCTAAATTGCCAGACGATTTAAATTGGCAAAAAATAATTGGCGTTAGCTTTTTGGGTGGCATTGGGTTTACCATGTCTATATTTATTACATTATTGGCTTTTAGTGACTCAGAATATATTAATAATTCAAAATTGATTATTTTAGCTAGTTCTTTGATTGCTGGGATTGTTGGATTCTTTTACTTAAAAAATATTTTACAGAATAAAACTGAAATCCATGAAGAAAACTAACAAAGATTATATTTTAGTTGGAATACAATTAGTTCTTTTTCTAGCATTTGCAATTTTAAACGATGCTATTTTAGGTTTTTCAATCTATATTCAAAATATTGGTTTTGTGGTAATGATAGTAGGAATAATTCTTATTTTGATAGCATTTTTTCAATTAAACAGAAATTTAACTGTGTATCCTACTCCAACCGAAAATGCTATATTGAAACAAAATGGACTATATAGAATAGTGAGACATCCAATTTATTTTGGGGTAATTACAACGCTAATTGGAGATAGTATTTACCAAAATTCAATTTATAAGCTAACGATAACAGGAATTTTAGTTTGGTTATTTCATATAAAAACAAGATATGAAGAACTACAACTTACACTAAAATTTCCAAATTATAAGGATTATAAAAACAAGGTTGGAAAATTTTTCCCAAAATTATTATAACACTAAAATCACAAAATAGAGTCTATTTAATGGTAAAAGTAGCACTACTCCTATCAAAAATAATATTTTCATTAGAAAATAAATTATCAAAAACACCATTTTTAATTAAAATTGAAGGTTTATCTTGATAGACTGCATCAGTTGTCATTACAATAATTTCGTCTGATAATTGAATTGCTAAATTAATATCGTGAGTAGAATATAAGATACATTTGTCCATACTATGTGCAAGTTTCTGCAAAAGTTTTAATACCACAAGCTTGTTCGGTAAATCTAAATGTGTGGTAGGTTCGTCAAGTATCACTATGGAAGTATCTTGTGCCAAAGCTTTTGCAATCAATACTTTTTGTAACTGTCCATCGCTAATTTCAAAATGTTTTTTATTTACTAAATCTTGTATTCCTGTTTGCTGGATAGCATTTTGAATGATGTCTAAATCTAAATTTGTTAGTTTTCCTATCCAATTAGTATAAGGCTGTCTGCCTAATGCAATTAGTTCAAAAACGGTAAGGTTGCTTGGAGGCAATTTTTCGGTTAAAACAAGGCTACAAATTTGTGCAAAATTTGAAAGGTTATAATTATTTATCGAAATATTATTTACAAAAACAGAACCACTAATGGGTTTTTGAATACCAACCAATGTTTTTAACAAAGTAGATTTTCCTATGCCATTTGTACCAATCAATGCAATTAACCTGCCAGTATCACAAGATATAGTAAGGTTAGAAGCTATTATATTTGGCTTCGTACTCCTGTAACCAATACTCAAATTAGTTGTTTGTATAATTTTTTTCATCTTGGAAATTACTAATTCTTATATTTTTTTAACAATAACCAAATAACCACAGGTGCTCCTATAATAGAAGTAATAGCATTAACAGGAATCACAAAATTAAGTGTTGGTAATTGTGTAATCAAATCGCACAAAAGCATCATGATTGAGCCTAAAAGTATTGTTCCAAAAAACAATATTTTATGATTGCTTGACCGAAAAATAATTTTTGTGATATGAGGGACAGCAAGTCCGACAAAAGCAATTGGTCCCGCAAAAGCAGTGATGCCACCTGCTAAAACACTTGTAATTATAATAATAATAAATTTAATTCTGTTGTAATTTAGTCCCATACTTTTGGCATAGTTTTCACCTAACAATAACAAATCCAATGGTTTGATAATGGCAATGGTCAAAGCTAATCCAACTAACACTACTATGGCTAATAGCAAAACTTGATACCAAGATAAATTTCCTAAACTTCCCAATGACCAAAAGGTGAATTTTTGTAACTGAACTTCAGTTGAATAATAGGTTAAAATACTTACAATAGCAGTTGTAAAACTAGTAAACATGAGTCCAACAATTAGTATAGCATTGGTATCTTTTAAAAAACTAGAAACAATAATAATTGACAAAAAAACAAAAAAACTACCTAAAAAGGAAGCAATTATAATTCCAAAAGTGTCCGTAAATATTTCTCTAAAAGCAAGTGGTAAATAAAAAGAACCCATTACAACAATTGCAACTCCTAAACTAGATCCAGAAGTAACACCTAAAACATAAGGACCCGCCATTGGGTTTCTAAAAAAAGTTTGCATTAACAACCCACTGACTGAAAGTCCAATGCCTACTAAAACTGCCGTTATTGCTTTTGGTAATCGATAATTAAAAATAATGTATTCCCAAGATTTGTGGGCTGTATTTTCTCCAAAAAGACTTTTTATCACTTCTGCAAAAGGAATGTGTATTTGTCCAATACTCAAATCAAAAACAAATAGAATAACTGCTAGAAATAACAAAAAAACAGAAAAAAAAGTGTATGGATTTTTCAACTTATTTTAATTTTTCAAGAAAAAACAATTTATAGTCAGGAAGCAATTCGGGGTGAAAAATTTTCACTAAATCTTTTAAAACTAAATCAGGTCTATTTGCAGCTAATTCATAATACAAAACACCACCTGTTTCTCCTTTTTTAAAACTGTAAGAATACACTTTTTTTGTTTCAAAAGCTTTAAAATTAGCATAATGAGGATTACTCTGTTCTAAATTTTTTAAAGAAATAAAATCCCCAGGACCTATCCAAAAATCTGCCTGATTTGCTTTTTCAAAAACCACTTCAAACGGCAACGATAAACTTCCTGTTCCTTTTGTATTTTTCCAGATATAAGCAGCATTCGCATCTTTTATAAACAAAGATCCCCAACTATTTCCTTCAGGAACATACCACAAATCCTGATACATACCTCCAGAAAGAACGGTTGGTTGGTAATTAGCTTTTTGTCCCAGACTCTTCGTTTTTGTATAACTTTTTTCTACCGAAGTAAAAAGTGTATTTGCTAATTCATTCTTATTAAATAATGCTCCAAAAAATTTAATCCACTCTGCCTTTCCTAATGGAGATTGCTCGTTCCAGTCTCCATTTAAGACAATTTGAACACCACTTTTTTGTAAATTATCTAACGATGAATTATTATTATCTATACCATAACCAACTAATAAAGAAGGGTTTAAATCAATTATTTTTTCTATATTCAAATTCAAATTACTTCCCAACTCTTCCACTTTTCCTTGCTTAATTCTAGCTCTGACTTTTTTAGAAGAAATATACGAAAGATTCGGGAATCCAATAAGTAAATCTTGCACATTCAACATTTCTAACGAAGCTAAGTGTGTTGTGGAAGTTGCAATTACAGATTTAATTGGAATATCAATAACCGGATTTTGCTTTAAACTATCTGGAATAATTCCATTTTTTTCTTTTAAAATATAAATATAGTTATGTAATGCCGTTGGCCAAGGTTTTTTTATTTTTAAAATTGAAAATCCGTTATAATTATATAATTCGAAACCCTTTGCATATTTAATTTGGTTGCCTTTTGTGGGGCTATCTATCACAATTTCTTGTTTTTTGCAGTGTACAAAACTTAGTAAAATTATACTAAATAATACTATTTTATTCTTCCAAATCATTTTGTCTATTTTTTTACAAAAGTAAGGTTTTGTTTTAACAAATGTAAAATCGTGTAACTTTTGATACTAAAGAAAGACCAATTTTTAAATATTTTTACAAAAAAATAAAATAATGAGAGATTCTAACACATTTGTTTACATTGTCGCAGGCATAATTATGCTGCATTTTGTAATCGGATTTATTTGGCTTATTTTTAAATTCACAAAGAAAAAAGAATAATTTGCTGTTTTTATTATATATTTGCACCGAAAATGGCTTTGTATTTATTTTTTTTTAATAAATGCAAATTAAAAGGGAATTAGGTTAAATACCTAAGCTGTACCCGCAACTGTATGCTAATGAGGTTGTTGTTATCTTAATGCCATTGTTTTAATTAACGAGAAGGCGAACAACAATACGCAAGCCAGGAGACCTGCCAGTTTTTTAACAATATATTAAATCTTCGGGGATAGAGATTTTATAATTTTATGTGTAAAAATAAATTCGTGTTTATTATCATTTTAATTTGTCAATCAATTTTGGCACAGGAAGATTCTGTCCGAAAATTAGAAGATGTAGTAATACCTGATACACAACTAAAAACTTTTTCTACTACTAACAAACTTCAGGTATTAAATGATAGTATTATTGAAAAAAACAGCAATTCCCTTACTACATTATTGCAATATAATAGCACTATCTATTTTAAAGAAAATGGTTTAGGAATGGTTTCATCTCCTTCCTTTAGAGGTACAACTGCACAGCAAACTGCCGTTGTTTGGAATGGAATAAATATCAATTCTGTTTTAACGGGACAAACCGACTTTAATACCATTTCAACAGAAAGCTACAACAATATCGCTATTAGAGCTGGAGGCGGAAGCACTATTTATGGAACAGGAGCAATTGGTGGAAGTATTCATCTTAATTCTGAAATTAACTTTGCAAAACAAATTAAAAATAAGATTTTAGTAAATTACGGAAGTTTTAATACTCAAAACATTAACTATCAATTAATTGCTTCTAATAAGAAAGTTAGCACCCAAATTATCTTTTCGCATACGCAATCCGATAACGACTATAAATATCCAAATACCAATCTAAAAAACGAAAATGGAGCCTACCACAATACCAATTTTGGTGTTAATTTTGGATATAAAATAAATGAAAATAATTTTCTTAAATTTTATAGTGAAACCTACGATAATGAACGGCATTTTTCAGGAACATTAGCCGCTCCGTCTAAAAGTAAATACAAAATTTTAAATTCCCGAAATTTAGCTGAATGGAGCTTGGATTTTGCAAAATTCACTTCCAAAGTAAAAATAGCACAATTAGCAGAAATGTATGCCTATTTTGAAGATGCAAATATCGCAACATTTAGTTCAGGTAAGGCAGAAACGCTGGTAGCTAAAGAAGAATTATTATACACTCCTACTGATAAAATTACATTTAATTCGGTATTAGAATTTTCGAATACAAAAGGAACAGGCAGCAGTCTTTTAGATGGAGAACGGCAACTTTTTTCGGGATTATTGCTTACGAAATATTTTATAAACTCCTCGTTTGAATTTTTAGGAAGTATCAAAAAGGAAGTTACTTCTAACTATCCAAGTCCATTATTGTATAGCATCGGCTTGAATATCAATCCAACAAAAAGATATAATATAAAGATAAATCATTCTAAAAATTTTAGAATTCCAACCTTTAATGATTTGTATTGGCAATATGGTGGAAATCCAAATTTAAAACCAGAAAGTAGCTCTCAATATGAAATAAATCAAGAAATAAATTTTAGAAAAATACATTTTACGGCTACTGTTTTTTATAATGACATCAGTAACTTAATTGCATGGCAACCAAATGAGTATGGATTTTGGCAACCAAAAAACATACTAAAAGTGGCAACTTATGGTTTAGAAAGCACTTTTGCTATTCATAAAAATTTTCAAAAGCATCATTTTTATTGGAATATAAATTACGCATACACAAAGTCCGAAGATATTGCAACTAAAAAGCAATCTATATATGTTCCATTGCATAAAGCAACTAATTTATTGTCTTATAATTATAATAAAATAGAATTTGTTGCACAACATTTGTTTAATTCGGAAGTATATACATCTACTGACAATTTTTACAAATTAAAAGGCTACAATATTGTTAATTTTTCAGGGTTTTATAATTTTGGAAAAATAAATACCTATAAATTAGGGTTTTCCGTCTTAAATGCTTTTAATAAAAGTTATCAAAATGTTTCTATGCGACCAATGCCAGGAACAAATTATTCAATAAATCTAATCTTTAAATTTTAAATCATGAATTTTAAAAAAGTAATTCTTTTAGCCGCTTTATCAAGCATCGTTTTTTTTACCTCTTGTACAAATGATGACGGAGAAATTCCAATAGCCGAAGCTCCATTAGGTGCTTATGATAATGGTACTTTAGTACTAAACCAAGGTGGATTTGGTAATGGAAACGCTTCTATTTCTTATATTTCTGATAGCTTTTCAGTATTTCAAAACAACATATTTTCTATTGTAAACCCAACCATTACACTTGGAGATACTGGTCAAGATATTGGATTTTATGGTAATACCGCTTATATTGTTTTAAACAATTCGCAAAAAATAGAAATTGTAAATAGATACACAATGCAACATACTGCATCTATCACAACTGGTTTAAGCAATCCAAGATATATTGCTTTTGCAAACGGAAACGCTTATGTTACCAATTGGGGAAATGGATCCGTAACTACTGATGATTATGTGGCAGTTATCAACCTTGCTACAAACACTATTACTAGTACAATTCCTGTTGCCGAAGGTCCTGAAAAATTAATTATAAAAAATGATAAACTATATGTAGCACATCAAGGTGGTTATGGATTTGGAAATACGGTATCGGTTATAAATATTCTTACTAATACTGTTTCCAATACTATTTCTGTTGGAGATATTCCAAATTCATTAGAAGAAAATAATGGAACTCTATATGTTTTGTGTGGAGGAAAAGCTTCTTGGACTGGTACTGAAACTGCTGGAAAGTTAGTGAAAATTAATCTTGCCAGCGATACTGTTTCTGGCTTTATAGATTTTGGAACAACACAACATCCATCTAATTTAGAGATAGAAAATCTAAATATGTATTACACTGTTGGATCTAGTATTTTTAAAACTACGCCAACTGCTACAACTTTGCCAACAACCGAATTTTTTACAACAACTAACCAAGGAGTTTATGGAGTATATAGCTTTGCTGTACGAAACTCCAAAATATTTGTAGGAGATGCTGGCAATTACAGTTCTAACGGAAAGGTATATATTTATTCAGAATCTAACGGTTCTTTAGTATATAATTATACCGTAGGAATTATTCCTGCTGGGTTCTATTTTAACTAAAAGCAACAAAAATATTTCTTTATTAGCCTTTTTTGTAGTAAAAAAGGCTTTTTTTTTACCTATAAACGAACAAACTTCAAATGGATTTTTTGAAAGAAAACCTAAATCGTTTTTTTTTTTAGCATTTTAAAGCAATGTTTATAAAATTATATCGTAATTTGTATAATACAATAGAAAATTAGGTATAAATATTTTTAGAATGAAGAAAAATAGAATTATAATTAAACAACTTTTAACGTTAGGAATAGCAGTGATTTTAGCAACCACACTATTATTTGCAGCAACTAATTATTATTTTAAACCAAATCAAAAAGAACTTGGGACTTACAATAGCCCAGAAAAAGCATTTGCAGAAACACAAAAAGCATTACAATTATTATCCTCAAATGTAAACATTGGCATAGAAAGTGTAAGGTATATTAATGAGTTTGACAATAATAATAAAAATATTTCAAAATAAAATCATGAAAAAACAAGTAATAATAGCTATAACAATATTATTTAGTGCAATTTATGCAAATGCACAAGCACTTTTTGATAAATATGAAAACCAAGATGGAGTAACTTCCATTATTGTTACAAAAAAGATGTTCGATTTAATGAGTAATGTAAAAATGGACGCTAGCGATAAGGAAGCACAAAAGTATCTTGCATTAATTAAAAAACTAGACAATTTAAAAGTTTACATGACATTGAGTCCAAAAACAACAGCAGATATGCGTATAAATGTAGA
Source organism: Flavobacterium psychrophilum (assembly GCA_022730285.1). Lineage (GTDB taxonomy): Bacteria > Bacteroidota > Bacteroidia > Flavobacteriales > Flavobacteriaceae > Flavobacterium > Flavobacterium psychrophilum_C. The sequence goes on from DZCQ01000008.1 coordinate 60,949, forward strand.
AAAATTTTCTGTTCAAAATAACCTAACAGAAATAATGCGAACGCAACAAGATGGCAAAAATGTAAAAATATATGCCAAATCTAACCAAGACAATTCTCAAATAAAAGAAATGCTTTTATTTATAGAACACGATAATAGCAAAACGGAAAAAACAGTATTAATGCACTTAACAGGAGATTTTAACCTTAATGAAATAGCAATTCTTACCAATAGGCTGCACATTCCAGACGCAGGCGTTTTAAAAAATAAATAAATAAAGCAACCATTTCTGTTTAGAAATGGTTGCTTTTAACAAACAAACAACTAAGATTTAACCTCTGCTTTTTTATTTTTGCGATGGTGTGCAATTGCTTTATTCTTTCTAGATTTGCTGTTTGCTTCCCACTTTTTCATTTGCTCGTCATCAAGAATTTTTCGCATTTTGTTTTTAAATGCTATTTGAGAGTCTAATCTTTTATTAGAATTTTCAAATTTTTCGTCTGCAGATTTTGATTTTTTAGTACCATTCTCTTTTTTCATTTCAACTTTTCGGCTCTCTCTCTTCTCATTTTGCTCTGCAATAATTGGAGCTAATTCTTTTTGTTGCGAAGTAGTAAGATTCAACTCTAAAGTCATCTTTTTAAGTTGTAATTCGTTGCGTTGTGCAACAGTCATTTTTTCATTTGTTGCTCTTTTTTCTTGAGCAGACATACTTAATCCCAAAGCAAGGACAAGGGCAATTACTAAATTTTTCATTGTATAAATTTTTAATGTTATATTCATTAGACAAAACAGAAAAGAAAAAGTTTAATCTTTAACAAAATTTTAATATAGAAATTATTTTTATAAAAAAAACAGGAAAAAATTTTTAATACTAAAAAAAAGTTGTACTTTTGCAAACTAAAATTATAAAATTTGTACTAACAAAAGTAGTATTATGATTGATACCTTTTTTAAATAAAAGCATCAAAATCGGATACTTCAAAATAAATTAAAACACCATGAAAGCAGGAATTCACCCAGAAAATTACAGATTAGTAGCCTTTAAAGACATGTCTAACGAAGACGTTTTTATTACAAAATCAACCGTTGAGACTAAAGAAACTATTATGCATGAAGGGATAGAATACCCAGTTTTTAAAATGGAGATTTCTAGAACATCTCACCCTTTTTACACAGGTAAATCTAAACTTATTGATACAGCTGGACGTATTGATAAATTTAAAACAAAATATGCTAAACACGTTAAATAATAACTTGTTTTTATCACATTCAAAGCTTCGCATTGCGGGGCTTTTTTTATTTTTGTTAATTGTCTGAAATAATTGTACTTTTGAAACATTCAACTTTTTCAAACCACTTTTATGAATTATATACTTTTTGATGGAACTGTTCGCAATGCACTACTTCCACTTACCTTTACAAGACCAGTGGCAGATATTAGGATCGGAATACTTACCATTAGAGAAAAGTGGGAAAAACACCTTACCACTACCACTACCACTTTAACAGAAGAATATTTATCTGGTAAATACCCAATGGTAGAAATGGACAAAAATATCATGATTAATGCTTCTTTTCTTCCAAATTCTATTCTAGCTACAATGGTGCTTTCCCTACAAGAAAATCAAGCGATATTTAAAGATGATAACATTATTGCCTTTTATACCACTACCTCTCAGGAGGAAGTAAATTTTGATAATTATGAAATTATAGAATTTGAAGACGAATGTATTAGCATTTCAAATACTTGGGATATTTTTCAGAAAAATGATATCGCAATTAGAGAAGATTTTGAACTAATTACACAAGAAAGATATTCTCAATCCATACCCAAAAGTGTCAATGTAATTTGCCCTGAATCTATTTTTATAGAAGAAGGAGCAAAACTAGAATTTGTAACTCTTAACGCCACTTCAGGTCCAATATATATTGGTAAAAATTCCGAAATAATGGAAGGTTCTATTATTAGAGGTCCATTTGCATTATGCGAAGAAGCACAAGTAAAATTAGGAGCAAAAATATATGGAGCAACTACTGTTGGCCCACAATGTAGAGTTGGTGGCGAAGTTGCAAATTCTGTTCTATTCGGCTATTCCAGTAAGGGACATGATGGCTTTCTTGGTAATTCTGTTTTAGGAGAATGGTGTAATATAGGTGCTGATAGTAACAATTCTAATTTAAAAAACAATTATGAAGAGGTAAAACTTTGGAGTTATGAAACAGAAACTTTTATAAAAACAGGATTGCAATTCTGTGGATTGATAATGGCAGACCATAGCAAATGTGGCATTAACACAATGTTTAATACCGGTACAGTTGTTGGGGTAAGTGCCAATATTTTTGGATCTGGATTTCCACGCAATTTTATTCCAAGTTTCTCTTGGGGTGGTGCTTCTGGATTTACAACTTATATTACAAGCAAAGCATTTGCAACAGCTAGAATTGCAATGTCTAGACGAAATATCGATTTTTCAGAAGAAGATGTAGCTATATTAGAACATGTTTTTGAAGAAACAAAAAAATGGCGTAAAAATTAATTTTCTATCCTATAAATATTATAAAGTGGACAATTTAAATAAGTTAAAAATAATTAACGACCCTGTTTACGGCTTTATTACCATTCCAAATGCATTAATTTACGATTTAATACAACACCCCTATTTCCAGAGATTAAGAAGAATTTCTCAAATGGGATTGTCGTATTTAGTGTATCCAGGAGCAAATCATACACGATTTCATCATGCACTAGGTTGCTTACACAGCATGCAAAAAGCAATACAAGTGCTTCGATTTAAAAATACCGAAATAACTATAGAAGAAGAAAACGCATTGTATATTGCCATACTTCTACACGACATTGGACATGGCCCATTTTCCCACGCTATGGAACACAGCATTGTAGAAGATGTGCCTCATGAGGAGATTTCTTTGTTATTCATGGAACAGCTTAATATCGAATTTAATGGGCAGTTAAGCCTTGCAATACAAATTTTTAAAGGCAATTATTCCAGAAAATTTATGTTGCAACTTATTTCTAGTCAATTAGATATAGACAGAATAGATTATTTAAAACGAGATAGCTTTTATTCCGGTGTAGAAGAAGGAAAGGTCAATTCCGACAGACTGATACAAATGATGAATGTAGTAGATAATACATTGGTTGTTGAAGAAAAAGGTATTTATTCGGTCGAAAAATTTTTAATGGCAAGAAGGTTAATGTATTGGCAAGTATATTTGCACAAAACTAGCCTTTCAGCAGAACTTACTCTAACAAATATTTTAAAAAGAGCCAAAGAAATATACCTAAAAGGAGACTTGATAACTTGCAATAAATCGCTTTTATTTTTTATAGAAAATAAAATTACCATAGAAAATTTTGATGTTACTACACTAAATCACTTTGCAAATCTAGATGATGTAGATATTATAGGAGGTATAAAAAACTGGCAATTTCATGAAGATTTTACACTAAGCACATTATGTAAAATGATAATTACTAGAGATTTACTTAAAATAAAAATGCTAGAAGAAAAAATAGAAACTCCCAAATTACAACAAATGATTGAAGCCTTTGCAAAAGAAAAAAATATAACAATACATGAAGCAAAATATTTTGTGTTTAGAGGAAAAATAAAAAATCAGGCTTATAGCACAGAAGCAGAGCCCATACGAATACTCCGAAAAAATGGCACAATACAAGATGTGGCGGTGCTTTCTGATCAACTAAATTTACGAATGCTATCAAAGCAAATAACAAAATATTTTGTGTGTTATCCAAAACAATAAGATAAAAAGCAACTTCTAAACAATTTTTTCATATTTTTGTCAAAATATTTAAAAAACATATCTTCAAAAAAATGTCTTTTAAAAATTAATTAAATAACATGAAATTCACGGCTCAGCAAA
>DZCQ01000008.1:64936-75248 GCA_022730285.1 Flavobacterium psychrophilum
AAAAAAATGTCTTTTAAAAATTAATTAAATAACATGAAATTCACGGCTCAGCAAATAGCAGAAATTTTAGAAGGAGAAGTTGTAGGAAATCCTAATGCTGAGGTTTCAAAATTAGCTAAAATAGAAGAAGGCATTGAAGGGACACTTACCTTTCTATCCAATCCAAAATACAATAACTATATATATGAGACTAAAGCGAGTATCACAATTGTGAACAAATCCTTTATTCTTGAAAATAGCATTTCCACAACACTTATAAAAGTGGAAGATGCCTATAAAGCATTTTCAAAATTATTAGAATTTTATAATCAAATAAAGTTAAACAAAACAGGAATTGAACAACCAAGTACCATTTCTAAAACTACAATATATGGCGAAAACTTATATTTAGGAAGCTATAGTTATATTGGTGAAAATGTAACTTTGGGTAATAACGTCAAGATATATCCAAATGTTTTTATAGGAGACAATGTGAAAATAGGGAACAATACCTTGATTTTTGCTGGTGTTAAAATATATTCAGAAACCGAAATTGGTAACAACTGTACCATACACTCAGGAAGTATTATTGGTGCCGATGGATTTGGATTTGTACCCAATTCTGAAGGAGAATACTCTAAAATTCCACAAATAGGAAATGTAATTATAGAAGACTTTGTAGATATTGGAGCTTGCACTACCATAGATAGAGCAACTCTAGGCTCTACAATTATTAGACAAGGTGCTAAGCTAGACAATCAAATTCAAATTGCTCATAATGTAGAAATTGGAAAAAATACTGTTATAGCTGCACAAACAGGTATTGCAGGTTCTACCAAAATAGGAGAACAATGTATGATAGGTGGACAGGTAGGTATTGCAGGTCATTTAACAATTGGGAATGGCGTTAGAGTACAAGCACAATCTGGAATTGGAAAAAACATTAAAGACAACGAAACTTTGCAAGGTAGTCCCGCTTTCGGGTATGCTGATTATAGCAAATCTTATGTTCATTTTAAAAATTTGCCAAAAATAATTGCACAACTAGAAGATATTAAGAAAACAAATAACAAATAGTTAAATCTAAAAAAGTTTAATCGAATAATCTAAAAAAAATGGTCAAACAAAAAACCATCAATACCGAAATTACTCTTACAGGAGTTGGACTACATACCGGAAATGAAGTAACAATGACCTTTAAACCAGCTCCCATAAATAATGGATTTACTTTTGTAAGAACAGATTTAGAAGGAAAACCAATTATTGAAGCAGATGCCAATTATGTGGTAAACACACAAAGAGGTACCAATCTTGAAAAACTTGGAGTGAAAATTCAAACTCCAGAACATGTTCTAGCAGCACTTGTGGGTTGTGATTTAGACAACGTTATTATAGAATTAAATGCGTCAGAGCTTCCCATCATGGACGGATCTTCTAAATACTTTGTGGAAGCCTTAGAAAAAGCAGAAGTAATTGAGCAAAATGCAGAAAGAAATGTGTATGTAGTAAAAGAAGTTATTTCATATCTTGATGAAGCTACAGGAAGCGAAATAATTGTAATGCCATCTGATGACTATTGCATTACAACTATGGTAGATTTTGGTACAAAAGTTCTTGGAACACAAAATGCAAGCATGAAAAGTTTGAGTGAATTTAAAACTGAAATTGCAGATTCTCGAACATTCAGTTTTTTGCACGAACTAGAAATGCTACTAGAAAACGGACTTATTAAAGGAGGCGATTTAAATAACGCCATTGTTTATGTAGATAAAGAAATTTCTCCAGAAACAATGACAAATCTTAAAATTGCTTTTGCAAAAGATAGCATTTCGGTAACACCAAATGGCGTACTAGACAACCTTACCCTACACTACCCAAACGAAGCTGCAAGACATAAATTACTTGATGTTATTGGAGACTTATCACTTATAGGAACCAGAATTAAAGGGAAGATTATCGCAAACAAACCTGGTCATTTTGTAAATACACAATTTGCAAAAAAACTATCTAAAATAATTAAATCAGAACATAGAAACTATATTCCTATTTATGATTTAAACAAAGAACCATTAATGGATATTCATAAAATTATGAGTATCTTACCACACAGACCTCCATTTTTATTTGTTGATAGAATTATAGAAATGACCGATACTTACGTAGCTGGACTTAAAAATGTAACCATGAATGAAACTTTTTTCGTGGGACATTTTCCTGGAGCTCCAGTTATGCCAGGCGTTATTATAATAGAAGCGATGGCACAAACTGGTGGTATTTTGATTTTGAGTTCCGTACCAGATCCAGAAAATTATTTAACATACTTTATGAAAATAGACAATGTTAAGTTCAAACAAAAAGTACTGCCAGGAGATACACTTATTTTTAAATGCGATTTAATTACTCCTATACGAAGAGGTATTTGTCACATGCAAGCACGAGCCTATGCCAATGGAAAACTAGTCGCAGAAGCAGAATTAATGGCACAGATTACAAAAATAAAATAATTTTTTGTTAATTTAAACTTTAAAAAATATTCTTTCATTAAAAGATACAAAGCAACAAATGAATCAACCATTAGCATACGTTCATCCAGGAGCGAAAATAGCAAAAAATGTTGTAATAGAGCCATTTACAACCATTCATAACAACGTAGTTATCGGCGACGGAACTTGGATAGGTTCTAATGTTACTATTATGGAAGGGGCTAGAATAGGGAAAAATTGCAATATTTTTCCTGGTGCAGTTATTTCTGCAATTCCACAAGATTTAAAATTTGGTGGAGAAGAATCCCTTACAGTAATTGGAGATAATGTAACTATCAGAGAATGTGTTACCATCAACAGAGGAACAATTGCATCTGGACAAACCACTATTGGCGACAATTGTTTAATAATGGCAACAGCTCACATTGCTCACGATTGTCATTTAGGAAAAAATGCAATTGTAGTAAACGGTGTAGCACTTGCTGGACACGTAACCGTTGGAGATTTTGCAATTATTGGTGGTTTAGCAGCAATTCATCAATTTATTTCTATAGGAGACCACGCAATGATATCTGGAGGTTCATTAGTACGAAAAGATGTTCCACCATATACAAAAGCTGCTAAAGAACCACTTTCTTATGTTGGAATAAACTCTGTAGGTTTAAGAAGAAGAGGATTTATGCCTGAAAAAATCAGAGAAATTCAAGAAATTTATAGAATTTTATACCAAAAAAACTATAATACCACACAGGCATTAGCTATAATAGAAGCAGAAATGGAAGCAACACCAGAAAGAGACGAAATTCTAGATTTTATCAGAAATTCTTCTAGAGGAATCATGAAAGGCTACACAGGAGTATAATCTCCAAAAACATATAATTCAATATTAAATAAACATAAAATATGGCATCTACATCAGATATTAGAAACGGACTTTGCATAAAATTTAATCACGATATTTATAAAATTATCGAATTTCTTCACGTAAAACCAGGAAAAGGCCCCGCTTTTGTAAGAACTAAACTTAAAAGTTTAACTAATGGAAAAGTACTAGATAACACCTTTTCGGCAGGACATAAAATAGAAGACATTCGTGTAGAAACACATACTTACCAATTCTTGTATGCAGAAGGCGAACAATTTCACTTTATGAATGTAGAATCTTTTGAACAAATTACACTAGATAAAAAAATACTTGATGCTCCAGATTTATTAAAAGAAGGAACAAATGTTACTGTACAAGTAAATACCGAAACAGAATTACCCCTTTCCGTAGATATGCCAGCATCTATCATTTTAGAAGTAACATATTCTGAACCAGGTGCAAAAGGAAATACCGCTACAAATGCAACCAAACCTGCAACCGTAGAAACTGGTGCAACGGTAAATGTTCCTTTGTTTATAAATGAAGGCGACAAAATTAAAATCGATACAGCTACAAGTTCTTATATGGAACGTGTAAAATAATTAATAAATAATGATAAAATAGATTATTTAGTTTTAATCGTTTTATCATTAATCTCTATCTAAAAAAATCTATTTAAAAGAATTATATGAAATTCAGCCAACCGCAAACTCTAAAACAAATAGCCACTATTATTAAATGTGAGTATATTGGTAATGAAGATGTTGCAGTTTTGGGTATGAACGAAATTCATGTTGTAACTTCTGGCGATATTGTTTTTGTAGATCATCCAAAATATTACGATAAAGCATTACAATCTGCAGCAACCATCATTCTTATTAATAAGAAAGTAGATTACCCAATTGGAAAAGCGTTGCTAATTTCGGACGACCCTTTTCGAGATTTTAATAAATTGACCAATCATTTCAAATCATTTCAAGCATCAAATGTTGCTGTTTCGACTTCTGCTAAAGTTGGAGAAGGAACCATAATTCAACCAAATTGTTTTATTGGAAATGAAGTCGTTATTGGTAAAAATTGTTTAATACATTCCAATGTTTCTATTTATGACAACACAATTATTGGTGATAATTGCATTATTCACGCTGGAACAATTTTGGGAGCTGATGCTTTTTATTACAAAAAACGAGAATCAGGTTTTGACCAATTGATTTCGGGTGGCAGAGTAGTCATCGAAAATAATGTCGGTATTGGAGCCTTATGTACTATTGACAAAGGCGTTACTGGCGACACAACCATTGGCGAAGGAACAAAAATTGACAATCAAGTACATGTTGGTCATGATACCATTATTGGTAAAAAATGCCTAATAGCCTCTCAAACTGGAATTGCAGGTTGTGTAATAATTGAAGATGAAGTAACATTGTGGGGACAAGTTGGAACAACAAGTGGCATTACAATTGGTTCCAAAGCAGTAATTATGGGACAAACAGGTGTAACCAAATCGGTTGAAGGTGGAAAAAGTTATTTTGGAACACCAATTCAAGAATCTAGAGAGGTGCTAAAACAAATGGCAAATATCAAAAAAATTCCAGAAATCATTCAAAAATTAATGCAAAAGGACAACTAATATCCTTTTTTATAAATTATATTCTATGAAAATTATTGCGGTTATTCCTGCCCGCTATGCTTCTACTAGATTTCCTGCAAAGTTAATGCAAGATTTAGGTGGCAAAACGGTAATTTTACAAACCTATCTTGCTACTATTCACACTAATTTATTTGACGATGTTTTTGTAGTAACTGACTCACAATTAATATTTGAGGAAATCACAAAAAATGGTGGAAAAGCTATCATGAGTATTAAAAATCATGAATCTGGAAGTGATCGCATCGCCGAAGCTATTCAAAATTTAGCAGTAGATATTATTGTGAATGTACAAGGAGACGAGCCTTTTGTAAATAAAGAGCCTCTATCAAAATTAATTGATGTGTTCAAAAATGACATTGCAAAAGAAATAGATTTAGCATCTTTAATGTATGAAATTAAAGATAATAAAGAAATTGAAAATCCAAATAATGTAAAAGTAGTGGTAGATCAAAATGGATTTGCATTGTATTTTTCTAGATCTGTAATTCCATATCCAAGAGAAAGCAATGTAGGAGTCATCTATCAAAAACACATTGGTATTTATGCATTTAGAAAACAAGCCTTACTAGATTTTTATAACTTACCCATGCTTTCGTTAGAAGCATCAGAAAAACTAGAACAACTCCGGTATTTAGAATACGGAAAACGTATCAAAATGGTTGTAACAAATCACGCAAGCATTGGTATAGACACAATAGAAGACTTAGAAAATGCTCGTTTTTTTATAGAAAGAAAGAATTTACATAATTAGTAATCCCACCTTCTTAGTTTGTTTAAATCGTTCAACTCTGCCACTTCCTCGGCTGGAATAACTTTTAAGAAAGAAGGGTGTTGTTCAATAGAATATTCAATTTTTTCGACAATATCTTCTATAGAATCGTTTTCATAATCAATTTGTAAAGGTTCTTTAATGGTGAATGTTTGCAAGATGCCTTTCTTCTTCATCCTAAGACCTTTTTTATCAAAAGACCTTCTAAAACCATCTATCACAATTGGCACAACTATAGGTTTGTGCTGCATGATTATATGAGCAGTTCCTTTTCGTACAGGCTTAAAAGACTTGGTTGTTCCTTGCGGGAAGGTTATAACCCAACCATCTTCTAATGCTATTTTGATATTCTCGGTATCGTTAGGATTAACTTCTTTTTGTTCTGTTTTATCTACATCTTTTCCTCCAGCACGCCACGTTCTTTCTACAGTAATAGCTCCAATATAGCTTAATATTCTAGGCAATAAGCCCGCTTTCATCGTTTCCTTTGCAGCAACATAATATATATTTAATTTTGGATGCCATATATATCCAACATTTTTTATGCTATCATTACGACCATGAAGGCTAGCATTAAAAACATGAAACATGGCAACAACATCTGCAAAATAAGTTTGATGGTTTGAAATAAACAGAACATTTGTATTGGGCAGAGCAGAAATTATCTCAGAACCATCTATTTTAAGTTCGTTAAATCCTCTGTATCTTCGGTGTGTTAAGAGTCCAAAAATTCGAATTAACCACAATTTAATATACAATATATGTCCAAAAGGATTTCTTTTAAATAATCCCATATTTTTTAAAAATTATAAAGAACAAATTTACAAAAACTATTATATTAAATCACTTTTTTCAGCAATTCTTTCAATTCACTAAGCATCATTGCTGTAGCTCCCCAAACCAAATGATTATGTATTTCAAAAACCGGAATAATTTCATTTAAGGCTTCCATTTTAACATTTTTTATATCTATGTCATGTAAAAATGTATGTAATGGAAGTTCTATAATAGATGCTACTTCATCAGGAGCTGGAATAAATTCTAATTCAACAGTAGCATAGCCTAAATAAGGAAAAACCAAAAAATTGCTAATAGAAATATACACTTCAGTTAATGGCTTAATTATAGTTACTTTCTCAGGGCAAATTCCCACCTCTTCATGTGTTTCACGTAGTGCCGTTTCCTTATAAGACAAATCAAAGTTTTCTACCTTTCCTCCAGGAAAAGCAATTTGTGAAGAATGTACATTACTAGAATTTGCTCTAACGATTAAAGCCAAATGTGTAATATTATTTTTAGGATACAAAAGCACTAAAACAGCCGCCTTTCTTGCATCTGGATAAGTAGATACAGTGTTATCTAAAAGCATTTTCCTGCTTTCAGGAATCATTTTTAGGTGAGCTTCCATCGCTGGTAAACTTTCTTTTGTTATTTTTGGCACATATTTTAAAAATTCTAAATAGTTCATACTTTTTTAATATTTAATCAATATATTTAAAAAAAACAATTCCACAAATGTATAGTAAAGAAGAAGGTCAAAAAATAAAAAGAGAATTCTGGATAGAATTTGCAGAAAAATATCCTAAAAAATGGATCTTATACAATACCAAAATTAAGGATTTTTCTTTTAAGTTTTATGCTGATAATAAAAAAGTACAAGTTTTATTAGACATTGAAATGCGTGATGCATTAAAACGAGAATTATATTTCGAGAAAATAGAATCTTTAAAGTCCATCTTAGAAGAACAATACATCCAAGATTTAGTATTTGAAAGCAATTTTACACTAGAAACCGAAAAAAAAATTAGCCGAATTTGGGTCGAGAAATTACAAGTAAGTATTAACAACAAAAATAATTGGGAAGAAATATTTGATTTTTTTAATTTAAACATGACGCAATTTGAATGCTTCTTTTTAGAATATGAAGAGTATATCAAAAACATTTAGAATTAGAGGAACTGCATCTCTATAAATATAAATCATTTTAAAAAATAAAAAAGCCAGTAATTATATTACTGACTTCTAAATGTAACTAAACCAACCAAAACTTAAATTAACATTACAAATATACTAAATTAAATAACTATTATATGTTAACAAAATGTTATATATAATTGATTATGAAAATTTTAACATTATTTTTTATCTTGTAAGGCAAATACCTTTTTTAATAAATCTGTAGTTCTAAATACAGGATTACTTCTAATATCTTTTTCCTCAACAGCAATCATTTTAAAAACTCCTTCTAGTGCTTTGTTTGTAGTATAATCTGTTAAATCTGGATTTATTTTTTTAACCAACGGAATACTATTATATTTTGTAATAATATTTGTCCATATTTTATCTGCTCCAACCTTCGCAAAAGACGATTTAATAACAGGATTAAACTTCCCGTATAATTCTGTTGTAGTAGAATTTTGCAAATAAGTAGTAGCTGCAGATTCATTCCCTAACAAAATATTTTTTGCATCTGTAAAAGAAATTTGAGTAACTGCATTTACAAAAATAGGCGTTGCTTCCTTAACTGCATCTTCCGCTGCTCTATTTAACACTTTTAAACCCTCATCTGCCAAACTAGACATACCCAACTGACGCAGTTTCGTATCCACTTTACGTAATTCCTCAGGCAACAAAATCTTAACCGCAGCATTTTTATAAAAACCATCAGCCATAGTCAATTTAGAAACCTGCTGCGTAATTCCTTTATTTAAAGCCTCTTTCAGCCCACTGCCAATTTCTCCATTACCAATAACACTCGAAGTTTGTGGCAACTGAGCCATTACTTGCTGCATTTCTGCACAACCTAAAAAAGGTAAAAAAACCAAAATCAAGATAATTTTTCTCATTACAATATATTTTTTAAAATTCAAAAATACATAAATCAACAATCAAGCCAATTTTTTTCTTCTTTTTTTTAGCACAACATTTCGCATCTTTAAATTCCAATTCCCGCTATTCGCAGTATCTTTTGGAAAAAAAATCCAAAAGGATACACGCTTCTATCGGGGCTATTCTATAACATTTTGATTTCTTACTACACTACTTATAAAATATTTTCTAAATTTGCAATTCAAAATTAGTAAATCCCCAATGGAAACACAAACTCCTTATATTCCTAAAAATAAAGTAAGAATTGTAACTGCCGCATCACTTTTTGACGGACACGATGCAGCCATCAATATCATGCGAAGAATTATCCAAGCAACAGGTGTCGAGGTTATTCATCTTGGTCATGATAGAAGTGTAGAGGAAGTGGTAAATACTGCTATTCAAGAAGATGCAAATGCAATTGCAATGACTTCTTATCAAGGTGGTCACAACGAATATTTCAAATATATGCACGATTTGCTTAAAGGAAAAGGAGCAGGTCATATCAAAATATTTGGTGGAGGCGGAGGAGTAATTCTTCCTTCTGAAATTTCAGAATTGCACGAATACGGAATTGAAAGAATTTATTCTCCAGATGATGGTCGTGCTATGGGGTTACAAGGAATGATTAACGATTTAGTGCAACGTTCTGATTATCCAATTGGTGATAAATTAAATGGTGAAATCAATCATTTGGAAGAAAAAAATCCAACTGCTATTGCTCGTGTAATTTCTTCTGCCGAAAATTTTCCAGAAATTGCAAAAGAAACTTTAGAAAAAATTCACACTAAAAATCAAACTTCCAAAATTCCTGTTTTAGGAATTACAGGAACTGGTGGTGCAGGAAAATCGTCATTAGTTGATGAACTAGTTAGAAGATTTTTAATTGATTTTCCAGAAAAAACCATCGGATTGATATCCGTTGATCCATCAAAACGCAAAACTGGTGGTGCACTTCTTGGCGATAGAATTCGTATGAACGCTATCAATAACCCTAGAGTTTACATGCGTTCATTGGCAACTCGTCAATCCAATTTGGCGTTGTCAAAATATGTAAACGAAGCAATTGAAGTGTTAAAAGCTGCCAAATACGATATTATAATTTTAGAAACTTCCGGAATAGGTCAAAGTGATACTGAAATAATAGAACATTCTGATGTTTCTTTATATGTAATGACTCCAGAATTTGGTGCTGCAACGCAATTGGAGAAAATTGACATGTTAGATTTTGCCGATTTGGTAGCTCTAAATAAATTTGACAAACGTGGTGCATTAGATGCTATTCGTGATGTTAAAAAACAATACCAACGCAATCATAATCTTTGGGATGCTGATGTGGAAACGATGCCGATTTTTGGTACAATTGCTTCACAATTCAACGATCCTGGAATGAATACGCTCTACAAATCTATCATGGATAAAATTGTAGAAAAAACAGGAACCGATTTAAAATCGACCTTCCAAATTACTCGTGAAATGAGCGAGAAAATTTTTGTAATTCCTCCACATAGAACAAGATATTTATCTGAAATTGCTGAAAATAATAGAAAATACGACGAAACTGCTTTAACGCAAGTGGAAGTAGCTCAAAAATTATACGGAATTTACAAAACCATTGAATCAGTTTCTGGGAAAATCCCAACTATTGATAAATCTGGTCTAACCCTGTCAGGGTTTGAAACCCTGACAGGGTTAGA
>DZCQ01000009.1:0-4741 GCA_022730285.1 Flavobacterium psychrophilum
AAGAACTAGCGGATGCCAAAGCAAATCAACCTAAAACGGCAGAAGATAAACAAATAGATTATCTAAATCAAGTGATAGAAGATTCTAAGAAAAATCAATCAGAATCGACATCAAAACTAGAATCTATTGCTAAAGAGAAGGAACTAGAACTTGTTGAGCTTAAAAAAATAAACGATCTTTCAGATCAAGGAATAGTTAGTCAGCCTAAAGAATTTAAAAGCACAGCCGAAGCTAACAGAGCATTGGAAGCATTAAAACAAGAAATTGCTGAAAATTCTAAAAATCAGAATAATTTTATTAATGAATTTGAAACTCTTGCAAATGAAAGATTGAAAAAAGTTCCAAATAAAAATGATGCAATAAACATAGAGAATTTTAAAAAATTAGAAAAATTAAAAGCAGAAAAATTAGCAATGGACGCTAAAAACGCGGAACTTTTAGCAAAATTACAAAGTATAAAAGTAGAATCAGATATTGAGAAAAAACGTCGTATAAAATTAGCTAATTCTGATAGTGCACAAACTAAATACTTAAAGGACAGAGAAGAGCTATTACAACTTAAAATGAAAGCAGTACCTAATAGCAAAAGTTATACTGCCGCCGATTTTGATTTTGGAGAAGAACAAACAGGAACACAAATTATTAAAAATAATGATAATATAAAAGAAGGATATTATGTTGTTGCTGCGGTTCATAAAGACCCAGTAAAAAGAGATCTATTTATTACTAAAGCCATAGAATCTGGTCAGACTAATATAGATTTCTTTTACAATCCTGCTAATAGTACTTATTATATATATTTTCAAAAATTTGATGACATTCAAGAAGCATCAGATGCAATTGATATAAAATCTAGTAAAGCTTATAATAACAAATTAAAAATTGTCAAAATAGAGAAATAACATTTATTTTAGGATTGTTTTACAAAAAAATAACCCTAAATATATGTTAGATAAAAAAAATTAAATACCTTTATTCCCCCAACAAACAAATACTTACATTATGAAATTAAAAAACTATCTTTTACTGTTGTTATGCGTCCTTTACGGATCAGGCATAACTGGGCAAGTGGTCAAACCTTTTACACAAAGACTTGCAGGAGGAAATTTAAAACTGAAAGGAGATGTTGTGTTTGTTGGAAACAATATTGTTAATAGAACAACTACACAGCCTACTTATGATGGTGCTGGGAATGTAACAAACCAAGCAACACTTACAGCCGAGGCAAACACTCCATATAATGGGACTGCTGCTAATAATAATTTTAATTTTGATTATATAGATATTGATGGGGATGCTAGTACATTTAGTTCTAGTAGTGCGGATTTAGCTATTAATAATTCTTGTAAGCGTATTGCTTATGCAGGTTTGTACTGGACTGCAACCTATCCATGGGAACGCAGAAGAGCAGATGGAACTACAATTCCAAGTCAAAACGATTGGAATCAAGTACAATTTAAACTGCCTGGAGGTGCTTATCAATTAATGGTTGCAGATAACGCCGCAGATGCTGCTGGACAAGAAGATGATATTATTGTAGATAACAATACAAGCCGTACAAATGGATTGTATGGAACGCCTTATGTGTGTTACAAAAATGTAACTGGCTTGCTACAAGGATTAGCAGAGGCCAACGGAACTTACACAGTAGCAAACCAAAGAGGACAATTAGGGATATACACAAGTACAGGAAGTTCTGGAGGTTGGACATTGGTTATTATTTATGAAAGTCCAACTTTGCCTAGCAAGTTTATTTCTGTTTTTGATGGATATGCAAATATTTGTAGTAGTAGTTCCACAGTCGATTTTGCTGTAAATGGTTTTCAAACTTTACCAAATCCATTGCCAGTAAGGGCAAGAATAGGGATAAGTGCTTTGGAAGGGGATTATGAATATACTGGAGATAATTTTAGAATTAGAGCAAATTCAGTAGCGGGGTTTACCACTATTACAAATGGGTTAAATCCGAATAATAACTTTTTTAACTCTTCTATTACCAATAATAATGTTGCTGTAACTAATAGAAACATAAATAGCTCTAACACGTTAGGTTTTGATCTAGATATAGTGCAAGTAAATAATTCTGGTAATACAGTAATTCCAAACAACGAAACAGGTGCGACATTAAGACTTACAACAGAAGGAGATTGTTATGCTGCTTATTTAGTAACTTTTGATGTAGAAATTATTGAACCATCTATTGTTTTAACAAAAACAGTCGAAAACACGGCAGGTGTCGAAATTGGAAATACAGATGTTGGATTATGTCAAGATTTAGATTATGTAATTAGATATCAAAACATTGGTAATGATGCTGCACAAAACTTCACCATTAGAGATGTTTTACCAATAAATGTTACTTTCAATCCAGCAACAGATTTAACCCTTCCCGCAGGAGTAACTTACACTTACGATGCTCCAACTAGAACAATTATTTTTTCCATACCTAACGATCAAGTAGAAATGAATGACCCAGTGCAGGCAATACGCATAAGAGTTAAAACTGTATGTAGTTGTTGGGATTTAGATGATGCATGCTCTAACGTAATTCAAAATCAGGCTTTTGCTACTTATTCTGGAGTTATAAATACAGCTCAAATTACAGATGATCCAAGTTTATCTTCTTATACCACTTGTAATTTAGGTACTGCAAGTCCCTCTAACTTTCTGGTAGGTTTAGACACTTGCGATTTTACACGAGATGTAATTTTGTGTGTAAATACGGTTACTTTAACTGCAGCGCCAGGTTATACAAGTTATACTTGGACTGGTCCTGCACCATCTACCGCTGTAATTGGAACAACACAAAGTATTACAGTTAGCCAAGTAGGTACCTATACAGTACATGACGATATTAATATGTCTCCTTGTCGCTCCATAGTAGAAACTGTAAATGTAATTAACTTTGCAGGAGGTGCTTTAGCAAATCCCGTGTTACCGTATGCAGATCAAACATTAATTTGTCCTAATGATGGTAAAGCGCTACCAGTAATTAATTTATGTGGAGCTACCGATACTAGGCTAATTCAAACTACTATTTCTGGAGCAACATCTATAAGTTGGGAGGTTTTAGATACGGCAAGTTGTATGGCAGTTTCTAATACAAATTGTGCGAATGAGAATCCTAGTTGTACTTGGACACAAGTAGGAACAGGAGCAGATTATTTAGCAAATGTTGCAGGACAATTTAGAGTTGTAGTTAATTTCCCTGACGGATGTAATAGAACATTTTATTTTAATGTATTCCAAAACTTATTAAATCCAATAGCTGTTTCAACGGATATTATTTGTACTACTCCAGGTACAATTACGATAACAAATGTACCAGCAGGATATGAATACCAAATGGATTGCACAGGAGCATGGCAATCTTCTAATTTTTTTAATAACGTTTCTGCAGGCACGCATACTGTTTGTATCCGTCAAGTAGGCATAAATGATGGTTGTATTTTTAGAGCAACCACAGATGTAAGAACAAGAAACTTTACAGTATCTACAATTTTAACCCAACCCCTATGCCATGATGGAAAAGGATGTGTGAATATTGCAGCTAACGATGTAGAGCCTCAATATACTTTCAGTATTTACCAGGGTGCAACATTAGTAAGTACAGCTGGTCCAATGAATGCGAATAGCACACAATTCTGTAACTTGAGTCCAGGAACATACAACTATGTTGTAACCACAGAAGATGGTTGTAATGGGACAGGAAGTTTTACTATTACTAATCCTCCTGCTATTATAGTATCGGCTGCGATAACAAAACCATTAACATGTACAGATGGAGAAATTACAGTTAATACAGTTGGCGGAACCGCTCCATATAATTATGTAATTACAGGTGCAATTACGGTAACTCAAAGTAGTAACATTATTGCTGCTCCAGTTGCAGGAACTTATAATATTCAGGTTTTTGATAATAATAATTGTACAGGCACTACCTCTATTACAATCAATCAAAATCCAGCACCAGTTTATACCGTATCTCAAACAAATATTTTATGCTATGGAGATAATACTGGAGCTATTAATTTTAACATGACTAATGCAAATGGATACACCATTGCTTATAGTATAGATAATGGATTAAATTATATTGCAAGTAGTGCTTTTCCTAATTTATTTGCTGGAACATATACTTTAATAGTTCGTTATACATTAGGTGCAGATGTTTGTTATACAACACCCGTCACTTTAATTATCACGCAACCAGCAGAAGCACTTACAGCGTCAGCAGGGGTATCTGAACTTGCGGGTTGTGGGCCATCGGGTGAAGGGAAAGTTAGAATTATAAATCCACAAGGAGGAACACCAGCTTATACCTATAGTTTTGACGGAGTGAATTTTACAGGAGTAAATGAAGCATACTTGATGCCAGGTACATATACTGTTTATATACGAGATATAAATGGATGTACATATCCAATGACAGTAACTTTAGATCCACCACCAACAGATCCAACAATAGATGTGACACCTCCAGTTTTTAACTGTGATGGAACTTCTACAAGCACCGTTACGGTTAATAATAATGGCGGAAGCTTTACTTATACCTATGCTTTAGATGGAACTTTAAATACACCTTCTAATAATAATACGTTCCTTAATGTACCTTGTGGTCCCCATACAGTTACAGTAAATTATCAATCAAATACACCACCTACGTTCAGTAATTTATTATTTGAAGATTTTGGAGTAGGGGCAAACACTACCACCCCAGGGATTGCACCT
Organism: Flavobacterium psychrophilum; assembly: GCA_022730285.1. GTDB lineage: Bacteria > Bacteroidota > Bacteroidia > Flavobacteriales > Flavobacteriaceae > Flavobacterium > Flavobacterium psychrophilum_C. Next base: position 4,732 of record DZCQ01000009.1, read on the forward strand.
GCGTATTGTT
>DZCQ01000009.1:4841-66093 GCA_022730285.1 Flavobacterium psychrophilum
GATTTTGGAGTAGGGGCAAACACTACCACCCCAGGGATTGCACCTGCGTATTGTTATCATGATTTGACACTAGGTTTGCCATCTCCATGTCCACCTACAAATAATCCTCGTCTAGAAGATAATCAGTATGTGGTAACAAAAGCTATTATTCCTAATAACGGTGCTTGGTTTCCTTACCGAGATCACACCTCAAACGGAACAAACCCTAATGGAAGATTTTTAGCTGTAAATATTGGTTCTGCGGCTGGACCAAATGGGGTGTTATACAGCAAGTTAATAAATTCTATTATTCCTAATCAACCTGTTATTGTAGATGTGTATTTAGCAAATCTTTTAAGAGCAAATCTTGTTGGCGGTTCGGATCCTAGTTTTTCTTTCGAATTAGTAGATGGGTCGGGAACAGTAGTAGCTAGTCAGACATCTAGTAATATATTGCGTTCCAATATTTGGGAATTGAGACAATTTACCCTTAATCCAGGAGCAAATACTACTTTAACCTTTAAAATTCGCTCAGGAAGTGTGCAATATAACGGAAATGATGCAGCTATAGATGATATTAATGTTTATCAACTTCCAATTTCTTGTATAACTACACGTAACTTTCCTATAAATATAGATTGTAACCAAGCTTTTACAGCACAAGTTACAGGACATAATGATGTTTCTTGTAATGGTGGAAATAACGGAACAATTACCATTGCTGCCCAAAACTACGGCATGCCTTACGGTTATGATTACACTTTAGACGGAACAACTTGGATTAATGCTACAACATCACCATTAACCATCACTGGTTTAACTGCTAGCACTTACAATGTACAAGTTCGTTATGATAATAATGCAGCAAATGCTACTTGTAGTTTTCCTTTTACACAAGTGGTGAATGAACCAACAGTTTTAGTGAGTAGTGCAACAGTTTCTCCTGCAACTTGTTTAACTGGAGCTACTATTACTGCTTCTGGCTCTGGAGGTACGCCAGCATATCAATATCAATTAACAGATAATCTAGGAAATATAATAGTTGCCTACCAATCTAGTACTACATTTACTAATATCCCTGTCGGAGATTATTTAGTGTATGTTCGTGATGCAAATCTTTGTACAGTTGCTTCTACTGTAATTTCAGTAATACCACCTGTCCCACCAACTGCAACAATAGATGTTAGCTCCAATTATTGCTATACCAGTACAGGTGGTGCTACATTAGTGGTAAATGCCTCTGGTGGGGTTGCACCTTATACTTATAGTATTAATGGACTACCTGCTCAAAACAGTAATGTTTTTTCAAACTTAACACCAAATACATACACAATTGTTGTAACAGATAGTTATGGTTGTTCGGTAACAATTCCTGCACAAACTATTAATAACCAAATTACACTTACTACCTCTCTTACTAAAGATTTAGATTGTACGGCTTCACCAGATGCCGTTATTACTGGAACTATTGCTGGAGGCTACCCAGGTTACCAATACCAAGTTAATGTGAATGGTGGTGGTTATGGTGCATTGCAAACAGTAACAGGATCTACTTTTACCTATATGGCTACTACTTCTGGAACCTATCAATTTCAGGTAACAGATACTAGAGGATGTGTTGTTCAAGCTGGCATGATTACTATTAATCCATTATCCCTTCCAGAGATAACTTCTGTAACACAAACAGCTTCTATTTTATGTCATGGAGATAGTTCTGCTTCAATAAGCATAGTTATTAATACAGCAGTTGGAACGCCTAATTATGTATTAAATATTTTAAATACTACGACAGGAGTTAATTATGGAACTGCTACAACAGGTTTGGCAGCAGGAAATTATACTATTACTCTGACCGATGCAAAATCTTGTATAGATACAGAAACAATAGTTATTACAGAGCCAGCAGTAATTGCTTATACAGAAGTGATAAATCCGTTAACTTGTACAGGATCGGGTGTTTCTTTAGGTTCTATTTGTGTAAATGGTTTAACAGGAGGAACAGCTCCTTTCACTTACACCTTAGTTGATAATCTTGGTGGAACAGCAAATGTTGTGCATAATGATGCAACAGGTGCAGATTATTGTTTCCCAAATATAGATTATGGGTCTTATAATTTAATAGTTACAGATGTAAATGGTTGTACTCTTGTAAAATCTAATTTATTAATGACTTCACCACCTAATGATTTAGATATTGTTATAACACCAACCGTACCATCTTGTCTTACAGGGGCTACTGTTACCGTAACTGTTGGTGCCCCGGTTGTTGGTAGTAACTATGAGTTTGGAATATTAAATTCTTTAAATTTACCTTATGTAGTGTTTCCAAATACGTTTAGTGCACCAAGCAATCCACCACTTACTCATGTTTTCACAGGATTAGCAACGGGAGCAATATATACTTTTGTTGTTCATGATATAACTACTAATTGTTATTATTTTGAAACAATGACCTCTCCAACTCCAACAAATTCTACCTTAACTAACACAATTGATGTTGTTAATAATGTAACTTGTACAGGAAGTGATAATGGTACTGTTTCATTTACTTTTAATAATTATAGTACCACAGCGACTTCTGTTTCTTACGTATTATTTGATGCTTTAACTAATACAGCTGTTGTTCCTGCAATTAATGGTACAGTTGCTATACCAACAGTTGGAGTTGTATCTCCAATAACAGTTTCTAACTTAGGACCACTAGTGCCAGGAACTTATAACATTCGATTAACGGAGAATGGAGGTACAAATGATGGTTGTGGTATTACATCTACAAACTTCATTATCAGAGAATCTGCAACTATACTAGCAATTACTGCATCTGTATCACAAAATGATAACTGTAATTTAAATGCAGGACAAATAGTTGCAACAGCTACAGGTGGAACAGCACCATATGTTTATCAAATATTGCCATCTACAAGTCCTGCACCAATTGCAAGTTCTGCGGGATGGGTAACTTCTAATATATTAAATGCGGAATCAGGAAACTACATTGCTTATGTTAAAGATGCATATAATTGTATTCAGGCAACAGCGATAACTACTTTACCCTTAGATCCTACACCAGTAATTAATGCTTCAGTAGCTGATGCTTGCGTAACCCAAGGTAATTATAGTATAGATGTGACTATGCCAACCGCAGGAATTGCTCCTTATGCTTTCAGTTTAGATGGAGGTGCTTTTGTTACAAGAACAACTCCTTTTACTTATACATTGTTAAATTCAGGAGTACATACTATTCAAGTTCGAGATTTTAATAGCTGTGGAAATACAGTTTCAGTAACAATTTCAGATCCACTTGTTGCAGCTGCTATTTTTACAACAGACCCTATTTGTACTAATTCTGATGGAGAAATAACAGTTACAGCAACTGGTGGTACAGGAAATTACTCTTATACTCTTCTTGATTCTGCTTCTGCAATCATAGTAGGACCTCAGCCCTTAAATGTATTTACTAATCAACCAGCTGGAAGTTATATTATAAGAATTATAGATACTGTTACCAACTGTCAAATAAATATACCTCTTACTCTTGCTCTACCAACAGCAGTGACTTTTACCACGGTAACAACTCCTGTAGTTTGTAGTGGAGCATCAGATGGAACCATAGTAGTAAATTTATCTGCAGGAAATGATAACCCTGTATATACTTATCAAATTACGGCAGGACCAGTTACTACAGGAACACAAATATCTAATTCCTTTTCAGGACTACCCGCTGGAACTTATACAATAGAAGTTGTGTCTGCAAGAGGCTGTATAGCTACAGATACAAATGTTGTTATTGGAACTCCAACTCCAGTATCCGTTCCCGCACCAACTATTACACAATTTGGTTGTTCTCCAAGCACCAATACCGTGAATCTTGCCACTATAACAGTTAATGGTGTAACTGGCGGATCTGGAGTATATTTAAATTATCAATTTATTTTAGGAGGCACTATTCTGCAATCTGGATCTAGTAATACTTATTCTACTGCTAATACTGTTGGAGGGACATATACTATTAATGTGTATGATGATAAAGGCTGTCTGGGTAGTACAACTGCAGTAATCAATCCTTATATAGAAATTTCAGACCCTACTGTTACTGTTGATAATGCCATAACTTGTGCAACTAATGAAGATATTACAATAGGCATAACCGTCAATGGAGGACCAACTCCAACACTAAATTATACAGTTGCTGGTTTAAATGGGAATACTTTTAACGTAACTCAAAATACCCCATCATTTACAGGTTTAACAGTTGGAGATTATTTAATAACAGTTACAAATCCAACAACGGGTTGTAGTGTACAAACCATTCACTATGTATTTGATCCAAATACGTTTGATTTACTAATTAATAATGTGATTAGTGTTACTTGTTTTGGAGCTTCTAATGGAAGTGCAGACATTACAGTGATAGATAACGATTTGACTCCAACAAACGATGCTGGTCCATTTAATTATTCTATTACAAACTCTTCTAGTGTTGTGGTAGCATCTGGAACATCTCCTAATGCTGGTCCATTAAATATTTCTGGATTACCATCAGGCATTTATACAGTAAATATTGCTTTAACGGGAACTCCATTCTGCTCTGCAGTTAAAAACTTTACAATTACGCAACCAACTGCTGCCTTGGCATTATCTACTATAAGTACACCTATAACGTGTGTTTCGGGTAATAACGACGGAACAATAACTGCCTCTGCTACTGGTGGTTGGGGTACTAACTATCAGTTTCAACTTAATCTTGGAGCAACAATAGTTTCTGCATATAGTAGCAATAGTAATTTTACAGGATTAACACAAGGATTATATACAGTTTTTGTTAAAGACGAAAGAAATTGTATAGTTCAAACAAATGTGAATTTAACAAATCCTTTGCCTATAAATGCCACTGTTACTCCAAGCACTTCGTTAGTGACATGTTATGCAGATTGCAATGCGTCTATAAGTATTTCTTACCCAACAGGTGGTCAGGGAAGTAATTATTCATACTTCTTGCATTCTACGGTTCCTACCCCTTCGGATTCTGGTCCTATAGCAATACCACTTGGGGGTGTAGTTATTTCGAATTTGTGTGCAGATACTTATACTGTCCGAATTGTAGATGGTTGGGGTTGCGAATACAATGCTACACCAATTACCATATCTCAACCAGCAGTTGTAGAAGCTAATTTATCTATTAACACTACACAAACTTGCTTAACAGATGCTACATTAACTTTGGAAGGAACAGGTGGAACACCTCCATATTCTTACAGTACAACTCTTGCAGGAACATATACTGCATTTGCTCCAGCTGGTTCTAGTACTACTACTATTACCGTACCTGTTGGCACACATCATTATTACGTTTCTGATGTAAATGGTTGTAAAAGTGTTGTTTCCAGGGATGTAAGAATTGATCCAATTGTACCATTAACCTTGTCTTTGCTTACACATCAAGATATACTTTGTGGTGGTAGTAGTACTGGCACTATTACAGCTGTGGCAAATGGCGGATTGCTAAATTATGTATATACATTATTAGATAGTGCTGGAAATCCAATTGTTCCAGCTCCAACACAAACTAACCCAGGAGAATTTTCAAATCTTGCTGCTGGTACTTATCAAGTTCTTGTTCAGAGTGTTGATTGTCAATATATCTCTGGAAATATAATTATTACAGAGCCACCAGTATTTACTGTTTCCTCAACTCCAATTTCTGTTAAATGTAATGGAGAAAATACAGGAGGAATTAATTTAATTATAGCGGGAGGAACAGGAGTAGTACAATATGCTATCTCTCCTAATTTAGATCAATTTATTACAATTCCTAATCCTTATGCAGTAGGTGGATTTACAATTCCTAATCTTACTGCGGGAACTTATACTGTAATTGTGCAAGATCAGAATGGTTGTTTTCATAATATGACAGTAATAGTATCGGAGCCAACAGCTTTACTTTCTTCTATTACAAATGTTGTAGATGAATCTTGTGCCGAAGATGATTTAGCAGAATTTGAATCGAACATGTCTGGAGGAACAGCACCATATAGTGTAACTTATACTGTAATTTATCCTGGAACTACTACGGTTGTTAATGGTCCTGTGGTTAATTTAGCAGCTGGAATTTCTACGCATACATTTACAAATCTTAATGGAGGTTATTATACCGTATATGTTACAGATGCAAATGGTTGCGTATCTGAAAATGATGTAAATATTGGAAGTGGAGTTTCTTACACGCCAGAGGCAGTGATAACTTTCCCTTGTGTGAGTAATTTACCTGCGATTGAAGTTGAGGTGGTTAATTTGCTTAATACTCCATCTTTAGATTTTGATCCGTTAGGAGATTATTTATTTTCATTAGATGTAAATAATATTTCTAATGCACAAGCAAGCAATATTTTTACCTCTGCAACCCACTCTAGCTTACTAGTTCCTGGCACTCATACAGTATATGTGTTTAATACCTTGGGTTGTAATAAAGCTACCAGCACATTTACAATTACTGCTTCCGATTTAGACGCACTTACATTGGTATTAAATAGTGGAGGACTTAATGAAATAGTAGCAGTATCAACTGGTGGTTCAGGTGGAAATACCTACACTTTTGAAGGAAATAATAATGGTAGTGATAATACTTATGTGTATAATCAGTCAGGAAATTATACTGTAACAGTAACCGATAGTTCAGGTTGTTTTAAAACTGTAACTGCATTTTTTCCATTCATTCCTATACAAATTGACAATGTGTTTACACCAAATGGCAACGGAACTAATGACTCTTGGGGGCCTAAAAACACTGCTAATTATAAAAACCTTGTAACAAAAGTTTACGACCGTTATGGACGTATGATTAAGGAAATGAAAGAAGGAGAGGTTTGGGATGGTAAGTATAAAGGACAAGAACTACCTTCTGGCGATTATTGGTATGTAATTAAAGTTGATGATAGCAATGATAAAGAATATGTTGGTCATTTTACCTTGTACAGATAATTTAAAAAAACACGAATCATGACAACTTATCAAAATACTATTATTAGCATGAAAAAATTCCTATTAGCGTTAATTTTACTATCGTTTACCAAGAATTTTGCACAAGAGTTAAATGTTCCTGCCGCAACACAATATTTAGCGGATAATCCATTTGTAATATCTCCAGCTTATGCAGGTATAGGAGATAATTTTAGAATTCGATTAAATGGTTTTGCACAATGGGTAGGAATTAAAGATGCTCCTATGAATCAAGCATTATATGCGGATTTTAGAATTGCAGACCAGTCAGGTATTGGGATTTCTTTATATAATGATAAAAATGGGAATACTAGACAAACTGGTATTAAAGCGTCATTTGCTCACCATATTATTTTAGACTATTATTCAAAACAATATCTATCTTTTGGTATATCCTATAACTTTAATAATTTTAGAATTGAAACCTCTAATTTTAATGTAATAGATCCTAGTGTTATAAACGATAGATATACACCAAACGACAACTTTGACGTGAGTTTGTTGTATAGAAGAAAAGCTTTTTACCTTTCTTTTAATGCTTCTAACTTATTAAACAAAGACCTTAAAAAATTCTATAAAGCAGAGCCTAATTTGTTGCGTAATTATCAATTATACACAGGATATGTTTTTAGAGGAAACAGAGATAGCAGAACAGAAGTAGAGCCTTCTGCCTTTTTTCAATATTTTCAAAGCGATGGACGTTCTAGTACGGATATAAACTTAAAATTGCGTTATCTAGACAATCAAAGAACAGGTTATTTTTGGATAGGTGCTACCTACAGATTCTTAAACGATCAGCCACTAAAACCACTAACCATTGGTCCAATGCTAGGAATACAAAAGTCAGGCTTTTATGTTGGATATTCTTACCAGCTTACTTTAAACGAATTGTCTGCGTTTAATTCTGGAACACACATGCTTACGTTAGGATTTGACTTTTTGCAAAAAGCAAGCAATTGCCCTTGTACACAAAAAGAAAATAACGATGATTAATCAGTAAAATACATATAACTCATAACCATCAACATACTTTATCTTGATGGTTTTTATTTTAAATGCCAATATATGAATTCTTTAATTAATTTTGATTTTAATAATAAAAAAGTACTTGTACGTGTCGATTTTAATGTGCCATTAAACACTGATTTTTCTGTTACAGATGCAAGCAGAATAGAAGCGGCAAAACCAACTATCGACAAAATTTTATCGCACGGAGGAAGTGTTATCTTACTATCACATCTGGGACGTCCAAAAGGAGTAGATGATAAATATTCATTAAGACATATTGTAGAGAAAGTTGCAGAAATTTTACAACATCCTGTTACTTTTGCTTCCGATTGTATAGGACATATTGCTGAAAATGCAGTCCATCATCTTCAAAAAGGCGAAATACTTTTGCTAGAAAATGTTCGCTTTTATCCAGAAGAAGAAAAAGGAGATATCACTTTTGCTGAAAAATTGGCAAGTTTAGCCGATTTTTATGTAAATGACGCTTTTGGAGCTGCTCATAGAGCACATGCCTCCACAACAATAATCTCACAATTTTTCCCTAGTAATAAAGCTTTTGGTCTTTTGTTAGAAAAAGAAATTAATAGTATTAAAAAAGTGCTTACAAATAGTGAAAAACCAGTTACAGCAATAATTGGTGGAAGCAAAGTTTCTACCAAAATTACCGTTATCGAGAATATTTTAGACAAAATTGATTGTTTAATTATTGGAGGAGGAATGATTTTTACCTTCGTTAAAGCCTTGGGTGGAAACATTGGTAGTTCTATTTGTGAAGAAGATAAATTAGATGTAGCAATCGAAATTTTAAAAATTGCAAAAGAAAAAAATGTTGTGGTATATATTCCTACAGATGTTATTGCTGCCGATGCATTTTCTAACGATGCAAAAACTCAAATAGTTTCTTCTGATGCTATTCCAAGTGGTTGGCAAGGACTAGATGTTGGTCCAGCATCTTTACAAGAGATTCAGAAAATAATTTTAGACTCTAAAACAATACTATGGAACGGTCCACTTGGTGTTTTTGAGCTTTCTTCTTTTGCAAACGGAACACAAGAATTAGGTAATTATATTGCACTGGCAACTCAAAATGGTGCTTTTTCACTTGTTGGTGGTGGTGATAGCGTTGCTGCAGTGAAACAATTTGACTTAGAAAATAAGGTAAGTTATGTTTCTACTGGTGGTGGTGCAATGTTAGAAATGTTGGAAGGAAAAACACTACCTGGAATTGCGGCTATTTTAAGTTAACTGAAAGTTTAACAATTTTTTTAACAATTTTGCGTTTAATTAAAGTATGTTTACCACCCCATAAATGTATTCTAAAATTTTGCCATCATGACCTATAGATATTTATCAACATTGTTTGTTTTCTTCATATCCGCTTTTTTGCAAGCACAAGAAAGAGCAAATACAACCTTTTTGGACTCTATAAAAGCGACTTATGTTGTAGATAAAACTGCTTCTTGTATTGATGAAAAATGCATGAATGAATTAACAAATATTGAAATTTCTAATGATTTAATTGCAGATATTAAAAACACTGATTTGTCCAAAAAAGTAGATTATCCTTTATCTACCGAATTGTTGAAGGAAAGACTTCGTTTGCTAGATGAAAAATCCCCATTTCATATAGAATATAATGTCGAGTTAGAAAACCTTATAAAAAATTTCCTAAAAAACAGGAAACATTCTTTTGAACGGTTAATGGGAATATCCGAATTTTATTTTCCAATGTTTGAAGAAGCACTTGCTAAATACAATATTCCTTTAGAAATTAAGTATTTAGCAATTGTAGAATCGGCATTAAACCCGAAAGCAGTATCTAGAGTTGGAGCAACTGGTTTGTGGCAATTTATGTATCAAACAGGCAAACAATATAATTTAAAGGTAAACTCTTATGTAGATGAACGTAGTGATGCCTTAAAAGCTAGTGATGCGGCTGCTAGATATATGGAAGGCATGTACAAGGTTTTTTCTGATTGGGAATTGGTTTTAGCGTCTTATAATTCAGGTGCAGGAAATGTTACCAAAGCAATTCGTAGGTCTGGAGGATATCATAATTTTTGGAATATAAAAAAATATTTGCCTAGAGAAACTCAAAGCTACGTTCCTGCTTTTTTAGCTACTATGTATATTTTTGAATACCATAAAGAGCACGGAATTGTTCCTCAAAAAGCAGTTGTAAAGCATTTTTCTACCGATACAATTGCAGTGAAAAGAAAAATATCTTTTCAGCAACTTTCCGATTTATTAGATATGCCAATTAACCAAATTGAATTTTTAAATCCTAGTTACAAAATGAAAGTTATCCCATTTGTAACTAATGAGTTGAACTTTGTTTGTTTACCAAAAGATAAAATTGCCATTTTTGCTTCGAACGAAGATAAAATGTATGCTTATGTTGATTATGTAGAGGTAAATAGAGAAAAACCATTTGTAAAAACATATATACCAAAAGCCGATTCTGTTTTAGTTACGAACAGAAGTAATGAACAAGAGTTTGAAACGAAAATCAGCTATAAAAAAGCAACCAAAGTAAAACTTTATAAAATAAAAAAAGGGGATAGTTTAGGAGAAATTGCACAAAAAAACAACGTTAGTATTTCCAATTTACAGAAATGGAATAAAATAAAAAAGAATTTAATTATTCCTGGGAAAAATCTTAAAATACTTGTAGAAACAAGAGTTGCAGTTGCTCAAAAAGTTAAAAAACTTTCTATTAACGATACACTAAATAAAGAAAATTCGGATATAAAAACTACAAGTGTTGCTTTAAACGATAGTGTTTCTAAAGAACAAAATAAATTATATTACATTATTAAAAAAGGAGACTATCTTGCTCAGGTTGCTCAAAATAACAAAGTTTCTGTAACGGATTTAAAAAAGTGGAATAACTTAATATCTAATAATCTTCATACAGGAGATTCCTTATTAGTTGGAGAAAATAAACCAATTTTGGAGAAAACATTACCAAAAAAAGGATCAAAATCTATACTTGAAAAGCAGAAAATGTATGTTGTTCAAAAAGGAGATTCGTTGTATAGTATTTCGTTAAAACATAAAATTAGCATAGCGGAAATTAAAAACTTAAATGGGAATAAGGTAAATAATTTGATGCCAGGAATGAAGATTAAAATATAAGGCTATTCTGAGATTAAAGATAAACCATAAAAAAGGCTTTCCAAACAGAAAGCCTTTTTTATGAAACAAATGTACTGTTTATTCTGGGTCTCGCCCAAACCGTTCGAAGCGATTATTATAACTATTAAATATCTGTTTTTGTTGTGTATAATATGCCAAATCATTCTGCTCTTTTGCAATTTGAATTAAGGCTCTGTATCTTTCAATATTTGTAATTATTTCTATTGCTAGATTATTTTGCTCGGAGGCTGGTAATCCAGAATAATATCTTAATATATCTTGGTATTTTGTAGCTATTTGTTTTATAAGTTCCCTTGCCTTTTCTTTTTTATTAATTTGGTAATATCCTGTTGCAAACGGATCTACCATACTATAAAACTCATAATAATCCAAAGGCATTTTTGTAAGAGCCAATTCAATTACTTTTTCTGTTTTTTCATTTTTACCTTCTATGATTAACTGTTTCATTAACCTAGTTAGGTTCGTTCTATAAGAAATACTGTTTTTTCTAGTTTCTGGGTCGTGGTATATTTTTTTGCTATCGCCATTTCCCCAATCTAGATTCATCATTATTTTATACATCACATTGGTATCTAGTGTTCCCATATCAAAGCTATATGCATCTTCTGGCAAAGGAGTTTTTATTGGTACTAATTTATAAATCATGCCGTCTAGTTGTAAATAATCTTTTAGCCATACATAGTCTTCGTCCGAGAACGATCCTGGAGAGAAATATATCGGTCGTTTCCAGTTATTAAGACGAATAATGTCTAGCATCATTAATCTGTTTTTGTACAAAGCATCTCCTTTAATATCTACATCTATATATGGCACAATAGAGTCGTAATATTTAGGACTAACTACTTTATTTGCAATAATCTCTTTTTTGTCAACAGGAATTCTTATTTTATTGGTTGGATAAAACTGTATTTTTTGTCCATTACGCATTTCTATAAGTGCTCGAGAATCATCACTGGACACAAAATTCATAAATTCATTGATGCTTAATCTTTCATTTGTCCTTTCATCAAAAATTAAATAATCTCTTTTGCCATCTACATAATCTTTGTGTTTGAATGAAATAGGTATTGGTTCTGAATCATGAGCTTTTACTTTCATTTCGTCAATATACCAGTCAGTCATTAATAGGCTAGTATTTATAATCCTAACATCGGTACGATAACCTTCAATTTCCTGTAAATACCATAATGGAAAAGTGTCGTTATCTCCAATAGTAAATAATATAGCATTTTTTCCACAAGAATCTAAATATCCCCTTGCTGATGATAAGGCAGTGTATTTATTTGACCTATCGTGGTCGTCCCAGTTTTGAGATGCCATAAGTACAGGAACAGCGATTAGACAGCCTAAAATTGTGACTGGGAGTGCTATGTGTGGTTTGATATAGTTTTTTACGGTGTCATATATTGCAAACACACCAATCCCTATCCAAATTGCAAACACATAGAAGGAGCCAACCAATGCATAATCTCGCTCTCTTGGCTCGAAAGGCCTTTCGTTTAAGTATATTTTAAGTGCTAAACCTGTAAACAGAAACAAAACCAAAAGCACGTAAAAACTTTTTTGCTCTTTTTTTGCATGGTATAAAAAACCAATTAATCCTAGAATAAAAGGTATAAAATAGTAGGTATTTCTTCCTTTGTTGTTTTTCCAATCTTGTGGTAAATTTTCCTGAGAGCCTAATCTAAACTCATCAATAAAAGAGATGCCACTTAGCCAATTTCCATCTTGCAAATCATATTTTCCCTGATTGTCGTTTTGTCTTCCTGTAAAATTCCACATTAAATATCGCCAATACATATATCCAAATTGGTATTGAATCATAAAACTGATGTTGTCTATGGTAGATGGTTTGCTTACGTCTAAATAGTTCCCGTATGTTTTTAAAAATTTGTCGTAATCTTCTAATTCTAATCTACCAGATTTATATGCAGCTCTAAATTCCGAAACCACATCTGTTAGTTCTTTCTCGTCTGCATATTCAGCTTTTACAGAAAATTCTATAGGTTTTGTAAATTTCATATAATTTACTGGGTGGTCGCCATCGGTACTCCACATTCTTGGTAAAATTGCTTTTTGCTTGTCATCGGTATTTTGACCTGCATTAACATAATTATTTACTATTATATATTTACCTGTTTTATAATCTCTTTCGTAATTGGGTTTTTCGTCAATATAGGGATTATCTTCGTCTAAGCCTGCATAGGAATCGGTAAATTGTGGGCCATAGAACAATGGGTTTACACCATATTGTTCTCTGTTATAATATGCTAATACTTCTCGTGCATCTGATGGTTTGTTTTCGTTAATAGGGGTGTTAGCATTTGCTCGAATAGGCAACATAAGCCATGTAGAAAATCCTAGCATGATAAACAAAACCACTAATATTAGTGTGTTATAAAGCACTTTTCCTTTATTGTGGGTATATTTTAATCCAAAATAAAATAAAGCAACAATTAACAAGGTTACAAATATAGTTCCAGAATCAAAGGGAAGACCTAGATTATTTACCATAAATACTTCAGTAACTCCAAAAAATGCCATTGTCCAAGGAAGAAGTAGTTTAAAAATAAATAACAAAATTGCTACAACCACTATATTTGCAATTACAAAGCTTTTGAAAGTAATGTTTTTATAGTTTTTAAAATAATATAAAAAACCAATAGACGGAATGGTTAGTAATGCCATAAAGTGCACTCCAAAAGACAGACCCACTACTAATGCAATAATTAGTAGCCATTTGTTGCCTCTTTCCAAATTCATTTCTTGTTCCCATCGCAAGCCTAGCCAAAATAGTAGTGCAATTAGAAATGTTGCCATTGCATACACTTCTGCCTCTACTGCATTGTACCAAAAACTATCTGAAAAGGTAAAGGCAAGAGAACCTACAAATGCACTTCCTAATATTGTTATAAGATTGTTTTTATGAAGTTCAGAGAATCCAGAAACTATTTTTTTTAGAATAATTGTTATTGACCAAAAAAGAAATAAAATGGTAAATGCACTAGAGATAACCGATATCATGTTTACCATCAGTGCAATATGCTGTTTGTCTATTGCAAACATTGCAAAAAAAGCACCAATCATTTGAAATAGTGGAGCTCCTGGTGGGTGTCCAACTTCTAGATTTGCAGCTGTGGCAATATATTCGCCACAATCCCAAAAACTCATAGTTGGCTCTACGGTTATTGAATAGACTATAAGTGCAATTAGGAATGTGAACCATCCTATGATTGTGTTCCATTTATTAAAATTGAAAGACATATTATAACAGTTTTTATTTTATTTACAAAGAAACTATTTTTTGTTCAAAGTATGGGTTAAAAAAATATTTTTTATTTTTTGCAAAAAATTTTGCAAAAAACAAAAATAGTAGTAAATTTGCACTCGCAAACCATTTATTGTGAAGTTTAACATTTCGTTTTAATGTCTGTAAATTTGGTCTATGGTGTAATGGTAACACAACTGTTTTTGGTGCAGTCTTTCAAGGTTCGAGTCCTTGTAGACCAACTTTATTAAACCCTAAATATTTAATTTTGAAATATTTAGGGTTTTTTTTATCAATTCTTTATGAAGTACTGAAAGACTTGTTGCGGTTATTTCTTAAATTAACAACTGTTATTGTTGCTATTTGAATTTTACATTGTAATTTTGCTATAATTTAACAAGAATTTTATTATTATGAATACTGGAATCGATTGCATCGCATTTGATGTTGCTAAAATACATTTACCTATTGCTACCCTTGCAAAAGAACGTGATATTGATTCTGATAAACTTGCAAAAGGACTTGGTTTGCTAAAAATGACTTTGCCGGATTTCCACCAAGATCCTGTTGTATTTGCTGCTAATGCCTTGACAAAATTAATAGAAAGTCATGACATTCCAATTCATGAAATTGCTAGAATTTATGTAGGTACCGAAAGTGCGTTAGATAGTTCCAAACCCATCAGTTCTTTTTTGATTGATTTAATTGAGCAAAGGTTTCCTGGTACTTCTTTAGCTAATTGTGATGCTGTTGATTTTACGTTTGCTTGTATTTCTGGAGTAGATGCCATGCAAAACTGTATTGATTTTGTTAGACTAAATCCAGACAAAAAAGCGATTATTGTAACAACTGATATAGCAAAATACGACCTAGAATCTACTGGGGAATATACGCAAGGTGCTGGTGCAATGGCTATGCTAATTACTAAAAACCCTCGCATTATTGCGTTTTCGAATCAATGGGGAGTTAGCACAAAAGGAGTTTTCGATTTTTTTAAACCAAATCGCATTATCTCTAAACAGGAAATAACTGGGAGTTCTGACAATATTCCTTGGTTTGATATTTTAGAAAATGAAATTGAAATTCACCAAAATCAACCAGTTTTTGATGGACAATATTCTAACCAATGTTATACCGATAGAACTACCGAAGGGTATTTTTTGTTAAAAAAAATAAGGAATACTACCAAATCTTTGTATTCTACTTGGGATAAAATTATCATGCATTTGCCTTATGCTTTTCAAGGCAGAAGGATGTTGCCTAAAATATTTTTATTAGATTCCGATTCAAATGTAGCAGAAGAACTAACATCTGAATTACTAAAAGAAGTTAGTAAATCTGATGAATACCTTGATTTTGTTACTAATAAACTAGAATCTTCCGAAAAAGCATCATCTTTGATTGGAAATTTATATACAAGCTCTATTTTTATGGCATTGGTGTCTGCACTAGAAATCTCTTTTTCTAATGAAGATGCTATTTCGGATAAAAAATTCGGATTTCTAGCTTATGGAAGTGGTTCAAAAGCGAAGGTTTTTGAAGGTACAATACAAAAAGAGTGGAAGACTTCTGTTTCTAAAATTCATTTATTCGAAACATTAAGTCATAGTCATGAAATAGATTTTGCTACTTATGAAAAACTCCATAAAAAAGAATTAAAACATAGCATTTTGACGCCAAAAAACGAATGGATTTTGGACAAAATAGAAGATAGTATTCCTACATTAAAAGGTGCAAGGTATTATAAATGGGTTTAAATGGTTTCTATAAAATCGTTATTTTGGTCTAAAATATCTTTTAATAACTCTATTAATTGACCTTCAAATTCTTTTAAAGTTTCTTTTTTTATTTGGGTATTATTTATTTTTTCTTCCTTAATGCCAAATGCTAGAAAGCCACTTTTCATATTTTTAAACGATATTATTCCGGCTTCCATTGGGAGTTCTTTGGCTGTTTCTTCATACATATAGGCATAACTTAACAGCTGTATTATCTTGTCTTTTTTACTATCTTTCATTATGCCATTCCAGTCCGAAAGTATCACATTATTTTTCTCTACACGACCAGTCTTATAGTCTATAATGCGTATTGTTCCGTTTCTTAATTCAATTCTATCTACATTTCCAGATATTTTTATTGGAAAAGGTAATTCTTTGCTGTTTATAATTCGTTCTAGTGTGGTTTCTAGAGCTAGTATCTTTATTGTGTCATTGTCTTGCAAAGATTTTATTTCTTCTTTCAAAAAATTTTTTACATTTTGTTTCGCTACTTCAAATGCTAATAAATTTTTGCCTTTTTTTATCACTCCTTCTTTGTATATTAACTGGAATTGTTGCAGTACAATAGCTTCAGAATCAACAAGCATTTTGTCTATTTTTTTTATATCTAAATACTGTTCTATATATGGCTTGTATAATTCCTCTAAGGTTTTGTGTATAATTGTGCCTAGTGTGTTTAGAGCAATGTCTTCTTCTACTTGATCGGTTTCTTTGATAGATAATATTTTTTGAAAATAAAATTGTATCGGATTTCGGATATAAGATGTTATGGCAGAGGGTGAAAATCCTCTTATTGTAGCAATTTCTTTTAATCTATCCATTACTAACTTAGACTTTTTTATCACCATAGGTTGGCTCGCAATGTTAGGTACTATTGGTTGCATTATTACATGTGAGAGATTGTGATTTTGCATTTTTTCTACCTCCAATTGTGTTATAAATCTGCTTTTTTCACCACCATCTAAACCATCATTTTCTGTGTTATATATTAAATATATATTTTTCGCTCTTTGTAATAAATGATAAAAATGGTATGCATATATTGCATCTTTTTCTTTATATGTAGGTAATTTTAGTTCTAATTTAACGTCAAATGGAATGAAGGAGTTGTTTGTTTTTCCAGCTGGAAATCTTCCTTCATTCATAGATGTTATGATAACTGTTTCAAAATTTAGTGCTCTGCTTTCTAAAACTCCCATTATTTGTAGCCCTGAAAGCGGCTCTCCTTCAAAGGATACTTCTGCTGTCTCTATTAATTTTTTGTATATTTCATGAATAGAGTTTAGGGATGTTAAGTAATTATGACTTATGGTATAAGACATTAGTTTGTTAATTATCTTATAAATGGAATATAAGAACGTATTCAAAACTTTATCTGTTTGTTCGTCTTTATTTATTTTTGATTTTACTATTAGTAATATATCTAAAATTATTTGTAGAATTTCTTCTGGCTTTCTGTCCCATTTTTTAAAAATTAATCCGAATAATCTATTTTTATCTCTTTGAAAATCTTCTATTTTTTGTTGGGTAATAAAGGTGTAGTTGTTTTCATTTATTAGTTGTATTAAATCTGTTGTATTAATTGCACTCTCAATTATGGGATTGTTTAAAACTGCAAGCAAATCTTTGTAGTAATATATATAGTTAGTTTTACTTCTGTTACTTGCATTTATGTGTAATTTAAACAATTTTGAAATCAACTGCTGTACTGGGTTGTTCATTGCAGAATACCCCATAGTTATATTTAGCGAGCCAACATTTTCTGGTAATGTGTGTAATATTGGGATTAACAAATTTTCATCACCAAGAACAATGGCGACCTTGTCTAATATTTCTGTAGAATTTATTCTCCTATTTTCATTTATGATGTTCGAAACTATTTTAGCTTGCCCAATGGATTTTGAAGTTCCAATTATCTGAATATTTTTTTCTTTAGAAAAATGGGAGCTTACAAATGTTAAATCATTTTTTTTATAATATGCCCATTCATTTTTAAATTTTCGAATAAATAGACCTGCATCATGTGCATAATCTTTTAGAAAGCGGCTGTCAATATCCCAATATATTTTTGCTTGATTGTTTTCTAGTAAATATTGAATAATCTTTTCTTCCGATTTGTTCAAGGCATTAAATCCTGCAAATATTATTTCTGTGTTTATATTTGCTTTCGCATATTTTTCTTTATTCTTATCTGCTTCCCTATAAATAAGCCCTTGGTAACCTTTTTTTTTCGTTAAAAGATATTTGTATAATTCATAGTAATATACTGGTAGTTGTTTCCAAAAAAGCAAATAATTATCTATTAATTTTGTTTTATCTTTTGCTTCAAGTTCCCATCTTTTTATCACTTCTATCTCTTCCAAATATGAAAAAACATAGTTTGGCTCTATCAGATATCTGTCTATCTCGTTAAAATCTTGTAAAACGGTTATCGCCCAATTAGAAAACTGCTCAAAGCTTTCTTGTAATTTACTAGGAGTGATGGAAAGATAAACCTTGTAAAATTCAAATAGCAGTTCAATTGGATCTATTGCATCGATTTCTGCAACTTCTTGTATAAAGTCTTCTATGCTTATTATAGATGGTGCAAAAATTGTAGTTGTTATTTTGTGTTTTAATGTTTCTATCAAAAATATTTTTGCCCTTTTATTCGGCAAGACAATCACTATATTTTCTAAAGTATTAAGATTGTCTGCTATTATTTGATTAGTTAAGTCTTCTAAAAAGGTATTTTGTTTCATTTTATAAATATAAAAAAAACGCTTCAATTAATTGAAGCGTTTTTTAAAATTATATGAAGAAATAATTATTTTGCTAACACAACAACTACTCTTCTGTTTTGTGCTCTTCCTGCTTTTGTTTTGTTAGAAGCGATAGGATTTTTAACACCATATCCTATAGAAGTAAGTCTTTCAGAGTTGATACCTTTTTCAATTAGATAATCAACTACAGCTTTTGCTCTATTTTCTGATAAAATTTCATTTGCTTTTACTTTACCGGTATTGTCAGTATATCCTTCTACTACAAATTTTGCACTTGGATATTCATTTAATATTGCGGTCATAGCCTCTAATACTGGTAATGTTTGTTGTTGGAAAGTGAACTTTCCATTATCAAACAAAATCGTTTTAGCATAGTCGTTTAATTTTTTAACTACATCATCAGTAATTTCTGGGCAACCATTATTAGCAACAGTACCTTTAACATCTGGACATTTGTCATCTTTATCAAGAACTGAATCTCCGTCTGTGTCTGGCCATGGGCAACCTGCGTTTTCTCTAGGACCTTTTACAGTAGGACATTTGTCTTTAGCATCAGCAATGCCATCACCATCAGCGTCTGGACATCCTTGTAAATTTGCCAAACCAGCAATTTCTGGACAAGCATCATCTTTATCAGCAATACCATCTCCATCTTTATCTGGACAACCATTTAATTCTGGCGTTCCAACTTCTTGTGGACAACCATCTTTGCTATCTTCTATACCGTCTCCATCTGTGTCAGGACATCCTTGAAATTGTGGTAAACCAGCAACTTCTGGACAAGTATCATCTTTATCATAAATACCATCATTATCTGTATCTTTTCCACCAAATTTAAATGTTAAACCTAACATGTTTTGGAAAACAGAAGGTACTTCAAAATGTGTTCTGTCAGTAAACGCTTTTTTGTAAGTAGAACTAAGTGTAATACCAACTTGTTCTGTTATCCAGAAATTAAACCCACCACCTAAGTTTGCGGTTCCTGCAGACTTTTTGTCTAACCAAGTATAACCACCACCAACATTTACATAAGGATCGATAACTTTAGAACCAATTAAGCTCATTAAGCTATATTTAATTCCAAAATCACCAGAATAATACATTAGGTTAGGATTAATAACCGTAACCGAATTTGGAGTTGGACCAGTCCAATCTACCCATTTAGTAATTTTATTAACCGAACCTGTTACAGATACAGAAAAATTACCACCCACATTTTTCGAAACAGTCAAGTAAGATACAGACGGAATGATATTCCAGTTATCTTTCACGTTAAAATACTGAGAAAAGTGGTCTTTTAAATTAAAATCTCTCACGCCAGCACTAGTTCTTGTATCTACTGCATTAGCTCCGAAAGATATTGCCCATGGATTATTGCTATCTTGTGCAGAAGCACTTAATCCAGCAATCATTAACACGGAAACAAAAAGTTTGTTAAAATGTTTCATACTTAATTTTTTATTTAATTACATTACGTTATTGTTGCAAAAATACATACTAATTATTTAACTACAAAATTTTTTGTTAAAAATTTTTATGTGCTTGTTTTTTATTTTAGATGCAATTTAATTCTATACCAACTTGTTGAAACGCTTCTATTGCTTTATCAAGGTGTTCTTGTGTGTGTGCTGCTGATAATTGTACCCTTATTCTGGCTTTGTCTTTTGGTACTACTGGGAAAAAGAATCCAATAACATAGATTCCTTTTTCTAATAATTTTTCTGCCATTTTTTGTGCTAGCTTAGCGTCATAAAGCATTACGGGTACTATTGCCGAGTCTCCATCTATAAATTCTAAACCTATTTTGCGTAGTCCTGTTTTAAAGTAATTTGTATTCCATTCTAATTTGTCACGGAGTTTGGTGTCTTTTTCTAGTATTTCAAAAACTTTTAAAGAAGCACCCACAATTGCTGGTGCTAGAGAGTTGGAAAAAAGATATGGTCTTGATCGTTGTCGTAAAATTTCTATAATTTCTTTTTTTGCGGTGGTGTAGCCACCCATTGCTCCACCTAGTGCTTTACCTAGTGTTCCTGTTATTATATCTACTCGTCCCATTACTCCCTTTGCTTCTAGGGTTCCTTTTCCGGTTGCTCCAATAAATCCTGCTGCATGGCATTCATCTACCATTACTAGGGCATCGTATTTATCTGCTAAATCGCATATTTTATCTAGAGGTGCTACTAAGCCATCCATGGAAAAAACACCGTCTGTAACAATCATTTTAAAACGTTTCCCTGCTTTATTGGCTTCTATGAGCTGTGCTTCTAAATCCTGCATATTTGAGTTTTCATATCGGTAACGTGTTGCTTTACAAAGCCTAACACCATCAATTATAGAAGCATGGTTTAAACTATCGGATATAATACAGTCTTCTTCTCCTAGTAATGGTTCAAAAACACCACCATTTGCATCGAACGCTGCTGCATACAAAATGGTGTCTTCCGTGCCATAATAATCTGCTATTTTTTTTTCTAATTGTTTATGAATATCTTGTGTTCCACATATAAATCGTACTGATGACATGCCAAACCCATGTGTGTCTAACGTGTCTTTTGCTGCTTGTACTACTTCTGGGTGAGAGGATAAGCCTAAATAATTATTTGCACAAAAATTTAAAACAGTTTCGCCATTAACAGTTATTTCAGCTCCCTGTGGGGACGTTATAATTCGTTCTTTTTTATACAATCCGTTGTTTTGTATTGTTTCTAGTTCATTTTGCAGATGTTTTTGCAGATTTCCGTACATAATTTATTTCTTTTTAATTTAAAGGAATTATTTTTATTTCTTCTCCTATATATAGGAGTATTTTTTTTTGTACCTCAAACCCCATTTCTTCTAAGGCTTGTTGGTATTCTTTTAGTTGATTTTCGTATTTTGTTTGATGTTGTCCTGTTTTGTAATCTAACAAATATGCTTTGTTGTTTAGAATTGCAATTCTATCGGGTTTTATTGTTTTTGTTTTGTTTTTGATGATATTTTGTTCGTTATAAATTTTTGCATTAGGGTTAAAAAAATCTTTCAGATTGGTATGATTTACAATTTTTGTAATGGTTTTGTAAACTTCGTTTTTCTGGTTTTGATTAATTAATCCGTTTTCTAATGCCTTGTCAATGGCAAAATCTACATCGGAAGCTACTTTTATATAGGAAAGAATTTCGTGCATTATGTTTCCAAATTCAATAGATTCTTGCTGTTTTGTTCCCCACATTAAGGCTTCTCTTTGGGCTATTTTTATAGAGTTTGGATCAATTATCGAGGTTATGTCTGGGATATAATTTGGCTTTATTTCTTTGAAACTTAGTTGCGATACTCTTTTAGAATTTCCGAAGGTGTAACTCAAAACATTTTCTTGGTATAGTTGTTTGTTTTCTAAAAATTCGATAAAATAGGCAGCTAAATTATTAGGCAATTCTCCTTTTGCATTTTTGTTTTTAATGCTAGAAACGATATATAATTGTTCTACTGCTCTTGTAAGCGCTACATACAAAACATTTGAATTGTCTAACAAATCTTCTTGTATTTTTTGGTCGTAAATAACAGAAGCGTTGTCTCCATAATTTTTAACCTTAGAGGATTTATTAATTAAGAAGTTGTGAAACCCAAAGGAATTATCCTCCGTTTGTAGCCACATTTTTTCTCGCTTGTTTCTGCTATAACTTTCTTCGGCAAATGGGAATATGACTACTGGAAATTCCAATCCTTTCGATTTATGAATGGTCATAATTCTTATAGCGTTAGATTCTTCGTTAGATGGAATGCTTATTTTGTGTGCTCTTTTCTTCCAAAATTCTAAAAAATCCGGAATACTCATTTGGTACTTGATTTCTTTTTCGAGTACTTCGTCTAGAAAATATTGTACATAAGCATTGCTTTTTTGGATGCATTTGTGTGCTAAATTTTCTACTGTTTCGTATAAAGATTTTTTTCTGTTTTCTTGAAACGAAATTGTTAATCCAAATGTTTGTAGCCATTGTTCTAATTCTATCTCCGTTTTAAACTGAATGCCTTGCCAAATAAAATCGTGTGTTGGTATGGTGTTATTCCAATTATTGGATAGATAATATAAGCTATTTGCTAAAGCTTCTTTTTCTTTTTTATTGCTTAAGTAACTAAGAATGTTTATTAAAAATTGCACATCAGATGATGCTTCTAGTAATAAACTTTCAGAGGAAATTACTGGTATGTTATTTTCTGTAAGGTGTTTAGCTAGTAAAACTCCGTGATTGTTATTTCTGGTTAACAAAACAATTTCGTTTAACAAAAAACCTTCTTGCTCTACTTTTTTAATAATTTGTAATGTTGTTTTTAAATAAACATCATTTTTTTCAAGGTTTTCTTCCAGATTTTCTTGTTCTTCTCCTGGTATTTCAATTTCTGATATTTCTGTGTCTATTTCTGGAATAAATGTAATGTTTACTAATCCGCCAACCTTTGTATTTTCTTCCTGATTACTATTTTTTTCATATAAATCTTTGTAATCTGTATTGGTAAATTTTTTTGCTATAAGCGAGAAAAAATCATTGTTAAAGCGTATTACTTCACTAAAACTGCGATAGTTTTTTTCCAAATTATGTACTCCAACATCTTTGTTACTAAATGGTGAATTTTCTTTTTTTGCTAATTCAATCAGTTGCTCTGCTTTCCCTCCACGCCATCTGTAAATAGATTGTTTTGGGTCTCCTACAAGTAATAAACTGCCTCTTTCTTGTTGCAAACTCTCGCTAGATAGTGCGTTGTCTATCAACGGAATAAGGTTTTTCCATTGCATTTCGGAAGTGTCCTGAAACTCATCTATAAAATAGTGTTTGTAGCGTTCGCCTAATCTTTCATAAATAAATGGTGCTGGTTGCAGCTGAATATGATCTGCAATTAATTGATTAAACTCAGAAATAGATAAGATGTTTTGCTCTTGTTGCAAAGCAGTAAATTTGTTACTAATGGTGCTCAGCAAAGATAGCGGCGTAATATTGGTAAGAAAGGCTTTGTAAAAATCTAATTTTTCATAATTTTTATAAATCTTATCTAACATAACAATTAAATCTTCTGAAATGCTTTCTATTATTTCCTTGTCTTTAGCAGTTTTATTTATAGCAATATCTCCTACTTGTCTAAACTTTTTATGAGTAGGTTTTAGTTGGTCGTGAATAATAAAATCTAAGTGATTTGGAAATGTTTTCCTTGAAAAAGAATCAAAGCTAATGCCTTTTTCTTCTATAAGTGCAACGGCTTGGGTTGCTAATTCTATATTATTTGTAGATAATTGTTTGCAAAGGGTTTCTAAATTCTTTTTTAAATCATTAAATTCAGGAATTGTTTTATCTTTTAGTGCGAGTACATCTTCTCTGAAATTTTCATTTAAGATAAGTTTCCCTGTATCAAAAATATCTCTAGAAATATCCCAAGATTTGTCATTGTCTGTTTTTTCCATTGTAAAATCCACCAATAATTTTGTAAGAATCGCATCGGTTCCTGCTTGTGCAATAATGGCATCTACGGATTCTTGCAAGAGTTTTTCGGTATCTAACGAAATGTCAAAATCACTAGGCAAACCCAAATCGTGTGCAAAAGTTCTAATTATTTTGTAGGTAAATTTATCAATAGTAGAAATGTCAAAAGCAGCGTAGTTGTGAATAATATTTTTTATAATTACTTGTGCTTTTAATTTAATTTGATTTTCATCTAACCCAGTATCTTGAAATAAATCGTGCATTAAGTCGATACTTTTTTGCGAAGGATTATCTTTAGAAAAATCGAACAAACTATCTATAATTCTAGATTTCATTTCAAAAACAGCTTTGTTTGTAAAGGTAATAGCAAGTATATTCCTGTAAGCATCTACTTTATTAGACGTTAAAATAATTTTTAAATATTGCTTTACCAATGTATAGGTTTTTCCCGAACCTGCCGATGCATTGTAGATAGAAAAAGCTTCTGTTTTCATGGTTTTATGGATAAAAAAGATTCCAATTACTACAATTTAGATTATTTAATAAAATTATAACAGGAATTATATTTCAACTTCAAAGTTAAATGATTATTTTTGAATTTAATTATTATTAATCATTAAAAATAAAAATTATGCCTTTTGAATTACCACAATTACCTTATGCATACGATGCATTAGAGCCACACATTGATGCTAGAACTATGGAAATTCACCATACAAAGCACCATAATGCTTATACCACAAATCTAAATACGGCTATTGCAAATACAGATTTGGATGGAAAGAGTATTGAAGAAATTTTAAATAATTTAGATTTATCTAATGCTGCAGTTAGAAATAACGGAGGCGGTTTTTTTAATCACAATTTATTTTGGACGGTAATGTCTCCAAACGGTGGTGGTTTGCCTATTGGCGAATTAGCATCGGATATTGAGGCTACTTTTGGTAGTTTTGAAAATTTTAAAACTGCATTTGCAAAAGCAGGAGCTACACAGTTTGGTTCTGGATGGGCTTGGTTGTGCGTAAAAGATGGAAAACTAGAAGTATGTGGAACGCCAAATCAAGATAATACATTAATGCCAGGCGTAGGTTGTGGTGGAACACCTATTCTAGGAATGGATGTTTGGGAACATGCTTATTACTTGCATTATCAAAATAGAAGACCTGATTATATTGAAGCTTTTTTTAATGTTATTAATTGGGATGAGGTAGCACGAAGATACAAGCTAGCTAAATAAATATAAAAATAGCTTTGGTGAAAATTATTTCACCAAAGCCATTTTATCTAAATTAAATCAACCCAGCACGTTTCAACAACGCATCAGCTTTCGGTTCTTGACCACGAAACTTTTTATACAATTCCATCGGTAATTCTGTACCACCTTTTGAAAGAACGTTGTCTTTGAATTTCGTTGCCACTTCTTTATTGAAAATTCCTTTTTCTTGAAAATAGGCAAACGCATCGGCATCTAAAACTTCGGCCCATTTGTAACTATAATAGCCAGAAGAATAACCACCTTGAAAAATATGAGAAAACGAGGTGCTCATACAATTTTCGGCTACATCAGGATATAAATTGGTACCTTCCATTGCTTGTTTTTCAAAAGCTTTTACATCTTCAATAGTTTGCGGTTTTCCGTGATATGTCATGTCTAAAATTCCGAAACTCAATTGACGCAACGTTGCCATTCCTTCTAAGAAACTCGCACTTTCTTTTATCTTCTCTACATATTCTTGAGGAATGATTTCTCCAAATTTGTAATGTTTAGCAAACAAAGCCAAAGCTTCCGGCTCGTAGCACCAGTTTTCCATCACTTGACTTGGTAATTCTACAAAATCCCAGTAAACCGAAGTTCCCGACAAACTTGGATACGTTGTATTGGCTAACATGCCATGCAACGCGTGTCCGAATTCATGGAACAAAGTCGTTACCTCATTAAAAGTTAATAACGATGGTTTGGTTTCCGTTGGTGGTGTAAAATTGCATACAATAGAAACATGTGGTCTTTCGTTAATTCCGTCCTTTATATATTGTGGTTTGTAGGATGTCATCCAAGCACCATTTCGTTTTCCTTTTCTTGGGAAAAAATCGGAGTAGAAAATGGCAACCAAATTATTTTCAAAATCCAAAACTTCAAAAGTTTGTACATCTTCGTGGTATTTGTCAATATCAAAAACTTCTTTAAAAGTAATTCCGAATAGTTTTTCAGCAATGGTAAATGCTCCGTTTTGCACATTTTCTAACTTGAAATAAGGTTTTAACAATTCATCATCAAAGTTGAATAATTTTTGTTTCAATTTTTCAGAATAATAGGAACCGTCCCATTTTTCTAGTTGTTCAATTCCGTCTAATTCTTTTGCGAAAGCAGTTAGTTGAACAAATTCTTTTTGTGCAGCAGGTTTTGCTTTTTCTAATAAATCATTCAAAAAAGACAGTACTTTTTCAGGATTTTGAGCCATTCTTTCTTCCAAAACAAAATCAGAATGTGATTTGTATCCTAATAAATTAGCACGTTTATGACGTAATTCAACAATACGTTTTACGTTTTCTTTGTTATCAAATTCGTTATTTTGAAACGATTTTTTTCCTGCAGCAATTGCAATTTCTTTACGTAATTCTCGATTCTCTACATAAGTCACAAAAGGAAAATAACTTGGAAAATCCAAGGTAAATACCCAACCTTCCAAATCTTTTGATTTAGCCAAACTTGCTGCCATTTCTTTAGCACCATCAGGCAAACCTTTTAAATCTTCTTCGTTTGTAATGTGCAATTGATAGTTGTTAGTTTCTGCCAAAACATTTTCGCCATAAGTCAATTTTATTTTAGCTAATTCGGTATCAATTTTACGTAATTTTAATTTGTCTTCTTCATTCAATAAAGCACCATTTCTAGAAAATCCTTTGAATTTTTTATCTAATAAAGTAGCTTGTTCAGTAGTTAAATTCAAAGAATCTTTCTGATCATAAACGGTTTTAACTCTTTTGAATAAATCTTCATTTAAAGCAATATCATTACTAAATTCAGTCAACAACGGAGAAACTTCTTGAGCAATTTTTTGCATTTCGTCACAAGTTTCAGCCGAATTCAAATTGAAGAAAATAGATGATAATCTGTCCAATTGTTCGCCAGCAAAATCTAAAGCAACAATAGTATTTTCAAATGTTGGAGCGTCTGTATTTGAAGTTATTTCATCAATTTCAGCTTTTGCTTTAGCGATATTTTCGATAAAAGCAGGTTTATAATCTTCTAGTTTTATTTGCGAAAAAGGTGCTGTGTTATGTTTGGTGTTGAATGTTGAGGTAAGTATTTTCATATTTTATTACGATTAACCCTGTCAGAGTTCAAAACTCTGACAGGGTTTTATATTAGTTTAATTTTATTTTTTCAATTCATTAGAAGCTTTATTAACCGCTTCTTTCAAACTTTCTTTGTAGAAAAGAATCTTGTCAAGCACACATTTATCATGACTTCCGATGATTTGTGCAGCAAGAATTCCGGCATTTTTTGCTCCGTTTAAAGCAACTGTTGCCACAGGAACGCCACCAGGCATTTGTAAAATAGACAAAACAGAATCCCAACCATCGATAGAATTACTGGATTTTACAGGAACACCAATTACAGGAAGAGGCGACATAGAAGCAACCATTCCAGGTAAATGAGCTGCACCACCAGCACCAGCAATAATTACTGAAATTCCTCGATTGTGGACATTTTTACTAAAATCAAATAGTTTTTCGGGAGTTCTATGTGCCGAAACAATATCGACTTCGGTTTCAATGTCAAATCCTTTTAAGATGTCGATGGCTTCTTGCATTACAGGCATATCCGAAATGCTCCCCATTATGATGGCTACTTTGCTCATTGTTTTATTTTTTGAACACAGATTTCACAAATTAACACAGATTTAATTTGTGCTAATTTGTGTTTATTTCATTTCACTAATTACTCTAATTGAATTCTTAACTTCTTCAGCAATCTTCCTAGCTTCCATCATATTCTCATTCACAATCGTAACGTGTCCCATTTTTCTAAATGGTCTTGTTTCTCTTTTGCCGTAAATATGTGGTGTAACTCCGTCAATTGCCATTATTTTTTCGATGTTTTCGTAAACCACTTGACCCGAGAAGCCTTCTTCCCCAACCAAATTTACCATAATTCCAGCAACTTTGCTATCGGTATTTCCTAAAGGTAAGTTTAAAATGGCACGTAAATGATTTTCAAATTGCGATGTATAACTCGCTTCAATTGAATAATGTCCCGAATTGTGTGGTCTTGGTGCGACTTCGTTTACTAAAATTTCATCGTCTTCAGTTTGAAATAGTTCTACCGCTAATAATCCAACATGATTGAATACATTTGAAACCTTTAATGCAATTTCAGTTGCTTTTTGAGCTGCTTTTTCGTCAATTCGAGCAGGACAAATCACATATTCTACTTGATTGGCTTCGGGATGAAATTCCATTTCTACCACAGGATAGGTTTTTACTTCTCCAGAAACCGAACGAGCAACAATTACTGCCAACTCATTTTTAAACGGAACCATTTGTTCTGTAATACATTCTACTTTGGGTAAATTTACTAAATCTATTGTAGAACGAACTATTTTTACGCCATTTCCATCATACCCAAATTGTGCACATTTCCATACAAAAGGGAATTCTAATTCGTCTTTTTCTAACGATTTTCTCAAATCATTCAAATCTACAAATCGTTGATGCGGTGATGTTGGAATGTTATTTTCAACATAAAAATCTTTTTGACGACCTTTATTTTGAATTAATCGCAAGGTTTTTGGTGATGGAAATATAGGTAAGCCCTCGGCTTCTAATTTGTCTAAAGCATCGAGGTTTACATTTTCAATTTCGATTGTTAGAAGATTTACTTTTTTTCCGAATTCATAAATGGCATTAAATTCCATCAAATCACCAATAAAAAATTCGGTTGCTCCAAATTGACAAGGTGCTTCTTTGCTTGGATCAATTACATAGGTTTGAATGTCGAATTTTCTAGTTTCGGTCAATAGCATTTTGCCTAATTGTCCGCCGCCGAGAATTCCTAATTTAAAATTGGAT
This sequence comes from Flavobacterium psychrophilum, assembly GCA_022730285.1. Classification (GTDB taxonomy): domain Bacteria; phylum Bacteroidota; class Bacteroidia; order Flavobacteriales; family Flavobacteriaceae; genus Flavobacterium; species Flavobacterium psychrophilum_C. The sequence continues at coordinate 34,312 of DZCQ01000009.1, forward strand.
GAGAAATACTTTACTAATTCTATCATTTTATAAAACTTTCTTTACAAAGGTACTTATAAAGATGAAATATATAAAGACATTTGCAATAAGTTTGGTTAATTTAAAATCTTAATTATATATTTGTTTTTCTAAACAAATATAAGTTGCAGGTATTTTATTCACTTTCAGATTTTAATTCCCAAAAAGGAACAGTAGTTACTATTGGTAGTTTTGATGGAGTGCATTTAGGGCATCAAAAAATTATTAATCAATTAGTAACGGTTGCAAAAAACGAAAAATTAGAAAGTGTAGTTCTTACCTTTTTGCAACATCCTAGAAATATTTTGCAGGACAAACAAAATATTTTTTTATTAAATTCTAATCAAGAAAAAATATTTTTGTTAGAAAAAACAGGAATTGATAATTTGATAATACTTCCATTTAATATGGAATTTGCAAGTTTAAGTGGAGAAGACTTTGTAAAAAAAATTTTAGTAAAGAAAATTCATGTAAAAAAAATCATTATTGGTTATGACCATCGATTTGGAAAAAATAGAATGTCTAATATTGATGATTTAATTCAGTTTGGAGAAAAATATCATTTTAATGTCACGCAAATCTCTGCTCAAGAAATAAATGAAATTTCGATAAGTTCCACTAAAATAAGAAATGCAATTAGCACTGGAAATATTGCTTTAGCCAATAAATATTTAGGATACACTTATAATTTTACAGGAAAAGTTGTGATGGGGAAACAATTGGGAAGAACAATTAATTTTCCAACTGCAAACATTGAAATGAATAACAATTTAAAGTTGTTGCCAAAAAATGGAGTGTATATTGTAAGAGGTTTTTGGGACAATAAATTACATGACGGCATGATGAATATTGGAAATAATCCGACAGTAAGCAATAATCATGATTCAAGTAGCATAGAAATCCATTTTTTTAGCCTTTCGGAAGATTTATACAGCCTAGATATTACTGTTTTTTGTTACCAATTTATTAGAGAGGAGAAAAAATTTGATAATTTAGAAGATTTAAAAGCACAACTTTTCCAAGACGAAGCTGTTTGTAAAGCCTATTTTAATACAATATAAAATATTTTTTTGTTTGTAACAATAAAGATATATTACCATTAATTACCACTAAAAATTAGTATTTTTGAGAATTATTTACAACTATTATATATGAGCATTACAAGAAATAACTGGAGCACAAGCGAGATTATTGCAATTTACAACAAACCACTAATGGATTTGATGTATGAAGCAGCAACTATACATAGAAAATTTCATGACCCTAATGTAGTACAAGTTTCCACATTGCTTTCTATCAAAACAGGAGGTTGTCCAGAAGATTGTGGTTATTGTCCGCAAGCGGCTCGTTACCATACAGATATAGAAACAAACGACTTGATGAGTGTGCAACAAGTAAAAGCCCAAGCTTTACGTGCAAAAGAGTCTGGTTCTTCTAGAGTTTGCATGGGAGCTGCTTGGAGAAATGTAAAAGATGGTCCAGAATTTGATCAGGTTTTAGAAATGGTTAGAACTATTAACAAGCTAGATATGGAAGTTTGTTGTACATTAGGAATGATAACCGAAAACCAAGCAAAAAGACTTGCTGAAGCTGGATTATATGCTTACAATCATAATTTAGATACCTCTGAGGAATATTATAAAGATGTAATTTCTACTAGAGACTTTCAAGACAGACTTCAAACCATAGAAAATGTTAGAAAAACAAATGTTACTGTTTGTAGCGGAGGAATTATAGGTATGGGAGAATCTATACTAGATAGAGCTGGAATGTTAGTAGCATTATCTACACTAAATCCGCAACCAGAGTCTGTTCCAATTAATGCTTTAGTTCCTGTTGAAGGAACCCCGATGGAAGAAGAAACTCCTGTTGAAATTTGGGAAATGATTCGGATGATTGCTACTACTAGAATAGTAATGCCAGAAACACAAGTTAGACTTTCTGCAGGACGAATGAACATGAGTAGGGAAGGGCAAGCAATGTGTTTTTTCGCAGGAGCAAATTCTATTTTTGCAGGAGATAAATTATTAACCACTCCAAACCCAGATGTAAACGAAGATATAAAAATGTTTGAAAAGTTAGGTTTAAATCCTCAAAAGCCTTTTATTAAAATAATGCAACCAGTAACTGTTGAGGCAAAAGATTCTCAATATGAATCTATGGGTGAAAAGCCAAAGTGGAGCAGACCAGAACACCAAATAGAACGAAATATTGAATTTTCTAATAAGAAATAAATATTTGATTCATTTAATATAAAATCAAAAAACCGTTTGAAAGTTATTTTTAGATGATTTTTTTAATTAGAATTGAAATTTAAGTGTAAATTAAAAAAAGAAAAGGGTTGTTTGTCTCTTTGGTTGTAGTGTTTAAAACATATCAAATATTTGTGAGATAAGACTGTAAATATTAAAATTGAAAAGAAAAGTAACAACTAAAAGAATAAAAAAGAGGCTGTCTGAATTAAGAACAACCTCTTTTTTTTATAAAATCAATCTACAAAATTATAGTAATGCGTCAATTGCATCTGTGTAAGTCTTTTTAGGAGCAACTCCTACTTGGCGACCTACCACTTCTCCATTTTGAAAAACTAAAACTGTTGGAATATTTCTTACTCCGTATTTTGCAGCAAATTCTTGATTAGCATCTACATCTACTTTCCCAACTATCGCTTTTCCGTTGTATTCTGTTGAGATTTCTTCGATAACTGGACCTACCATTCTACATGGTCCGCACCATGCAGCCCAAAAATCTACTAATACTGGTTTGTCTGATTTTAATACTACTTCTTCAAAAGTTGCATCTGTTATTTCTTGTGCCATTTTATTTGTTTTAGATAATTTCTATTATATTAATAATGCAAAGATACATAAAGATTTATATTACTAAATGTAAGTTGCTATACTTTTAACTTTTTTTTTATGCTTACAAAATATTTCTAGCTTTTTTTTGTGTGTAAAAAAGATTTTTTTAACCATTACATCATAGTTACTATAAGCTAAAAGCCTCTTGTACTTGATTTATAAAATCTAATTTCTCCCAAGTAAATAGCTCTACTTCAACAGTTTTTGTCAGTCCACCAGGAGCTGAAAAAGTCTTAGTAATTGTTTCTGACTTTCTACCCATGTGTCCATAAGCAGCAGTTTCGCTGTAAATAGGATTTCTTAATTTTAAACGTTGTTCTATAAAATAGGGACGCATGTCAAATATAGATTCTACAATTTTGCTTATCTCTCCATCGGTCTTATTTGCCTTAGATGTTCCATAAGTATTCACGTTTATAGAAGTAGGTTTTGCAACTCCAATAGCATAAGAAACTTGCACTAAAACCTCGTCACATAATCCAGCAGCAACCAAATTTTTGGCAATATGACGCGTTGCATAAGCAGCACTTCTATCTACTTTGCTTGGATCTTTTCCGGAAAATGCACCGCCACCATGCGCACCTTTGCCACCGTAAGTATCTACAATTATTTTTCTGCCAGTTAATCCAGTATCTCCATGAGGTCCACCTATTACAAACTTTCCTGTGGGGTTAATATGATAGGTAATTTGGTCATTGAAAAAGTGAGTATATTGTGGGTATTTAGCTTTTATTCTTGGAATTAAAATAGAAACTAAATCACTCTTTATTTTTGACAACATTTCTGCTTCAGATGCAAAATCGTCATGTTGTGTAGAAATTACAATAGCATCAATTCGTTGCGGCTTGTTATCGTCAGAATATTCTAGGGTAACTTGCGATTTTGCATCTGGACGAAGATATTTTATTTCCTTATTTTCTCTTCTTAAATTCGCTAATTCAATTAATAAAGCGTGAGCAATATCCAGAGCTAAGGGCATATAATTCTCCGTTTCATTAGTTGCATAACCAAACATCATTCCTTGGTCGCCAGCTCCTTGATCTTCTTTGTTTACTTTGTCCACACCTTGATTTATATCTGCAGATTGCTCATGAATTGCGGAAAGTATGCCACACGAATTTGCTTCAAACATATATTCGCTCTTGGTGTATCCAATTTTTTTAATCACATCTCTTGCAATTTGCTGTACATCAAGATAAGTGTTAGATTTTACTTCGCCAGCAAGTATTACCTGCCCTGTTGTAACTAGTGTCTCACAGGCAACTTTAGAATTTTCATCAAAAGCTAAGAAGTTATCAATTAATGCGTCGCTAATTTGGTCTGCAATTTTATCAGGATGCCCTTCGCTAACAGATTCTGAGGTAAATAGATAAGCCATTTTTTATTTTTTTTAAATTTTTAGTTTTATTGGAAAAATTTAAAAGTGACTGCTAAAAAGGCTAAAAGAGAAGTGCTTCTGGTTTAGCATTTTTTTAAAGAGGTTGCAATCAGTTCAAATTTTTCCTCAAAATTATAGATTGCAAAGATATAAAATCAATTTTAATTATAGTGATACTTTTAACACTTTTTATCAAAAAATAAAAAACGTTAAATTTTCAACATTAATTTTTTTATTCCAAAAAAAGTTTAGAAATTTGCAGAACAAAATAATTAAAATAATGTTTTTATCTATTTATATGATATGCTGTATGATGTGGAAAAATTCTACAGGGCTGTCTATTGTGTAAATTTAAATATATACAATTTTAAAAAAGCCTTTGTTAATACAAAGGCTTTTTTTATAACTTAAAATAAAATAATAAAAATGAATGTAACTTTTAGCTCTATGATAATGTGTTGTGGTATGTGCATGTGCATAGCATTGTGCTATTTCATAAGGTTGCTGGTTTAGTGTTCATTTAAAAAAACTATAAAGCCCTTTTGGATAGCAAACCAAAAGGGCTTTTTTTATGTAAACAATTAAAATTTTTAATCTAAATAATTTAATCTAAATAAAATGAATACAAAAAAATTTGCAACAAATGCATTACACTCTGGACATGAGGTATCTAAAAATGGAACCACCAGAGCAGTACCTATTTATCAAACTTCCTCTTATGTGTTTGAAAATTCAGATCATGCAGCGAAACTGTTTAACCTTACGGAGTCAGGATATATTTATACTAGACTAAACAACCCTACAAATGATGTTTTGGAACAAAGACTTGCTACTCTTGAAGGAGGAATTGGAGCAGTAGTAACCGCATCAGGAACTGCTGCAATTGCCACTGCATTGCTGGTTTTATTAAAAGCAGGAGATCATATTGTAGCTTCTAATAGTTTGTACGGAGGTACTTATAATCTGCTGAATGTAACCTTACCACGACTTGGTATTACCACGACATTTGTAGACTCTTCGAATCCTGAGAACTTTAGTAAAGCGGTTACTAAAAACACGAAGGTATTTTTTGCAGAGAGTTTAGGGAACCCAAAACTAGATGTTTTAGACTTAAAAGCTATTGCTGTTATTGCGAAAAGTTTCAAAGTTCCATTTATTGTAGATAATACTATTGCAACCCCATATTTACTAAACCCTATAGAGTATGGAGCAAGCATTGTTATACATTCTTTAACAAAATATATTACAGGAAATGGAACTTCTCTTGGTGGTGTGATTATAGATTCTGGAAATTTTGATTGGAGTAGTGGGAATTTTGATGAATTCACACAACCTTCGCCAGGATATAAAGGATTAATATACCATGAAGCTTTAAAAAATTCGGCTTTTATTGCAAAGGTACGATTGGAAGGCTTACGGGATTTTGGAGCTGCTCTTAGTCCATTTAACGCTTTTCAAACTATACAAGGGTTAGAAACCTTAGAACTAAGAATCAGAAAACATAGCGAAAATGCCTTACAACTAGCACAATGGTTAGAAGAACAAAAGGAGGTTGCATGGGTAAATTATCCTGGATTAAATTCAAGTAAATGGGCATCTTTTGCAAAAGAATATTTGCCAAAAGGGCAAAGTGGTATTGTCACATTTGGATTAAAAGGGGGTTTTGCTGCAGCTAAAAAAACAGCGGATTCTACAAAATTGTTTTCTTTAGTAGCAAATATAGGAGACACCAAATCATTAATAATTCATCCTGCTAGTACCACACACCAGCAATTATCTGATGCAGAACAAATAGCAACAGGAGTTACACAAGACTTGATTAGATTGTCTGTGGGACTAGAAAATATTGAAGATTTGAAAGCAGATCTAAAGCAGACTTTTTAAAGTATATTTTAAAAAACTAATCGTTATGAGCAAATTACAAGAAATTACTTTATCTCAATTCGCACTAAACTCAGGAGTAGTTATTCCAAACATAGCAATTAGCTATCAGGTATATGGATTAGCCTTAGGTATGGCTCCAATAATTTTAGTAAACCACGCACTTACTGGAAATTCTACTATTACAGGAGAAAATGGTTGGTGGAACGGATTAATTGGAACAAATAAACCTATAGATACTAACAGCTATACCGTTATTTCTATTAATATTCCTGGAAATGGATTTGACGGAAATTCAGCTAATTTAATTTACAATTACAAAGATTATTGTACAAAAGATATCGCATCTATATTCTGGAGTGTATTGTTCGAAATAGGTGCAAAAGAGTTATTTGCTGTTATTGGAGGAAGTCTTGGAGGTGCAATAGCGTGGGAAATGTTAGCACTTTACCCACAAAAAATTGACAATTTAATACCAATTGCAACTAACTGGAAAGCAACTAATTGGGTGATTTCAAATGTATTGATTCAAGATACTATTTTATCCAATTCTAGCAATCCGGTTTTTGATGCGAGGTTACATGCAATGCTTTTATACAGAACTCCTGCATCTTTAGAATCTAAATTTAAGCAAATTAAAAACAAAAACAATTTTTTTGAAGTAGAAAACTGGTTACTAAATCATGGTGAGAAATTAAAAAATAGATTTCAGCTTGCTTCCTATAAATTAATGAATCATTTGTTAAAAACCACCAAAATTGCGAACAATATAGAGGAATTAAAAGGAAAATTAGCTTTGAGTACTACAAATATTCATATTGTAGGAATAAATACCGATTTGTTTTTTCTGCCAACAGAGAATATAGATACTGCCACAGAATTGCAAAAAGTGAAGTCCAATGTTTTTTATCATGAAATAAAATCCATACATGGACACGATGCTTTTTTGATAGAATTAGAACAATTAAACACCATACTTTATCCATTACTTATAAATAAAAACACAAAAAACTATGTATAATCATCGCATAAATCTTATACTGCTTGGCATTGGAAATATAGGGAGTACACTTATAAATCAAGTAATTGAAAGTCAAGATTTTTTTGAAGCAAACCAAAAAATAAACCTGCAATTTCCTATTATTGCAAATTCTACACACGCATGGTTCGGACAAAAAGAGTTAAGCGATTCTTGGAAGGATAATTTTGAAAAAAATGCTATACCTTATAAAGCTTTGGACATCACAAAATATTTTCAAGAAAATAATCTTGAAAATACTATTTTGATAGATGTAACGGCAAGCAAATCAATCACTAATTTTTATTTACATTTTATACAACAAGGATTTGATATTGTTTCTGCAAATAAAATTCCTAATACATTATCGCAGGCATTTTACCAAGATATTAGAGAAAATTTAAGGAGATACGACAAAACATACTTGTACGAGTCAACGGTTGGAGCGGGGCTTCCGATTATAAAAACCATTAAAGAAATGCACTACTCTAATGAGAGAATTACCAAAATAAGAGGTGTTTTTTCTGGTTCTTTAAGCTATATATTTAACACTTTTGGAACACAAGATTTTTCTTTTTCGGATATTTTGGAAAAAGCAGAAAAAACGGGCTATACTGAACCAGATTCTAGACAAGATTTGTCAGGAAATGATGTTGCAAGAAAAATGCTGATTCTTGCAAGAGAGTTACATGCAAACTTAGAATTTTCGGACATAAAAATTACAACACTTTTGCTTCCAGAACTAAACGAAACAAATGCCATACATGATTATGCGGTTAATAAAAGCTTATTTAATAAACCATATCAAATTGCAAAAATTTCGCAAGAAAAAAATCATGTTTTAAGATACGTTGGGGAGATAGATTTATTATCTAAAAAGTATTCGGCTAAGCTAGAATCTGTTCCAATAAACTCTTCGTTAGGGCAATTAAAAGGCACCGACAATTTAATAGAGATATACAGCGACTCTTATGCAAATAACCCAATGGTAATTCAAGGTGCTGGTGCTGGAAAAGAGGTCACAGCAAGATCTGTTCTATCTGATATTCTAAAAATTACAGAATTAATGAAGCTAAAAACATTGGTTTATTAAAGCTGACTTAATGAAAATTACAAAGTTGCTTTATTTCAATTCTCATACCTCTTTTAAAACATTTAAAAGAGGTATGATTGGTTGAAAGCCTTTTTTAATAAATGATTTTTTCTGATTAAAAGAGAATGCTATCTTTAATTTTTCCGTTTTCAAAATAGTTTATGCGTTGCAATGTTCCATCAACGTTAAAATATTGCCACTTTCCAGAATAATACCAATGTGCTTTGTTGTCTATATAATCTAATTTTGTAATTCCTTTCCGTAATTTTTTCCCGTTAGAATAATAGAATGTAGTAATGCATTTTTTTTTCTTGTATCTTTCTTTTCTATCTATCTTGTTGTTGTAAATATATTTCCAAGTTCCTACAGGCATTCCTTTTTTGTATCTTCCTATTGTGGTATATGGATAATCGAGTGTGTCTGTAATAATCCATTTGCCTTCTTGTTTGTTGTTTTTTACCTGATTAATAGCAGATTTACAACCCATAAGTAGGAAAAACACAAAAAATGCTAAAACAGACTAATTCGATTTTTATTTTTCATTTAAATAATTTATAAGTTCTTCTAAATTAAGCAGTTTTTGCTCTCCACTCTCTAAATTTTTAAGACTATATTTATTACTCTCTATTTCTTGTTCTCCAATAATTACCACAAACGGAATGCTTTTTTTGTCGGCATATTGAAACTGTTTTGCTATCTTTAAGTTATCAGGATATAACTCTGCATTTATGTTTAGCTTTCTTATTTTTGTTATAGCGTTTATAGCATAGTCCATTTCAGCAAGACCTTTATTTAAGAATAATACTTTTGCAGTGTCGGTTACCGTATTTGGAAATAAATTTAGTTCTTCTAGTACCAAATAAATTCTGTCTAAGCCAAAAGAAATTCCTACACCACTCATGTCTTTTAATCCAAAAATCCCTGTTAAATCATCATATCTGCCACCACCACCGATGGATCCCATAGAAACTTTTTTGGGAGCCGATACTTCAAAAATTGCACCTGTGTAGTAGTTGAGTCCTCGTGCCAGAGTTACATCAAGGTCTAATTCAGAAGCAGTTAGTTGTAGTTCTTGAATTTTGTTACAAATAAAAGATAGCTCCTCAATTCCCTTTTTTCCAACTTCAGATTCGGATAGTAGTTGCGACAATTGTTCTATTTTTTCAGTTATCGTTCCAGTAAAGTTAAAAAGAGGTTGTATTTTAAGCAATGCTTTTTCAGAAATCCCTTTTTCTATCATTTCTTTCTTTACACCATCTTCGCCTATTTTATCTAATTTATCTAATGCTACTGTAAAATCTATTAATTTATCTGATGCTCCAATCACTTCGGCTATTCCAGATAATATTTTCCGATTATTTATTTTAATGACAGCACCATGTAAACCTAAATTGTTAAAAACAGCATCATATAGTTGGATAAATTCCACTTCTTGCCAAAGCGAACGAGAGCCGACCACATCTGCATCGCATTGAAAAAACTCTCTAAATCGTCCTTTTTGAGGTCTGTCTGCTCTCCAAACAGGTTGAATTTGGTATCTTTTAAACGGAAACTCAATTTCACTTTGGTGCTGTACTACATATCTAGCAAAAGGAACAGTTAAGTCATACCGAAGTGCTTTTTCGGAAATACTACTGGTTAATTTAGCACTTTCTTTTTGCAAAAGTGCTTCTGGATTTGCTTTAGATAGATAATCGCCAGAATTTAATATTTTAAATATTAATCTATCGCCCTCTTCACCATATTTTCCCATTAGGGTTTCTGAATTTTCAAACGAAGGAGTTTCTATGGGCTGAAATCCAAAGTTTTGAAAATTATTTTTTATAATCTGAATAATATACTGTCGTTTAGCTACCTCTAAGGGTGAAAAATCTCTTGTTCCTTTTGGTATAGAAGGTTTTGAAACCATGAAAAAATTATAATTTAAAGTTACTAATTGTTTTTTGTTACCTAAAATATTTCAAAATTCTATTTTAGAAAATAAACAATTATTGCTACAAATATCTTACATTTAAGGCTATTTATAAAAAAAAACAGCTAAAACTTGTAACAAAAATGTAATTTTACGTCAAATGTAATGTATGATATCCTTATTTAAAGAAAATATTAAAATTGCTGCTGGCTCTATTCGTACCCAGCTAACCAGAACAGTACTCACAGTTTTAATAATCGCTATTGGAATTACAGCTCTTGTAGGAATTTTGACGGTAGTGTCTGCATTAGACAACACTATTTCTACTAATTTTGCCTCTATGGGTTCTAATACTTTTACTATTAATCAATATGCAACCGAAATTAAAAAACATCGTGCAGGGCAGAGAGAAATAATCAATCCAATTATTTCTTATCCAGAGGTTAAAAAGTTTAAAGACGAATACCATTTTGCAGCATCACAAACTAGTATTTCATTTGTAGCAACAACAGCCGCTGAGGTGAAATTTGAATCTAAAAAAACCGATCCAGAAGTTTCTGTTTTGGGTGTAGATGCCTCTTATTTGCCTAATTCTGGTTTGAAAGTCGCAAAAGGGCGTAATTTTACTTCTTTTGATATTAGAAATAATACTACTTCTTGTATTTTAGGTTCCGATTTTAACAAGCAATTATTGAAAAATAGTAACCCAATTGGAAAAATTATTTCAATAAGAGGAGCTAAATTCAAAGTAATTGGCATTTTAAAAGAAGAAGGTTCTACTTTTGGGAACAATCAAGATCTTCGGGTTCTAATTCCTATTCAAGTAGCACGAACATTATTTACAGCTCCTGATATTAATTATACTTTAAGTGTCATGGTAGAAAATAGTTTGTTCCTAGATCAAGCAGTTGATGAGGCAACAATTACTATGCGAAAAATTAGAAAATTAAGCCCTATTAAAGATGTAAATTTTAGTGTTTCGAGAAGTGACGATTTAATTAATAAAATACTTGGAATTACAGAATATCTAGGAATTTCTGCCTGGGTAATAGGAATTATTACCATTTTTGGTTCCTCTATTGCTTTAATGAATATAATGTTAGTTTCTGTAACCGAAAGAACTCGAGAGATTGGTGTTCGGAAAGCGTTGGGAGCAACAAAAAGTACTATTGCTTGGCAATTTTTTATAGAAACCCTTGTTATTGGTCAGATGGGAGGAATTATAGGAATTGTTTTTGGTATAACTATAGGGTTTACTATTGCTACTTTAATAGATTTTGAGTTTGTAATTCCGTGGTTGGCAATTTTTGCAGCATTTGTAGTTAGTTTTATAGTTGCTATTGCTTCTGGCTCTTATCCAGCAATTAAGGCTGCAAAATTAGACCCAATTGAAGCTTTGCGATATGAATAATGCTTTTTAAACAAGTCTTTGTTATCTTTCGATTACAATTAATCTACTATATTTAATATTTTAAGTCCAAATATTACGCCATCTGTTTGAAAACCATTTTGATAAGAACGAACATAATCAAGTCTAAATACTTTAAATTTACCAAATCCTAAATTATCTAGCCCAACAGAAAATTCGTGGTATGGTTTTGCCTCTGGAATAGATAAATTGTGGTATCCCATAATTAAATTTGTTTTTAATAAATTTAGTAACGGAATTTTGTTTATTAAAAATCCTTTATCGTCATACTCGGCATGAAGTTCTAAAAAAGCATTGTTTGTGCTATGAGAATAATAAGGCAATAGATTATAATTGTTTAAATAATTATCTGTTTTTCCAATATGTGTTTGATTCCCTAAAAAGTGTTTATAATCTACAAAAGAGATGTTTTTGGCGTTAAAAAACTTGCCTGATTCTATATTCACACCTAAATTTCCTTTGTTTCCTAAGGAGAAATCTTTGGTTACTTTGACATCTATAAATTCATAATTGTATCTATTCAAATTTCCTAACATTCCTTTTTCAAAAGTTACATAAACAACAGGGAATTTATTGTCAGGAAGGTTAAATTTGCCATCTGGTCTGCTCCAATATTCTTGTTTAAAATTAATTTTTCCAGATATAGTTGCTTTTACTAAATTGCTTTTATTTATAACTGTGCTACTGTAATTATATGGTAGCAGTGGATTGTTTGAAGTGTATATATCGCTTGTTTTTGTATAAGATTGGCTGGTTGTGTTCCATAGTGGTTTTCTTTCCGAATATTCTAGTTTTGTAGTTACATAAAGACCATTAAATACCTCTTGGCTGTAACCTATTTTTAACCAATTTTTTTCAAACAACTTCAAATAATTATCTTTAAAAAATAAGGTGCTTACAGAGTTTATTAACGGGGAGATAGGATTTTCTTGGTTAATTTGCGCAGCTTTGCTACCGCCCGAAAAATCTAAAAACGCATGTGTTTGATTGTTTAATTTTTTTGTAAAATTCGCATTTGCTCTACTCTTTTTCTCACTTAATCCGTAGTTTAAATTCACATTTATATTAGTAAAAGTTCTAGTATCTTTGTTTTGTTTTTTATAAAAAAAATCGGTTTGCAAAACATAGCCTTGCACTGTATTAAACTCTAAATTTTGTAAAAACCCGTTATTCCCGTATTCATAGCCTTGATAAGAATTTTTATGTCTGTGACCTGTTAGTATCTGAATAAAACTAAATTTATTTGATTTTACATCTATAGAATCTAAATATTTTTTAGATTTTCTAAGTGTTTGAATACTATCTTTTTTTACATAATCGGAACTTTCTTCTATGGTTAATGGAATCGGACGAATGGTGTTCCAGAAGGTCTCGTCTTTTTTGTTAGCACCGTCTTTAAAACTTAATATTTCGCGAGTAAATGTTTTTTTATCAAAAATAGGTTCAAATTCATAGTTGCTATACACATAGGTAAATTTTCCCGAAACGTTTACCCCCATCATGCCTGCCATAAAATCCATGCTTTGGCTACTTTTAGTCCAATTTTTATCGGTTGGATTATAACTGTAATTTTGCGATAATTTTAAATAATCTATCATAGGAGTTTGCATTCTGTAGCCTTTTAGCGTTACATCTACGGCATAAATTGCCCAAGAATCTTCTACAATATAAATGTATCCTTCTACTACGGGTTCTACATCTCGACGTGGAATTACTTTAATTTTATTAATTTGTTGCTTGTCATTTGTAAAGAAAGAGCCTTCCATTTTAAATTTATAATAAGAGAAAGCATTGTCGCTTATTGGCGAAATAACGTTTATCTGGAAAGGCAAGTTGTTTTCATAAAAATCAAAATCTACATCGGCAGCATTATTAAAACTAAAACCATTGTCTTTGCCACTTACCTTAGATGCAATAATGGTTTCTTTCATTTTATCGGGCTTTTGAAATTGTAATTTTGAAACCGTTTCCGATAAGTACAAAATACCTGTTCTAGTAGAGTCTAATGCACCTTCAAAATCTCCCAAATCTTGTCCTAAAATCTTTTTTGGAGCATCTTTAATTCTAAATAATCCCTTAGAATAAAAATCGGCGGTGTATTTAGTATGCTTAAAAGAATTTTCCTTTCTTGCGGCAATAGCGTTTCTAATTATTTGATTTGCTGGGTCTTCTTTATTAGAAATTACTACCTCCGCAAGTGTATAATTTTCTTCTATTAATACCGTATTAAGTTCAAAAGGGAAGTTTTTTATTTCCACAGAAACCCGTTGTGTTTTAAATCCAAGCATCTGAAAAACAATAGTGTAATTTCCAGGTTTTTTTAGGTTTAATTCGTACTTTCCTTTCTCGTTAGTTGTAGTGTTATTGTAAGTGTTTTCTACAAAAACATTGGTAGATGGTAGCGTATTTTTTTGTACATCGGTAACTATTCCAATAATTTGCGAAAACGTATTGGTTAAGATAAAAAATGCTAAAGGGATAAAATATTTTTTCAATGTTTTTTTTTGATAAATTATTGTATAAAAGCAGAAAGTGCTAAAGTATAGCTTTCTAAACCAAATCCTATAATTACTCCTTTCACATTTGGGGAAATGTACGACTGATGACGAAAATTTTCTCTTGAAAATGTGTTGGAAATATGTACTTCAATTACAGGAGTTGTAATTGCTTTAATACAATCGCCAATTGCAACAGAAGTATGAGTGTAAGCTCCTGCATTTAGAATAATGCCGTTATAAGTAAAGCCTACTTCTTGTAGTTTATTAATTAATTCGCCTTCTACATTGCTCTGAAAATGAGATAATTGTATTGTAGGATTGTTGTCTTGTAGTTTCTTAAAATAATTTTCAAAATCCAAATTCCCGTATATTTCAGGCTCTCTTTTTCCTAACAAATTAAGATTGGGGCCATTTACTATCATTATTTTCATGAGATTTTGTTTTTTGGTAAAAATAAGAAAAACAATTAAGTTAAAGTTATTTTTCAAGTACTTTAAACGCCTAATTTTGTTTTCAAAGTTATTATTTTGTGGGATTTATTCTCTTGTAGATGGTATTTTTTTGTTTTTTTTAACATAATATATTATTAAAACAAATATATTTGCAGTAATTAATTTATTAAAAACAATAGAAAAATGAAAAAATTAGTATTAGCAGTTACACTATTAGTAGCTGGAGTTACCAATGCACAAGACATTAAATTTGGAGTAAAAGGTGGTCTTAACATTTCTTCATTAAATGGGGGAGATGCTTATTATGGTTCTTATGGTTCAAAAATAGGTTTTCATGTTGGGGGTTTGGCAGAAGTTAAAATTAACGATAAATTTTCTGTGCAACCAGAGGTTTTACTATCTTCTAAAGGAACTGATTACAACTACGGATTAGGTTTTTACGGATTAGGAACTACATCAAAAGTAAACTTATTGTACGTTGATTTACCAGTAATGGTTAAATTTTACCCAATTCCACATTTAAGTGCTGAATTAGGGCCAAATGTTGGAGTATTGGTTTCTGCTAAAAATGTTGGAAACACTACTGTAGATGTTAAAGACGATTATAATTCAGTAGATTTTGGAATGAATATTGGTGCTGGATACGAGTTAAAACAAGGAATTATGTTCCAACTACGTTATAATATTGGTTTAGCAGATGTTTCTAAAGATTTTACTAGTGGTTATAACTACACAGATAAAAACTCAGTTCTATCTCTTTCTGTTGGATACAAGTTTTAATAAACTGTAATAAAAAAGCGTATAAAAATACCATTTGAAACATTCAAGTGGTATTTTTTTGTTTTTTTCTTAAATAGTGGGACATATTTTGTATTTTGCATCTATGAATTGGCAAGAAGCAATACAAAATTATCAATCTTATTTAGAAATAGAAAGAGCGTTGTCTAAAAATTCTGTTGCTAATTATGTGTTAGATGTAGAAAAACTACGTCATTATTTAACTACAAATAATATCCTAATTTCTCCAACCGAGATAGAGGAAGAAACACTAAATGAGTTTGTTTACAGCCTTTCTAGTGCCGTAAATGCACGCTCTCAAGCACGAATTATTTCGGGGTTAAAAAGTTTTTTTAATTATTTAATTTTTGAAAATGATAGGCTGGACAATCCCCTAGATTTAATAGAAACGCCAAAAATAGGCAGAAAACTCCCAGATACACTTCATTTAGAAGACATAAATAATTTAATTACAGCTATAGATTTATCTACTAATGAAGGAGAAAGAAATAGAGCAATTATTGAAACATTATATGCTTGTGGCTTGCGAGTAACAGAACTAATTACTTTAAAAATTTCGGATTTATTTTTTGACGAAGGATTTATAAAAATAACAGGAAAAGGGAATAAACAGCGTTTTGTGCCTATTAGTTCTACAACCCAAAAATACATCGAAATTTATAAAAAAGCAGCTCGAAGTACACTAAATATTGCAAAAGGACACGAAGATATACTTTTTTTAAATAGAAGAGGAAAGCAACTTACTCGAGCAATGATTTTTGTAATAATTAAGAATCTAGCATCGGAAATTGGTTTACATAAAACAATAAGTCCACATACCTTCAGGCATTCTTTTGCCACACATTTACTAGAAAATGGAGCAGATTTACGTTCTATACAATTAATGTTGGGACATGAATCTATTACTACTACCGAAATTTATATGCATGTAGATAGAAAACATCTAACTCAAATTTTGCAAACCTATCATCCTAGAAGTTTTTAATTTTTATTCCTTTAAAAGAAATCTAATAAGTTGTAAAAAAACAAGAGTCAATATGGTTAATTGACTCTTGTTTAGTGTTTTTTAAAATATTTATTACATATATGCCTCGATAGGAACACAGCTACAAACCAAGTTTCTATCACCATAAGCCTCATCAACACGACGAACAGTAGGCCAAAATTTATTTTCCAAAATATAATCTAATGGAAAAGCGGCTTGCTCTCTGGTGTATGGAAAAACCCAATCATCGGTAGTAGCCATTGCTAAGGTATGAGGTGCGTTTTTAAGAATATTGTTAGAATCTTCTTTTGTGCAAAAATCTATTTCTTGACGAATACTAATCATAGCATCACAAAAACGATCTAATTCTTCTAAATTTTCGCTCTCCGTTGGCTCTATCATTAAAGTCCCAGCTACAGGAAAAGAAACCGTTGGTGCATGAAACCCATAATCCATTAATCGTTTTGCAATATCCGTTACCTCAATTCCTTTTTCTTTAAATGGACGACATTCTAAAATCATTTCGTGTGCAGCACGTCCCATTTCGCCAGAATACAAAGTAGTGTAGTGTCCTTTTAGTTTTTCTTTAATATAATTTGCATTTAAAATCGCGTATTCGGTAGAATTTTTCAATCCTTCTGCACCCAACATACAAATATATCCGTAAGAAATTAAGCAAACCAATGCAGACCCATAGGGAGCAGAAGAAATTGCAGTTATTGCATTGCTTCCTCCAACTGGAACTAATGGGTTGCTAGGTAAAAATGGAACTAATTGTGGGGCAACACAAATTGGACCTACTCCAGGACCACCGCCACCATGTGGAATTGCAAATGTTTTATGAAGGTTTAAATGGCAAACATCTGCACCAATGGTTGCGGGATTTGTTAATCCAACTTGTGCGTTCATATTTGCTCCGTCCATATAAACCTGCCCTCCATTATCGTGAATAATTTGTGTGATTTCTTTAATTGCACTTTCAAAAACACCATGTGTAGATGGATAAGTAACCATTAAACACGACAAATTATCTTTGTGCAAAAATGCTTTTTCACGCAAATCTTCTACATCTATATTTCCATTTTCCAATGTTTTTGTAACCACTACTTGCATTCCTGCCATCGCTGCAGATGCAGGATTAGTGCCGTGTGCCGACGATGGAATTAAAGCAATGTTCCGATGAAAATCGCCACGAGATTGATGGTAAGCCCGAATAACCATTAATCCAGCATATTCCCCTTGTGCTCCTGAATTTGGTTGCAAAGTTGTGCCTGCAAAACCAGTTATTATGTTTAATTGCTGTTCTAACTTAGATAGCATTTCTTGGTATCCTTGTGCTTGTTCTAGTGGGGCAAATGGGTGAATGTTGTTCCATTGTGACATACTTAGAGGTAGCATTTCTGAGGCAGCGTTTAATTTCATAGTACAAGAACCAAGCGAAATCATGGAATGATTTAAAGACAAATCTTTACGCTCTAAGTTTTTAATATAACGCATCATTGCAGTTTCTGAATGATATTTATTAAAAACATCGTGTTGCAGAAAAGTAGAGGTTCTTTCTAAATTAGATAGATTTATCTGGCTGGCAGATAATTCTGAAATTATTTCTGCCTGCGTATTATTTGCAGAAGCAAAAATAGTTACAATTTTATTTAAATCGGAAATACTGGTAGTTTCGTTTAGCGAAATAGAAATTGTATTTTCATCTATATAATAAAAATTGATCTCATTTTGCTCAGCAATTGGTTTTATTTTTGTAGTATTTTCTTTTACCACAATTGTATCAAAAAAGGAAGTGTTTGTTTGTTGTATTCCAATTTTTTGTAATGCATTTACAAGTGTTACAGCGCTAGTATGTAGTTTATTAGCAATATATTGCAATCCTTTTGGACCATGATGCACGGCATACATTCCTGCCATAACGGATAATAGGACTTGGGCTGTGCAGATATTAGAAGTAGCTTTGTCTCTTTTTATATGTTGCTCTCTGGTTTGCAATGCCATTCGCAAAGCACGATTTCCATTAGTATCTACTGTTATCCCAATAATTCTGCCAGGCATGGAGCGTTTGTATTCGTCTTTTGTGGCAAAATATGCTGCATGAGGACCTCCATATCCTAACGGAATTCCAAAGCGTTGCGTGGTTCCAAATACTACATCGGCTCCCATTTCGCCTGGAGGAGTTAATTTTACCAAGCTTAAAATATCTGCTGCAACTGCAACTTTTATTTCTTTTTGTTTTGCTTTTTCTATAAAAGTCGAATAATCATAAACTTGTCCATATTTTCCAGGATATTGCAATATAGCACCAAAAAAATCTTCCGAAAAATTAAACTCTTCATGATTTCCAATAACTAATTCTATACCAATTGGGATAGATCTGGTTTGCAGGACAGATAGGGTTTGCGGAAATAGTTCTTCGGAAACAAAAAACTTAGTTATGTTATTTTTCTTTTGTTCTCTGCTGCGAATGTCAAATAGTAGAGCCATTGCTTCGGCAGCAGCGGTTCCTTCATCTAGCAAGGAAGCATTTGCTATTTCCATTCCGGTTAATTCTATAACCATGGTTTGAAAATTAAGTATCGCTTCTAATCTTCCCTGAGCAATTTCTGCCTGATAAGGCGTGTAAGCAGTGTACCATCCTGGGTTCTCGAAAATATTTCTTTGGATTACAGGCGGTGTTATGGTTTGATTATAACCTAAACCAATGTATGTTTGGAACATTTTGTTTTTATCACCTAGTTTTTTAATATGATTTGCATATTCATATTCTGTCATTGGAGCTTCCAAGTCTAGGGCTGTTTTTAAACGAATATTGTCTGGTACTGTTTCATACATCAATTGTTCTATACTATTTACTCCAATAGTTTGAAACATTTGTTGTAGATTTTTTTCGCGAGGACCAATGTGGCGTAATGCAAAAGAATCTGTTTTCATTATAATTTTAGTTTGTGTAAATTTGATTACAAAAATAGTATTAATATGGGAATATTAAGTTAATAGGAGTGTAAATAATGATGTTTTTACGGAATTTTAAATTTTTCCTTTTTCTTTTAGTATTTTTACAATATGAAGGGTGTTAATTTTTTTTTAAACTTGCATATAAATGCTAGTATTCATGTGTCATTAGCAGTTGTTTCTTTATTACAAATTAGTTTGATAGAGTTACATGTTTCTATAAGCAATTCGATTTATTATTTTGTTTTTTTTAGCACTGTTTTTTGTTATAATTCTCTAAAATATTTGGAGGTATTTGTTGCTAAAAAATTTACTTTTTCCAATCATATTTTTATTAGTAGTGTTACTATCATTGCTTTTCTGGGTAGTGTTTTTTGTTTCTTTTTGCTTCCAACAGTTATTCAATTTGGGATTTTTAAAATAAGCTTGTGTATTTTATTGTATCCTTTTTTAAGAAAACAAGGGTTTTTGAAAATAATTATCGTGGCAATTTGCGTTACCTATATTACATTATATATTCCTATGGAATTTTTAAATCTTAACTTTGCAGAAACAGTTCGATTTCTATTTGAACGTTTCATTTTGGTACTTACACTATTAATTCCTTTAGAAATATTTCAGATAGAACAAGATTCTAAAACAATAAATACTGTTCCTGTAATAATAGGAATTTCTAAAACTAAATATTTAGGTTATCTTTTGCTGTTATTGTATTTAGTCTTAAATTATAATCAAGATTACTTTTTAATAAGTCTTGTTTTTACAATGATTATTGCGAGTTTTATTTATCTTTCTGATCGAATTAAAGAACCTTTCTTTTATTCCTTTTGGCTTGAAAGTATTCCTATTTTTTGGCTTTTGTTATTACAAATAGTTCTGTTTTAATGCTTTTTATTAAAATTAGTTAAAAATAACGGCAAGAAACTATAGGTAGATGTATTAAAAAATAATACCTTTGTGTGCTTATTTTTTTGTAAAAATATAACCATCAATACAATATGAAAGGACCTTTATTTTATTCAAAGATTTTGCTTTTTGGAGAATACGGAATTATTAAAGATTCAAAAGGATTGTCTATACCTTATAATTTTTATAATGGGGCTTTAAAAATTGATGGTAATTTGAGTATCGAAGCAATTAATTCTACTAATAGTTTGCTAAAATTTGCTGATTATCTAGAAAAACTACAGTTGGAGCAGTCAGATTTAATTAATTTTAATTTGGAAGCACTACATACAGATTTAACCAAAGGAATGTACTTTGATTCCAGTATCCCGCAAGGTTATGGTGTAGGGAGTAGTGGAGCACTTGTTGCTGCTATTTACGATAAATATTCGGTAAATAAAATTACTGTTTTAGAAAATTTAACCAGAGAAAAACTACTTAAACTCAAATATATTTTCGCTCAAATGGAATCTTTTTTTCATGGTAAAAGTTCCGGATTAGACCCATTAAATAGTTATTTAAGCATTCCTATTTTAATTAATTCGCAAGACAATATTGAAGCAACAGGAATTCCAACACAAAGTTTAAATGGCAAAGGAGCTGTCTTCTTGCTAGATTCTGGAATAGTTGGCGAAACGGCTCCAATGGTTACCATTTTTATGGAAAAGTTAAAAGAAGAAGGGTTTAGAACTATGCTGAAATCGCAATTTATAAAATATACAGATGCGTGTGTCGATAACTTTTTGGGAGGAGACGTTCGTTCTTTGTTTTCCAATACTAAAAAACTTTCCAAGGTGGTTTTAAGTCATTTTAAACCAATGATTCCTGAGCAATTTCATGGAATTTGGCAACATGGATTAGATACAAACGATTATTATTTAAAACTTTGTGGTTCTGGTGGAGGTGGCTACATTTTAGGATTTACCCAAGATTTAGAAAAAGCAAAATTGTCCTTAAAAGACTATAAATTAGAAGTTGTTTATCAGTTTTAATACACCTATTTTTTGTGTTTAAGATAATTTTAAAGTAAATTTTGTATAAATAATGTTTACAGAAAAATCAAAATTAGTTTTTTTAAAAGTACTGAGTTTGTTCTCTGTAATACGAGGTTATAATATCCCAATCTTGGTACTTGCACAATACTTAGCCACTATTTTTATTCTTGCTCCAGAAAAATCTCCTCTTCAAGTTTTTTTAGACTGGCATTTGTTTTTGTTAGTGTTAATTTCCTCTATGACAATTGCGGCTGGATATATAATAAACAACTTTTATGATTTAGAAAAAGATTTAATTAATAGACCTCAAAAACTAATACTAGACACAGTAATTAGCCAGAAAACAACATTAATAGTCTATTTTTCTTTAAATATTATCGCCACTTTGTTGGCTTTTTTAATTTCTATAAGAGCAGTACTCTTTTTTTCGGTGTTTATTTTTTTAATTTGGTTTTATTCTCATAAGCTCAAAAAAAATCTTATTGTAGGGAACTTAACAGCTTCGGTGCTGGCTATATTTCCTTTTTTTGGAATTTTATTGTATTATAAAAATTTTCATTTTGTAATATTTTTTCATGCATTATTTTTGTTTTTACTTATCTTAATTCGTGAAATTGTTAAAGATTTAGAAAATTTAAAAGGAGATTTAGCAAATAATTACCATACAATTCCAGCTTATTTTGGAGAATTAACGGCTAAAAAAGTAATAACTGTATTAACCATTCTTACTATTATTCCTGTTTATTTTTTAATTGAAAAATACGATGTGGGTTATATGGACATTTATTTTTATGTCAGTTTTATGGTTTTGCTTTTATTTTTATCTAAGTTGTGGAGGTCAGAAACACATTCGCAATATTTACAATTGCATATTTTGTTAAAAATCATGATTGTTTCTGGAGTACTTTGCTTGGTTTTAATAAACCCTTCGGTATTTTAATAAATCCATTTAGAAAAAAACAGCTCTGTTTTGCCAAGCAACATATACAAATGTTCCAAAAAGTATCATGCAATAAATAAAAGTAATAAATGAAGATGCTAAGAAACCTAACACCGAGCCAGTAGCTGCTTTTACAGCTCTTTTTTTGTTATTAGAATTATAAATTATTTCTCCCAAAAACGCCCCGAAAAATGCTCCAATAACAAAGCCGAAAGGAATTGGAATAAACAAAAACCCTACTATTAATCCAATATTTGTTCCCCAAACACCGTATTTGCTTCCTCCCATTTTGCGAGTACCACTTGCGGGAATAATGTAGCCCAAAATAGTTATTAGTAATGTAAAAAAGAGGGTAATGCCTAAAATCCAGTAATTAAATATTATTCCTTTTGTTAAATAAAGTAATAACAATCCAATCCAGCTTAAAAATACCCCAGGAATTGCTGGCAAAAAACTTCCAAATATACCAACCACAACACAGCAAAACCCTATAATTAGTAAAAAAATGTCCATATATTTATTCCTTATCTTTTTTTATAATTTGAACCTCAAATAAATCGTCAAAACTATCTAAAACTATGTTACTTTTATTTTGAGATGTGGCAATTTCAATTTGACAATTTTCTTCCATTTTTTGAGTAACAATTTGAACATTTTTTTCTTTAATAATTCTCATTACTCTATTCATGTTTTTATAGTCAAATTGCAGCAAGAAATTTGTGGTTATTTCTTTTTCTTCAACATCCGAAGCTTCTAAGGTTAATTGAGCAGTTGTTTTATAGGCCGATACAAGACCACCTACTCCAAGTTTTATTCCTCCAAAATATCGCACCACTACTACTAATACATTTGTAAGCCCAAAAGATAAAATCTGCCCATAAATAGGCATTCCAGCACTATTACTCGGTTCGCCATCGTCATTCGCTCTATACTGTGTTTTGTTTATACCAATCTGATAAGCATAGCACCAATGTCTTGCGGAAAAGTGTTTTTTTTTGAGTAATTCTATGTGTTTTTTTGCTTCTTCTTCCGTGGTAATTGGAAATGCATAACCAAAGAATTTACTATTTTTTTCTTTAAACAGTACCTCTCCCAAAGGGGATTTAATAGTTTTATAAGTATCTTTTTGTTCCAATAATTTTGTGTTAACTATGTATAATTTTTTTTTCAAATAAATCTACAACGTCTTCTTGCCCTACTTGCAAATTCCAAACTTGCATTCCTAAGTTTTTTGCAACCAAAGTATTCTGAGTGGTATCATCTACAAAAAGAGTTCTTTTTACAGACAATTCATGCCTGTTTATAAGATGATTAAATATTTCCTGGTCTGGTTTTCTCATCTTCATTTCAAAAGAGAAATAAACTTTTTCAAAACATTTATAAAAATCTCTCGCAAAAACGCTTCCTACAGAACTTTCAAATTTATCAATATGTATAGAATCTGTGTTGCTAAGTAAAAACAAGCGATAATTCTTGGCTAACAGTTCTAAAAATTCTAAACGATATAATGGAAAATCTAGCAAAACAGCATTCCAAGCTTCTTTTACATCTTCTGAATTTGCATTAATTACTTGTTTTTTTAAAGTTTCCAAAAAATTATTTTCGGAAATTAACCCTTTTTCAAATTGCTCATTTGCCAAAATTAAATTATTGTCCCAAGTTGAAAGCCCTAATTTCTTTAAGGCATTTAAACTTCCTTGTTTATCCAAATTGATAAAAACATCTCCAAAATCGAAAATAATTGTATTAATCATAATTAGAATAAATTAGTAGTTGGTTATTTTCTATGACATCTTGACGGACAATTTTTCCACGAATATTTGGGGCTTTGATTCCGTTAAAAAATTGGGTATTTCCAGTAAAAATTCTTGCTTCGTCCCACAAATTTGCTTGAATAAAGGTTTCAAGGGTTTGTTTTCCACCTTCAATTATTACAGATTGTATCTCTTTTTCGTATAGATAGCTAGCAATTTCTGAAGCTAAATTATCAGAAAAAAAGAGCAATTCCTTATTAAGGATAATTGTATTTTGCTTATTATCAAAGATATGTAAATTTTTTGAAATTCTATTGTTTTTATCTAAAATAATTCTGACAGGATTATTGCCAGTCCAATCTCTAACATTTAATGTCGGATTGTCTTCCATTACGGTATTCGTGCCTGCCAGAATTGCTTGTTCCTCACTTCTCCATTTATGCACCAGTTGTCTGGAATAATTGCTAGTAATCCAAATGGGTTTCTTCTCCTTTTTAGATTCTGGGGCAATAAATTCATCTAACGTTTTTGCCCATTTTAAAATTATAAAAGGACGTTTTTTTGTATGATAAGTAAAAAATCTTTTGTTTAATTCTAAACATTCTTTTTCTAAAACTCCAACAGTTACATTTTTACCAGCATTTTTCAAATTTTTAACCCCTCTGCCTGCAACTTTTGCAAACGGATCGATGGTTCCAATAACCACATTTGGTATATTGTATGCTATAATTAAATCGCAACAAGGAGGAGTTTTTCCAAAGTGACTACAAGGTTCCAAGCTTACATAAATAGTAGATTTTTGTAATAATAACTTGTTTTTTACCGATGCAATTGCCAGAACCTCTGCATGTGGTTCGCCTGCTTTACGATGCCAGCCTTCACCAATAATTTTGTTTTTATGTACAATAACACAACCAACCATAGGATTCGGGTAGGTTGTACCTAGTCCGTTTTTTGCTAATTGCAAACATCTATTTATATAAAATTCATTTGTATTCACACTACAAAAATACTATTTTTGTAGTTATGATTATTAGAAAGATAGAAAAAACCGATAACCAACAAATAGGAAATTTAATACAAAATGTGTTAATGGAGATGGGAGCTCCAAAAGTGGGAACAGCTTATGCGGATCCAAATCTTTTTCTACTATTTGAAACCTACAATGTGCCAAATGCAATTTATTTTGTTCTAGAAAATGACGATAAAATAGTAGGAGGTGTGGGTATTGGTCAGTTGTTAAATTCGGATAAAAAGATATGCGAATTACAAAAAATGTATTTTCTTCCAGAGGCTCGAGGTTTTGGATTTGCTTCAAAAATGGTTGCTTTTTGTCTTGAAAAAGCAAAAGAGTTTGGTTTTGAACATTGTTATCTTGAAACGATGCCTTATATGCAAGATGCACAAAAATTATATCTTAAACATGGTTTTGAATACCTAGAAAAACCACTTGGCGACACAGGACATTATAGTTGTCCTGTTTGGATGCTTAAAAACTTGTGATGGAAGTTAGAAACTACAAAAAAATCTTGCAGCAACAACTCGGTTTGTTGTATGACAAAGAAGAAATAGAGGCTTTTTTTTATCTTATTTTAGAAGAATTTCATCATTTACGCAGAATTGATTTAGCTTTGAATCCTTTTTTTTGTATTTCATTAACTGATATGTCGAAATGGGATACTGTTATTTTGCAACTAAAAGACCAAAAACCAATTCAATACATTTTAGGAAACACTGAGTTTTATGGACTTTCATTTATTGTAAATACAGATACTTTAATTCCAAGAAGTGAAACAGAAGAATTGATAGAATGGATTTTGCAAGATATTGATAGTCAAGAAAATAAAAATATTAAAATTTTAGATATTGGTACTGGAACTGGTTGTATTGCAATTTCTTTAGCTAAAAACATCCCTAATGCTTGTGTTTATGCAATAGATATTTCGGAAAAAGCATTGCAAGTAGCCAAAAAAAATGCTATTGCGAATAAGGTTAGCATACGTTTTGTAAATGCGGATATCCTAACAACTACTCATTTAGAAGAGACCTTTGATATTATTGTTTCTAATCCGCCGTATGTTAGAAATCTAGAAAAAAAAGAAATTAAAAAAAATGTCTTGGATTTTGAACCACATCTTGCATTATTTGTTCCAGACGATAATGCGTTGCTGTTTTATGATAAAATCACAAAATTCGCAAAAAACAATTTAACCAAAAACGGGAAACTTTATTTTGAAATAAACCAGTACTTAGGTCAAGAAATGATTGTGTTGTTACAAGAAAACAATTTCAAAAACATTCAGTTAAAACAAGATATTTATTCTGCAAATCGTATGATTTGTGGTATTTATACCGAATAATATATCAAGAGAAACTAATTGTTTTTGAAGTTTATTTTAATGATTTTTTAGAAAATATATTTACTTATAACTTCTTGATTAGTCTCTAATCTTGTTTTTATGATGATAAATTGGTTTGATTTTTTTAAATCATAAATATCCATCTTTAATGAATTAGCAGTGTTGTTTTCATAAATTATTTTTCCCAACATATCATAAATCACAATGTTTTTTATAACTTCTTTATTAGAAATTATAGAAATTGTTGTATTATTGCTAGAAATTACTACTTCATTTTTATTCGTCAAGAAATCTTCTTTTGCTAATGGTTTTTCGTATCTTATTTTAAATCTAGAATTAAAAGTTCCTGCAGCAGTAGTAAACAGATAAGTTCCATTTTTTAAATTATGAAATGTATTTGTTTCTGTGTCTTCTAAATATATGTTTTTGTCTGTAAAAAAAGCATCAAAATGATCAATAGTAATGTTATAATCACCAGCAGCAGAGGTGGAATACCCTAACGGAATTTGATCTGTAATTGTCCAAGGATAACTTCGTGCATTGATAGCAAAACCTATGGTATATGGATTTATAATACTATAAAACTTCATTACCCCTTGTGTAGAAGCAAAAGCATCATCACCAAAATCATAATCATTTGTATTTCCCTCTCTATATCCTAACGCAATTTGCTTAAAAGCACCTTGATTATTTGTCATATTAATGTGTGTGTAGTAAAATAAAGGATTGGAAGAACTTCTGAAAAATTGACTGTTATTGTTGCTAACACGCATTGCATTTGTAAAATTAATAGTAGCTGTACTGCTTGCAGAGGCAAAAAAACCTTGTCCTGATGTTATATATAGACCGGGTACCTCTCCTCCAGAAACTGCTGCGGTTCCAGTAGATCTGGTTCTAATAGCATAATCATCTGTAGAAAACTGATTATTTACCATTGCAGAATTATGTGTCCAAAAATACAAAGTTCCTAAATTAGTGTTGTCAAATAAACTAATAACATCTATCGCCGAAGGATAGGGGTTGGATATTAAATTATAGTTCAAATATCCAGGATCTAGTGCTTGTACACTAACGGGTATTGTACCATTATTAGGAACGCCGGTAAACTGCCCACTAAAAATTGTTGGTGTGTTTGTAAAGTCATCTGGAGATCGTATTGCATATCCTTTGCCAGCATTCATAGCATTAGCACTATTTTCTGTTTCCCATGTATTTACAGTAGTAATCGAGTTAAAGGTGTAAAATCTAGAGCTATTGGTTAGTGGAGAAAATCCTACTAGCGTTTGTCCAGTTACAGGAGAACCCCAATAAGTGTAGTCGTACAATCGCATTGGTTTAGAATTTCTTTTAAAAACAACATTTCCAATAGTTGTACCACTTGGATTTATTTGTACCAAACTTGCATTGTTTTCAAATACAAAATTACCTCCTGTTTGCACTTCTATATTGTTTTCTACTGCAAAAGTGTGGCTATCTGCAATGGTTACAGTTGCACTAGCATTTACCAGCACAGAACAAGCATCAATATTTGCTGTTGAGGTGTAATTTCCTAAAAAAACCACATTTTTGTTGCTATTTGGTAGTCCATTATCCCAACCAGAACCATTCCAAGTAGTGGTAACTGCACATTTTTGAACTTGTAAATTGTTAAAAAAAAGATTGTTTAAATTGTTTCCATCTGTTGCATCTCCTACATACAACTTAAAACCAGAAAATTGCCCTGTTCTATTTCCAGACAAATAAGTATCTACTCCTCGTGTTATTTTAACAGTATAGGTATTGGTGTCCGTTTGTTGTACTTCTAACTGAAAAATAGAAGTTTGGCTGTATGCCCAACCCAAATCAGCATTAGTTGTGGTTGTATATAAATTGTTTGCAACATTAAAATTAAATAATTGTGTAAAGTTTTGGTCTAGCAAGTCAATACCTTTAAAGCCATTTCTATAAGCAACAGCCAAATCTATTTTAAAAGACTGTCCGGACAATAAATAAGAACGTCCACCAACTTGTGTAGAACCTGTGCTATTTAAAAATCGTTGTGCATTTGCTTGTGGAGCATTTGCATTTGTCGGATTTCCATACATTCCAAATGCTTTTGTTCCGGTGTTTATGTTGCCAAAGCCTTGTCCTGCAGAGTCTCCTAAAAAATGCCCTGCAAAATGAGATCCATCTGTATTTTGTGTCCATAAATCCCAATTAGTAAATCCTGTTCCTAAATTACTTCCATTATCCCAAGTTGTATAGTTAGAAGCATTATCGGAATTTAAGGTTATTTGTGCATAGCTACTTACTGTATTTAAAGAACTAATTGCTATTGTTAAAAATGTAAATATTGAATTAAAGTATATTTTTTTCATCAGATTATTTTTTACAAATATATTATTATTTTTTATAAAAAAATATATTTCATTGATTTTAAGTGTTTTATTTTCTTATTTTGAAGTTTTTAGCTTATTAATCATTTCTTGCTCTCCTTCCTCTTTTTGAATATGACTTCTTTGTATGGTTTCTTCAATTTGTTGTTGTAACGAAATTATTTCAATATTTAAATCAGAAATTAATGGAATCACTCTTTTTTCTGGAATTCGGTCTAAATTCATAAAATTTTGCAATGCTTTTACTTTTGTAATAATTGTGGTTAGCCTACTTTTGGTTTGTGTTGTGTTGATTATGAGGGGAATAGCGTTGTTTAAGGTTTCTGCTTTTTGCACTAAAGCTTTGGTTTTTCGCTGAAATGCCCCCATTGTTCCTTTTGGTTTTTCATATAATTCAGTAGTAAACAATCGCCAATCGTTCCAATTGTTTATTATTTCTTGTGATTCAGGTGAAAGGGTTGTAGGTGTAAAAATCCAATTTTTGTTAATGGTGTTAAACACTAATTCTTTTTCTTGTTTGGATTTTATAATTTCTTTTTCCTGCATAACAATTTCTTTTTTACAGGAAAAAAAGGATATTATTATAAATAAAACAATGAAGAGGTATGTTTTTTTTTTCAATATTGTATTCATAGATACAGTGTAAATTAAGCTCTAACAATATTTGCCCCAATTGCTCTTAAACGCTCGTCTATTTTTTCATACCCACGATCTATTTGCTCAATGTTTTGAATAGTACTAGTTCCCTTAGCGGATAGTGCAGCAATTAACAATGATATTCCTGCTCTAATATCTGGAGAACTCATGGTAGTAGCTTTTAATTGAGACTCAAAATTATGTCCCATAACCACAGCTCTATGTGGGTCGCAAAGCATTATTTTAGCCCCCATATCTATTAATTTATCTACAAAGAAAAGTCTGCTTTCAAACATTTTTTGATGTATTAGTACATCACCTTTTGCTTGTGTTGCCACTACTAATATGATGCTGAGTAAATCTGGTGTTAATCCTGGCCAAGGTGCATCGGCAATGGTTAGAATAGATCCGTCTATATCTGTTTTTATTTGGTATCCATTTGTATGTTCTGGGATATAAATGTCATCACCTTGTTTTTCGATAGTAATTCCTAATTTTCTAAAGGTATTTGGAATAAGTCCAAGGTTTTCCCAACTTACATTTTTTATGGTTATTTCGCTTCTTGTCATAGCAGCTAAACCTATCCAACTACCTATTTCTATCATATCTGGAAGTATTTGATGCTGACAGCCACTTAGGTTTTCTACACCTTCAATTTTTAATAAATTAGAACCTACACCTTCAATTTTTGCCCCCATAGAATTAAGCATTTTGCATAATTGTTGCAAATAGGGTTCGCATGCGGCATTGTATATGGTAGTTATTCCTTCGGCAAGCACTGCTGCCATTACAATATTAGCCGTCCCTGTTACAGACGCTTCATCTAGCAACATGTATGCTCCTTGTAATTTTTTGGAGGTTTCAACTCCATAAAAGTGGTCTTCTCGATTGTATCTAAACTTTGCTCCAAGATTTATAAACCCTTCAAAGTGTGTGTCTAATCTTCTTCTTCCTATTTTGTCTCCACCTGGTTTTGGAATATATCCTTTCCCAAAACGTGCTAGTAAAGGACCAACAATCATGATAGAACCTCTTAAAGACCCTCCTTCTTTTTTAAACGCCTCTGTTTCAAGGTATCCTACGTTTACATCATCTGCTTGAAAAGTGATAGAGCCCGAGCTGTTTTTTTGAATTTTGACTCCAAGGTTTCCTAATAATGTGATAAGTTTGTTTACATCTATAATATCTGGAATGTTGCTAATGGTTACTTTTTCAGGCGTTAGTAGTATAGCACAAAGTATTTGTAATGCTTCATTTTTTGCTCCTTGTGGTGTAATTTCGCCTTTTAGTTTAATTCCTCCTTCTATTTTAAATGTACCCATACGTTTTCTTTTTTAAACTGTTTTTGGATTGGTTTTTATATATGGTTTTGGTTTTCCGTTTTTGATAATTTTTGGTTTTCCATTAGAATTGTTATTCTGTACCTTATTTGACATTCTTTTGTTAGTTCTTATTAAATCTGTGGAGTTTAATAATTCTTCGGAAGATGAAATTAGGTTTAATTTTCCTTCGGATATTTCAAATAAATGTTCAAATATTACTTCGTCTGTTACAGTATCTTTGTTCCAACTTAAATAAGATTTTTTCATGTGGTTGGCAATAACTTTGACCAAAGCACTTTTTAAATCGCCTTCTTCCCATTTGTTAGCAACATCTATCATGTATTTGATATTGTTTCCATAAAAACGATATTTTGGAAAATTTTGAGGATATTCTAATGGTTCTGGTCTCATTTTTAATACCTCCCTAGATGGAATTGGATATGGAGAATCTACATCTAACGAAAAGTTAGACATTATAAAAATTTGATCCCATAATTTATGTTGAAAATCTGGAACATCTCGTAAATGAGGGTTTAAATTTCCCATTACAGAAATAATGTATTTTGCGGCTTTATTTCGTTCTTCCCTGTCCTTAATTTCGCTAGCTTGGTCTATTAATACATGTAAGTATCTACCATATTCTGGAATTATTAAAGGTTTTCTGTCGGAATTATACTCCAAATGTTGTATAGTGTCCTTTGCCGTTTCTTTGCTGTATTTTGTATTCATAATTATAGGGAAACTATCCCTTCTATATTGCTTACTTCTAGGTATTTATCTACTATTTCTTGTGCGTTTTTCATAGTCACATCTACAGAAATACTTGTAAATTTTCCTGTTTTGGATTGAGTGGTTTTTATAACAGCCCCCATACAATTAAAGGCATTTTCTACCTGATAGACATTCTCATTAAGAGTTGGTACTATAAATTTGAACAGGTATTCTGCAGGCCAAGTATTGCTATTGTCTAGTTCTACCTTTAATCTTTCGTAAAATTCTTCTGTTTTTTTGTCCATTGAAAATAAGAATTAAAACAAATGTACTATTTTTTATTTAGATACAATAAATGGCATTGCATTTTAAAGAAAAAGTTATGATTTTGATTTTTTAGCGAAAATAGATTTTTTTAAAGAACCATTTCTGGAATATCGCCTTCAATAATTAAGGTTGCTTC
>DZCQ01000009.1:66193-74801 GCA_022730285.1 Flavobacterium psychrophilum
GATTTTTTTAAAGAACCATTTCTGGAATATCGCCTTCAATAATTAAGGTTGCTTCGGTTGCTTCAATAATTTGCTGCACAGTTGTATTTGGTGCTCTTTCGATAAGTTTAAACCCTTGTTTAGTTACTTCCAAAACTGCTAGTTCGGTGACTATTTTTTTTACACATCCAACTCCTGTTAGTGGTAAGGTACAGTTTTTTAGTATTTTACTTTCCCCTGCTTTATTTACATGCATCATTGCTACGATAATATTTTCAGCAGAAGCTACTAAATCCATGGCTCCACCCATTCCCTTTACCATTTTGCCAGGAATTTTCCAATTAGCAATATCTCCGTTTTCAGAAACTTCCATAGCGCCTAAAATGGTTAAATCCACATGTTGTCCTCTAATCATGCCAAAGCTGAATGCCGAATCAAAAAAACTTGCTCCTGGTAGTGTGGTTATTGTTTGTTTTCCTGCATTTATCAAATCAGCATCTTCTTCGCCATCTATTGGGAATGGTCCCATTCCTAACACCCCATTTTCGCTTTGAAATTCTACCTGAATGCCTTCTTGCACATAGTTTGCAACAAGTGTAGGAATTCCAATCCCTAGATTTACATAATAGCCATCTTGCACTTCTTGTGCTATCCGTTTTGCAATGTCTTCTTTGGTAAGCATGGTATTTTATAATTTAATTATGATGTAAATTTACAAAACAAATTAACATTTTAGCTATTCTATACAAAAAAACCGTCTCTTTATAGAAACGGTTTTTAAATTAAGTAGTTCAGTTTTTAAATTTATTCTACTACAATTCGTTTTACGGTTTTTTTAGCACCATCAATTATAGAAACTAAATAAACCCCTGTTGCAATTTTATTCAAATGGATATTTTGATTAAATGCTCCAGTGTTAGAAAAAGATTTTTGATAAACTTCTCTTCCTTGTATATCATGTACATTTATTTCGATGTCATTTGACGATTCTGAATTAAATTTAATAGTAAAATTACCAGAATTTGGATTTGGGTATAAACTAAAGTTGTCAAACTCAAATTCTTTATTCGCTAGAGCATAAATAGTGCTACAAACAGTTAAAGTGTAGGAATTGATAGTTCCTGTATCTGCTGCAGCATTGTCATTAACACCAAAAGTCCAAGTCCCGTTAGGGTTTTCGCCATTTAGTGTAGATAATGCTTGTGCTGGAATTACATTTCCTGTAATTGTTGTAGCACAAACTATTGCACTTCCTTGATCATCAAAGGTTGCATTTATATTATTGTTATTTGTACAAGATCTTGAAAACACGTTTACTTGTGTTCCTGCAGGGCTTAATACGGCAACTAATATATCTCCTATGTATGTATGGGTTAAATTTACCGCTAAGTTCACATCAGTAATTGCATCGGTTGTAGTTACATTAAGCCCATGTGTTAAATAAGTAGTGGTGTTGTCTGGAATAGCAGCATTTGGATTAATTGTATAATTATTACAAGTATTTGTTTGTGTGTATCCTATTAAGATTGGTTTTGCATTAATATCATAATATATATGACCTGTAGGTCTTACCATAACTCTAGCATCTGTAGATGTTACATTTGGAACTGTAATATTTTCTGTACCGTCATTAGGTGTATTTGCTACTAATACTGTTGGGAACGTTAATCCTCCATCTGTTGAAAGCAAAATATCTACATTTGCAGATCCTGGTAGTGTGGTAGTGTTATTTACTGTCCAAACTATATTTTCGGTTGTTCCTTGTGTCCAACTTTGTCCACTAGTTGCTTGCGAAGTTACCTCAAAAGGACCTACAGTACCACTAACAGTTATTACAGAATTGTCAAAATTGGTTTGTCCTCCACCTAGAACATTGTCTCTTACAGTTAGTCTAAAATTTAATGTACGTGCCACAGAGCTTAACGCTTCTATCGCAATTTCTTCACCTTGTGTGGTTTGACTATTTGCTAAAACTGTTTCCAGTCTTGGCATGTATCTTACTCCTGTGCTTTTTGGAGCATAAGACATCCAGTTTGGTCCTGCAGTTTTGTCAACAGCAGCAGGGCATGCGGTTTGTAATTGTGCCGCAGCAGCATCATTGTACTGTTCCCAGCAATAGCTTAAAGTTCCGCCACCTGCATCTGTTGCAGTTCCAGTAAGGATAAATGGAGTACTTTTCGGAATAGTATAATCTGCACCTGCATTAACCGAAGGAGCACTATGAGAGATGGTTGTTTCTACAGGGCAGGTTTTTCCAGTCATATTTGTTTGAATTTGTGCAATATTCCCTGCGTGAAAATGCTCGTCTGAGTGTAGTTGCACATCATAAGAAGTAATACCTGCATACCCCATAATGGTAGATCCTGAGCCTACTTCAAAATTAACAGAGTTGTTCTCACTGCTAAAAGAAAAGGTATGATTTGCTCCATATTGGTGACCCATTTCGTGAGCTACAAAATCTATGTCAAAGTTATCCCCTATAGGGCTTGTACTTGTGGTGTAGCCGCTTCCTTTATCTGCAGAATCACACACACAACCAATACAACCAGCATTCCCATTGTTTCCAATTGCAGATACAAGATGCCCTATGTCATAATTAGCACTCCCTACATTGGTATCTAGTGCAGATTGAAGTTCTGAGTTGTAGTTAGTATCATCATTGCCATAAGGATCGTTAGTAGAGTCTAAATACAAAACACTTGTATTGTTCACTAGGTTCATGTGTATTGCTAAATCTTTTTCAAAAACACCATTTACTCTTGTCATAGTATTATTAACAGCTGCTAAAACAGAAGAAGTTGTGCCGCCATGAAAGGCAGCATATTCTCCTGTACAAGACATTGCTAGTCTAAAAGTTAATAATTTTCCTACACTAGAGCGACTAGTACTTTGGGCTTGTGGCAACAAAGAATTAGCTAGATTTTTATCATCGGTAGAACAATTCCAAGGTAATCTTTGTGTTTCACTAGCAGCACTAAACACTGCATAAACAGAACCATCGGCAGAGTAAGGCTCCATGAATTCATTCTCTTTGTCTGTTCTAAAAACCATAGTTTGTATTCCTTGTGGAGAAATACTTAATTTTAAAGTAGCATGCTTATCTGTAATTCCCTGACCAGAATATGCTCTTATTTCAGGAAATTTAGCTTGCAAATCTGCA
The DNA here is from genome assembly GCA_022730285.1 of Flavobacterium psychrophilum. Classification (GTDB taxonomy): domain Bacteria; phylum Bacteroidota; class Bacteroidia; order Flavobacteriales; family Flavobacteriaceae; genus Flavobacterium; species Flavobacterium psychrophilum_C. Next base: position 69,333 of record DZCQ01000009.1, read on the forward strand.
TCAAAGTTAGAAGATTCAAACAGTTGAAATTGCTCTAATTTTCCGCTAGAATTAGGCAAAGAAATAATTGCTCCTTTCTTAGAAAGCAGCTCTTGTTTTAAGATAGTAAGATTTAAGTTGTATAAATCAAATTTTTTAGGGAAAGAAACTCTTTCTGCCCCTTTGCTTACATTTATTTTACTAGCTTCTCCTTTATATGACGACCAAAATCTATCTGTTTGGGCACTTAAAGAGATGCTTAAAAATAGTAATAGTAACGTGGATAGTACTAATTTTTTCATCATTATTTAATATTAGGTTAAAGTACAAAGGTAGTTATAAAATATTTATTTTTTACTTTTTTACATAAATTTTATGATTTTTGTTAAAAATACGAAAAGAATCTTGTGGATTGTGTGGTATAAAGTAAGGGTGGTTGTAAATTATTTTTACTTCAATATACTTTAGGTGGGTTCCAAAAACAGCCGTCAGTTAATTTTTAGAACCCACCTTTATTGTTTTACATAAAAAATACTATCTTTACCAATTAATCGTTTTTAAGTTAAATTTTAAGTTGCAATATAGCAACATCTAATTATATTATGGCATGTACTAACTGCTCTACTTCCGATGGAGGTGCTCCAAAAGGTTGTGGAAATAAAGGGAATTGTGGCACGGATAGCTGCAACAAATTAACTGTTTTTGACTGGCTCTCCAATATGACTTTGCCAACAGGACAGGCTTTGTTTAATTGTGTAGAAGTTCGTTTTAAAAATGGACGTAAAGAGTACTTTAAAAATACCGAAAACTTAACTTTAAGCATGGGAGATATTGTTGCAACCGAAGCTTCTCCAGGTCATGACATTGGTGTTGTAACCTTAACAGGAGAGCTTGTGCGAGTGCAAATGAAGAAAAAAGGAGTTGTGCTAAATGATCAAATTTCTAAAATATATAGAAAAGCGTCGCAAAAAGATATTGATACTTGGGTTACAGCAAGAGATAAAGAAGAACCAATGAAGGTTAAAGCAAGAGAAATTGCAATTGCCTTAAAGTTAGAAATGAAAATATCAGATATTGAATTTCAAGGAGATGGATCTAAGGCAACATTCTATTACACTGCCAATGATAGGGTAGATTTTAGACAACTAATTCGGGAATTTGCTAGCAATTTTAACACTCGCATCGAGATGAAGCAAGTAGGGCTAAGACAAGAAGCCGCTAGACTAGGCGGCATAGGTTCTTGTGGTAGAGAATTGTGTTGTTCTACTTGGTTAACAGACTTTAGAAGCGTAAACACATCGGCAGCAAGATACCAGCAACTTTCTTTAAACCCTCAAAAATTAGCCGGACAATGTGGAAAATTAAAGTGTTGTTTAAATTATGAATTAGACACCTATCTAGATGCTTTGAAGCATATTCCATCAATGGAAACGAAAATTTTTACCGAAAAAGGAGAAGCAATTTGTCAAAAAATTGATATTTTTAAAGAATTAATGTGGTTTGCCTATGTTGGAAATTTTGCACAATGGCATGTTATAACGGTAGAAAATGTAAAAGAAATAATAGAACAAAATAAACAAAAAATCAAGGTCTCCGCACTTGAAGATTTTGCTATAGAAATAGAAAAACCAGCAGTAGAAAAAACATTTCAAAATGCAATGGGGCAAGATAGCTTGACTAGATTTGATCAACCTAAAAGGAGTAATAATAAAAATCGTCGCCCACAACCTACAAAAAATCCTGTACAACAAGCAATAAAGCAAGATTCAAGAAGCAATAATACTAAAAACACACCAAAAAACAAACCGCTTGTAACTCCTAAAAATAACAAGGCAAATGCTACTAGTAAACCAACATCTAACGGGCCAAAAATTAGAAATGAAAAAAAAGATTTTAATAAATAGTTTCATAGTCTCTATACTTTTTTTACTGGCAACTTCTTGCGATAATTCTCAAGTGTATGATGAGTATTATACCTTTAAAAGCGGATGGAACAGCAAGGAGAATGTACACTTTTCTTTTAATCAAAAAGCGTCTAAAAAGCATTATAATTTGTTTTTTAATCTGCGTTGTAATAATGAATATGAATTTAACAACCTATTTTTAATAACAAAATTAGAAAGTCCAAAAGGATTAATTAAAGTAGATACACTAGAATACCAAATTGCAAATCCTGATGGATCCTTATTAGGGGCAGGATTTTCTGATTTAAAAGAAAGTAAACTTTGGTACAAAGAAAAAGTTACATTTACAGAAACGGGAACTTATAAATTAACCATTGAACAAGCTGTAAGAAAGGCAGGGAAGAACAACAAAGAAAAACAACTAAACGGAATTACAGAGATAGGCTTTAGAATAGAATCATTAGACACTAAATAAAAATGGCACAAAAAATAAACACCAAAAAACCAGATTTCTCTATTTACATAAAAAAGTTTTGGAAATATTTTTTCACAGCTTTTGGAGGCGTTTTGTTATTTTTTCTATTCGCATCATGGGGACTATTCGGTTCTATGCCTTCTTTCTCGGAATTAGAAAATCCAGAATCCAATCTAGCTACCGAAATTATTTCTTCTGATGGAGTAACCTTAGGGAAATTTTTTAATGAAAACAGAACTCCCATAAAATATTCAGATTTACCAAAACCATTGGTAAATGCTTTAATAGCAACCGAAGACGAACGTTTTAGAGAACATTCAGGGATAGATGGAAGAGGAACGTTAAGGGCAGTTTTAAGCCTAGGAACAAATGGCGGAGCTAGTACTTTAACACAACAATTAGCAAAACTTTTGTTCCACGGAGAAGGTTCTAAATTTTTGCCATTTAGAATTGTTCAAAAAATAAAAGAGTGGATTATTGCCATTCGATTAGAAAGACAATACACTAAAGATGAGATAGTTGCAATGTATCTTAATAAAGCCGATTTTATTAATACTGCAGTGGGTATAAGATCTGCGGCGAAAGTTTACTTTGCTAAAGAACCTAAAGATTTAACAATAGACGAAGCTGCAATGCTTATAGGAATGCTTAAAAACCCATCACTTTTTAATCCATTGAGAAGAGAAGAAAAGGTAAAGGAACGTAGAAATGTTGTTCTGAAACAAATGAAAAAAAATGGATTTCTAACAGAATCTGAAAAAGAAAATTATCAAAAAAGACCAATTAAATTAACCTTTTCACCAGAAAAATACAACGAAGGTTCCGCTACTTACTTTCGGGAATATTTAAGGGAATACATGAAAAAATGGGTTAAAGAGAATAAAAAAGAAGACGGATCGGATTATAATATTTATTCTGATGGGCTAAAAATATATACCACCATAGATTCTAGAATGCAACTATTTGCAGAAGAATCTGTGAAAGAGCACTTAGCAAACTTGCAAAAGGAATTTACCATCGAATCCAAACAAAACAAAACTGCTCCTTTCGTCAAAATTACCAAAGCAGAAATAGACAAACTCATGATGAGATCTATGAAAAATAGCGAAAGATGGCGAATTATGGAAGAACAAGGAAAAAGTGAAGACGAAATTATAAAATCATTTAGTGTAAAAACAAAAATGACCGTTTTTACTTGGAAAGGAGATAAAGATACCATTTTCACACCAATGGACTCTATTCGCTACTACAAAACTTTCTTGCAACCAGGGATGATGTCTATGGAGCCACAAACAGGAGCCGTAAGAGTATGGGTAGGAGGGATAGACTATCGTTATTTTCAATACGACCATGTTGGTTTAGGTGCAAGGCAAGTAGGTTCTACCTTTAAACCATTTGTATATGCAACTGCAATAGAGCAATTAGGAATGTCTCCTTGTGACACAATAATAGATGGGCCTGTTTTAATTCCAAAAGGCAGACATAATGTTACAAAAGACTGGTATCCTAGAAATTCTGACGGACATTACAGAGGGATGGTTACTTTAAAAACAGCACTTGCAAATTCTATTAATACCATTTCGGCAAAGTTAATAGATCGTACAGGTCCAGATGCTGTAATAAACCTAGTAAGAAAGTTAGGTGTAAACACGCCAATTCCTTCGCAACCATCAATAGCATTAGGAGCAGTAGATATTACCGTAATGGATATGGTAGCTGCATATAGCACTTTTGCCAACCAAGGAATTTATATAAAACCACAAATAATTACTAAAATTGAAGATAAAAACGCAAATGTTATTTACGAACCAAAATTAGAATCTCGAGATGTGCTTAGCAAAGATGTTGCTTATGCTGTAATTAAACTGCTCGAAGGAGTAACCGAGTCTGGTTCTGGTGCACGCTTACGCTACGGTGGTGGCGGATTTATTCAGTACCAATACACATTTACCAATGCAATTGCTGGAAAAACAGGAACTTCGCAAAATAATAGTGATGGTTGGTTTATAGGAATGGTTCCAAATTTAGCCACGGGTATTTGGATAGGAAACGAAGATCGTTCTGCACACTTCCGAAGCACCTCTCGTGGACAAGGAGCAACAATGGCATTACCAATTTGGGGATTATTTATGCAAAAATGTTACAAAGACCAGAGTTTAAACATTTCTAAATCTCCATTCGAACGACCTAAAGATATCTCTATAAAAGTAGATTGTGCACCAAGAAGAGTAGCAAGAGATACAACTGTTAAAGATTCGACCGCAGTAAAACCAGAAGAACAAAATACAGACGAGTTTGGGCTATAATTTTTTTTGAAATCTATTTAAAAATCTAATCGAATGGCAGATTCAAGTTATTAAAATTTAGTACTATGATTAATAAAAAAGTTGCCAATGTGCAAGAAGCTTTAAAGGATATTACCAATGGACAAACCATTATGTTAGGCGGATTCGGGCTTTGTGGCATTCCAGAAAATAGCATTGCAGAGTTAGTAGATAAAAACATCAATCAATTAACGTGTATTTCTAACAATGCAGGAGTAGATAATTTTGGGTTAGGATTACTTTTACAAAAAAGACAAATCAAAAAAATGATTTCATCTTATGTGGGGGAAAATGCCGAATTTGAACGACAAATGCTTTCAGGAGAGTTAGAAGTAGAACTAACCCCACAAGGTACACTTGCCGAAAAATGTAGAGCTGCACAAGCCGGAATTCCTGCCTTTTTTACTCCAGCTGGTTACGGAACAGAGGTTGCTATTGGAAAAGAAGTTAGAGAATTTAACGGGAAAATGCATATTCTTGAGCATGCCTATAAAGCGGATTTCTCTATCGTAAAAGCATGGAAAGGTGATGAAGCAGGGAATTTGATATTTAAAGGAACCGCACGAAATTTTAATGCCCCTATGGCAGGTGCTGCAAAAATAACTATTGCAGAAGTAGAAGAACTACTACCAGCAGGAAGTCTAGACCCTAATCAAATTCATATACCAGGAATACTTGTACAACGCATTTTTAAAGGGGAAAAATTCGAGAAAAGGATTGAGCAACGCACTGTTAGAAGCAAATAGTTATTACAATATAGATACTAAAATAAATTAAAATGAAAAAT
>DZCQ01000030.1:0-3465 GCA_022730285.1 Flavobacterium psychrophilum
AATATTTTTTTAAACTACTAAAATTATACTAATATTTTACACTGCTAACCGAAAACTAATAATCATGGATGTAGGAACAAAAACATCAAATTTAAGAAAAGCAAAAAGACTCTCACAACCTGATTTAGCTCACAATATAGGTATCAGTAAAACTGCACTGTGTGATATTGAAAAGTGGTAAAACCAAAAAAATAGATTTTCTACTCATGGATAAAGTTTGCAAAGAATTTGATGTGAATTTGAATTATTTTTTAGAAAAATCAAATCTAAAACAAGAAAACAAAGGAAAAGATGAAAAAGAAATAGAGCTTAAAAAAATCATAGATATCCAAAGACCAAAAAATAGCACAATTACAAAAAAACTTGATATTTAAAAGCAAAAAAGCGACACCAAAAATTAATTTGGGTCGCTTTTTTAAAGTATTTAGTTTTTAGTGTTCCGTTATTTTTATTGTTCATAAAAATTCTGGTTTCCAGCTCAACCTTAATTTCTAACTACACTTTAATCTCAACTTCTACACCACTTGGCAACTCTAATTTCATTAAAGCATCAATTGTTTTAGAAGAAGAACTATAAATATCTAATAGTCTTTTATAAGACATAACTTCAAACTGTTCTCTAGCTTTTTTGTTTACGTGAGGTGAACGTAAAACTGTGAAAAGTTTTTTATGTGTAGGTAATGGAATTGGACCAGTAACAGATGCACCTGTACTTTTAACCGTTTTTACAATTTTTTCAGCTGATTTATCAACCAACATATGATCGTAAGATTTCAATTTTATTCTGATTTTTTGACTCATTTTCTTTAGAATTAAGCGTTTCCTTTTGCTTTTTTGATAACTGCTTCTGAAATATTAGATGGTGTTTCTGCATAATGCGAGAACTCCATTGTTGAAGTTGCTCTTCCAGAAGACAATGTTCTTAATGTTGTAACATATCCAAACATTTCTGATAATGGCACGTCAGCCTTGATAGTTTTAGCTCCATTTCTGTCACCCATATCATTCACTTGACCTCTACGACGATTGATATCACCAACGATATCTCCCATGTTCTCTTCTGGAGTTATAACTTCCATTTTCATGATTGGCTCCAAAATTATTGCTCCAGCTGCTTTTGCAACTTCTTTATAACCCATTCTTGCTGCAAGTTCAAAAGAAAGTGCATCAGAATCCACAGGGTGAAAAGAACCGTCTGTTAAAGTCACCCTCAAGCTATCAACTTGATAACCTGCTAAAGGTCCAGTTTTCATAGCTTCACGGAAACCTTTTTCTACAGATGGAATATATTCCTTAGGAACGTTTCCTCCTTTTACTGCATTTACGAATTGTAATCCAACTGGAACTTTTCCATCAACTTCTTCAGCTGGCTCTAATGTAAATACGATATCACCAAATTTACCACGACCTCCAGATTGTTTTTTGTATGTTTCTCTGTGTGTTGCAGATCTTGTGAATGCTTCTTTGTATTCTACTTGAGGTTCCCCTTGGTTTACTTCAACTTTAAACTCCCGTTTCATTCTATCAACCAAGATATCTAAGTGAAGTTCACCCATACCTGAAATAATAGTTTGTCCCGAAGCCTCATCAGTTCTTACTGTAAATGTTGGATCTTCTTCTGCTAATTTAGCTAAAGCCATACCCATTTTATCTACATCTGCTTTAGTTTTTGGCTCGATTGCGATACCAATTACTGGTGCTGGGAATTTCATACTTTCTAAAATAATTGGGTGTTTTTCATCACACAATGTATCTCCAGTTTTAATATCTTTAAATCCAACTGCCGCTCCAATATCTCCCGCTTCAATGTATTCGATTGGATTTTGTTTGTTAGCATGCATTTGATAGATACGAGAAATTCTTTCTTTATTACCAGAACGAGTGTTTAAAACATACGAACCTGCATCCAATCTTCCAGAATAAGCACGGAAAAATGCTAAACGTCCAACGAATGGATCGGTAGCAATTTTAAATGCTAAAGCAGCAAATGGCTCTTTCACATCCGGCTTACGTAAAATTTTAGTTTGGTCTTCTTCTAAAAGTTCTGCATCATCAGGGTGAATTCCTTCAATACCATCTTTATCCATTGGAGATGGTAAGTATTTACATACTGCATCTAACATAAATTGAACTCCTTTGTTTTTAAAAGAAGAACCAGCAATCATCGGAATGATAGCCATATCCATTACAGCTGCTCTCAATGCAGTATTGATTTCTTCTTCTGTGATAGAGTCTGGATCTTCCATATACTTATCAAGCAAGTTCTCATCATAATCAGCAACTGCTTCAATAAGAATATCTCTGTATTCTTTTACTTCGTCGATCATATCAGCAGGAATATCCACAACTTCATAAGTTGCTCCCATTCCTGCATCGTCCCAAACGATAGCTTGATTTTTCACTAAATCTACAACACCTTTGAAATCATTTTCTTCACCAATTGGCAAAGTGATTGCAACTGCATTTGATTTTAACATATCTCTAACTTGTTGACAAACCATCAAAAAATTAGAACCTTGTCTATCCATTTTATTAACAAAACCGATACGTGGCACTCTGTATTGATCAGCAAGTCTCCAGTTTGTTTCTGATTGAGGTTCCACACCATCAACTGCAGAAAACAAGAAAACTAAACCATCTAATACACGTAAAGAACGGTTTACTTCAACTGTAAAGTCAACGTGTCCTGGTGTATCGATAATATTAAAGTGGTATGGTAAGGATTCTGGTAATAATTTGCCTTGAGTTGTAGGAAAATTCCATTCACAAGTTGTTGCAGCAGAAGTAATTGTAATTCCACGCTCTTGCTCTTGTGCCATCCAGTCCATTGTTGCAGCACCATCATGTACTTCACCAATTTTGTGTGATTTTCCTGTATAGAATAAAATGCGCTCTGTTGTTGTTGTTTTACCAGCATCAATATGAGCAGCAATCCCTATATTTCTTGTATATTTAAGTTCTCTAGCCATTTTTTTAAGAATTAAAATCTAAAGTGAGAGAAAGCTTTGTTAGCTTCTGCCATTTTGTGTGTATCCATTCTCTTTTTAACCGCCGCTCCTTCTTCTTTAGCTGCAGCTAAAACTTCTGACGCTAATTTTTGAGCCATCGATTTTTCGTTTCTTCTTCTTGCATAAAGAATCATCCATTTCATCGCCATAGAAATTTTTCTATCTGGACGAATTTGCATTGGAATTTGAAATGTTGCTCCACCTACTCTACGACTACGTACTTCTACGTGAGGCATAACATTGGTTAACGCATCTTTCCAGATTTCTACTGATGATTTTTCTGCATCTTGCTTTTTAGTTTCTACAATATCCATTGCATCATAGAACACTTTAAAAGCTGTTGATTTTTTACCATCCCACATTAAGTTATTTACAAAACGCGTTACCAATTGATCGTTAAATCTCGGGTCTGGTAAAAGTGGTCTTTTCTTTGCCGCTCTTTTTCTCATGTCTTTTT
>DZCQ01000030.1:3565-29610 GCA_022730285.1 Flavobacterium psychrophilum
CTCGGGTCTGGTAAAAGTGGTCTTTTCTTTGCCGCTCTTTTTCTCATGTCTTTTTCTTAAAAGTTTTTAAATTACTTTTTTACTTCTTTTGGTCTTTTTGCTCCGTATTTAGATCTTCTTTGTGTTCTTCCCGCTACACCTGATGTGTCTAACGCTCCACGCACAATGTGATATCTTACTCCTGGCAAATCTTTTACCCTTCCACCTCTAACTAATACTATCGAGTGCTCTTGTAGATTGTGTCCTTCACCTGGTATGTAGGCATTTACTTCGTTTCCATTAGTTAAACGCACACGTGCAACTTTACGCATTGCAGAGTTTGGTTTTTTTGGAGTAGTAGTGTAAACACGCGTACAAACACCTCTTCTTTGAGGACAAGAATCTAAAGCAACCGATTTAGACTTCTTAGTCATTTTGGTTCTTCCTGTTCTTACTAATTGTTGAATAGTTGGCATAATTAAATACTAAAAATTACTTGTTTATAAAATTCCCACTTTTTATGGGGTTGCAAAGGTATTGTTTTTTTTTAATAAAACAAATCTTAATTCATTAATTTTCAAGGATTTTATTTTACTTTTGATTTTTTAAAACAAATATACTTTCTTTTCGTTATTTTAAATAAACTATTTTGCTTAAATTATTAAAAAATATTGCTTTTGTATTTCTCTTTATTCTGAATCAGCAAGTTTGTTCTCAAAATTTTTATGTAAAGATAATTGGACCCGAATTATTAGAGACCAAAACTATTGATTCTATTGGATATACCAACAAACATTCGTCTGTAAAATCTGTTGTAGAAGAGATAAATTTGTTTTCGGATAAATTGCTAAAAATTGGTTACTTAGAAAATTTCTCAGATGCTCCAAAAAAAGAAAATGATTCTACCTATATGTTTTCTTATCATCTTGGAGAAAAGACCAAATATATGTATATTAACATAGATTCTTCTTTGGAAATTATTGGATACAAAAAAGGAGAACAAAAAATATTAATAGCAGATGTCTCCTTTTGGATGAATACAATTTTGCAGAAATTAGAAAAAAAAGGATTTTCGCTAGCTAGTTTGCAATTAGTAAATTTTAGAAACGAAAACAATCAATTAATTGCTGTTTTAAAAACGAATATTGAAACAAAAAGAGTATTGAACGATATTGTGGTTAATGGTTATGAGAAATTCCCTGTTGGTTTTAAGAAAAATTTACTTCGACCTTATAAGAATAAGGTTTTTAATCAAGATAATTTAACTAAAATAGCTTCCGATCTTGATAAAATTAGATTTGTAACTCAAATAAAATCTCCTGAAATATTGTTTAGCAAAGATTCTACAAAGGTTTTTGTGTATCTTGAAAAATCAAAACCAAACCTCTTCGATGGCTATATCGGATTTGCGTCTAACGAGGACAAAAAAGTTGTTTTTACAGGCTATGTTGATTTACAGCTACAAAATATTTTAAATTCGGGCGAAAAGTTTTCAATATATTGGAAAAGCGACGGAAAAAACCAAAAAGCATTTACCGGAAGTGTCGAATTTCCGTATGTATTACAAACTCCAATTGGTATAAAAGGACAATTAGCCATTTTTAAACAAGACAGCATTTATCAAAACACACAAACAAATTTAGATTTAGGCTATCATCTCCGTTCTAATTCCAAAATATATTTAGGTTTTCAAAATACAGAATCTAGCGACATACAAAATACAAATACAACGAGCATTAGCGATTACAAAAATTCGTTTTTAACCTCCCATTTTGACTATACACAATATAATGTACAGGATTATTTATTTCCTGAAAAAACAAAAATTTATTTTAAAATTGGTTTTGGAAAAAGAAATTCCAATACAAATAGCAACCAACAATTTATTTCGGAGTTAAATGTATCTCACTTACTACATTTAAACAAAAAAAACAGCATTCAGATAAAAAGTTTAAATTATTATTTAAAAAGTAACCAATACATAATTAACGAGTTATACCGTTTTGGTGGCATTAACTCCATCAGAGGTTTTAATGAAAATAGCCTGCAAGCAAATTTTTTTAGTTCCTTACTAAGCGAATACCGATATTTAATAGCTAGCAACTTATATGTATATTCTGTTATAGATTATGGCTATTTTCAAGACAAAAGCACTAAAATAAATTCCAGTTTAGTAGGAGTAGGATTAGGTTTTGGGCTGCTTACAAAAAACGGACTTTTTAATCTAGTTTACACCAATGGAAGTACAAGAGAGCAAGCAATTAAATTATCAAATTCGATAGTTCATATTAGTTTTAAAGCAAAATTTTAAAAAAAGTTTTTTTATTAAAAAATTATTAACTATTTTTGTTAAAATTAACTTAAAATTAACACATGAAATTAAATCTAAACCGATTAGTAGTCGTTCTATTTTTACTACTCACACATGTTGTATTTTCGCAAGAAAAAACAATAACAGGCATTGTAACAGATGCTACTGGAAGTACTTTACCAGGAGTAAATGTAGTAATAAAAGGAACAAACAAAGGAGCGTCAACTAGCTTTGATGGTTCTTTTAAAATTAAAGTAAATGCAGATGACACATTGCTATTTACTTTTGCTGGAATGAAAAGTCAGGAGCTTCCAGCAACCGCAAACATGAAAGTGAAAATGCAAGATGACCAAGTGAAACTTAAAGAAGTATTGGTAACTTCTCTTGGAATCAAAAAGAAAAAAGCTGCAATTACATCTTCTTACACAACAGTTTCTGAAAAAGAATTAAAATCTGCTTCTAATCCAGATGTAGTAAGATCCTTAATAGGAAAAGTATCTGGTGTTACTATTAATGGTACTACTAATGGTGTAAATGGAAGTAACTCCATAAGAATTAGATCCATGCTATCTTTTACAGGTAATACTGAAGCTTTAGTGGTTATAGATAATGTAATTTCTAATGCAGATGTTTTAGCAACTCTTCCTGCCGATGCTATTGAAAATGTAACTATTTTAAAAGGAGCTCAAGGAGCTGCTCTATATGGGTCACAAGGAAAACAAGGTGTTGTAATGGTGCAAACTAAGAAAGGAAATTCATCAGAACCATTTGCAGCAACTTTTAACTCTGGTTTTGATGTAGAAAACATAAACTTTATTCCAGAAAGACAACAAAAATACGGACAAGGCTGGTATGGAGCATGGGATCAGCAAGAAAATGGTGGTTGGGGAGAACTCTTTGATGGTTCTATTAGAAATGTAGGTATTCCATTGCCAGACGGCTCTAATGTAACAGCACCATACTCTGCTAGAGGAAACGAATCTACTAAAGCTTTTTATCAAACTGGTCAAATTTTTCAAAATAATTTGAATTTAAATTTTAGTGGAAAAGATTCCTTCTTGAATTTAAATTTAGGAAATGTAAGACGTAATTTTATATTAGATGGGGACAATTTAAATAGAAATACAATTGTCTTAAACGCTAGTAAAAAAATAAACAAGTTGAGAGTAGGTGGAATGTTTACACTTACAAATCAAAGAACAAAACAAGCAAATGTTAATGCACAAACTTCTAGGGCTGATTATACCATTTTAACAAATTTATTGAATACCGCATCAAACGTTCCTGTAGAAGAATTTAAAAATAGAGGTTTGTATGGTTGGAATGGCTATTTCCAAAACCCATATTGGGCGAAAGATAACAATAGACTAAATGAAACAAGCAATTATATCAACCTTGGACTAAATGCTGATTATGAACTAACTAAAAATATTAGTATAGCTTACAATGGATCGGTTCAATTTAAGAACAACAACCAAGTATCTTATGCCAATCAAGGAGATGCACCAGCAACAGCAGATGGCACTTTTTCTTCTGCATCAGAATATTATCAATCTAATTTTTCTTCTACTTATTACTATGGCGACTTGTTGGCAAACTTTAACTACAATCTAACCGAAAAAGTTGGCTTAAAGTTTAATATAGGTCAAAATATGCAATATAACTATTTACAAAGAATATCGCAAGGTGGTAATAATTTAGAAATACCTTATTTCTATCATATAACAAATGTATTAAATCCAGCAATACCAAATACATTAGACAATAGAACTATCACAACTACTTCTACTGCCACATTTGTAAATACCGATTTAAATTATGAGGACTACCTTTTCTTAAATTTAACAGGACGTTATGAGGGAAATAGTGTTGCATCAAAAGGAAATCAATTTTACTTTTACCCATCTGCAGGAGCATCATTTATACCTACAAAAGCTTTTGAATCATTAAAAGGAAAATCAACTTTAAGCAATTTAAAAGTATATGCAAATTACTCTAAGGTTGGTTCGTTAGACCCAGTTGCAGCTTATGAAACATTAAATTTAGCAAATGTATCAACTGGTTTCGCATTTCCAAATACAGGTTATTCTTACAATGATGCTTATTCAATTACAGATAAAAACATTAAACCAGAAACTTATACAACAATAGAAGGTGGTATTAACTTGGGTTTTTTTAATGATAAATTAACGCTAGATGCAGCAGGTTTCATGACAAAAACAAAAGATTTAATTACCAATGCGTCTGTAAGTAATGCTTCTGGATTAACATATAGCAAGAAAAATGCTGGAGAACTAGAAGGAAAAGGTATTGAATTGGAGTTAGGTTTTATGCCTTTTAACACTCCAACTTTTAAATGGAGTGGAAGATTATCCTATACATCTTATGACACAAAGGTAATCGATGCTGGAGATTCAGACAAAGTAGTGTTATTTGATGGTGGAAACTCTCAAATTGTAGGAAATATTTCAGCAGTGGAAGGTTTATCTTTCCCATATATAACAGGAACTGATTGGACAAGAGATCAAAATGGAAGAGTAATTGTAGATGCACAAGGAAGACCATCTCCTACCTCAACACTTCAAAATTTAGCAAAAGTAACACCAGATTATATATTAGGATTGTCAAATACCTTAGAATACAAAGGTGTTGGATTATCATTTGTAATGGATTACAGAACAGGACATAGCTTCTTATCACAGACTAAATATAACTTAACGTGGAATGGACATTTAGTCGAATCTGCTGAATTTGACAGAAATGTAGGGTTTCTTATGCCTGATTCTGTGATAGACGATCCATCTACACCAGGTGTAGTTGATTATATTCCAAATACAAATGTATTAACAGGAGGATATTACACATTAACTGGAGCAAATAATAGAACACAAGCTTATTATGGTTCTGCATCAAATTTAGGAGCACATAACCTTATTGACGCTACTGCATTTAAAGTGAGAGAGATTTCTCTAAGCTATTCTTTCCCAAAAAATATGTTAAAAAAATTAGGTATGCAATCCTTAAAATGCAGTGTAAATGCAAGAAATGCGTTCGTCATATTAGCTAAAAGCAACAAAGGTTATGCAGATCCAGAAGCATCAAATCAAATAAATAGTTCTACCTCATCAGCGGCTAAAAATCCAGCTGGAACATTGACTAATTCGTCCAGAAATGGAATTGGATTTATCGGAGATGCACAATATCCATCTACAAGAACTTTTGGTTTCTCAATAAATACTACATTTTAATAATAAATAACTTATCTTATGAAAAAAATATTTCTAATAAGTTTCTTAACAAGTCTAGCTTTAACTTCATGCGAAAGTTATCTAGATGTTAACGAAGATCAGTCAAACAAAGCTCCATTTGATGCAATAGCTCCAAACCAAATGCTTGCTGGAGCAATAAACAACTATGTAAACCATCAGGTTGTAACACTTTCTAGCTACGGAAACAAAATGTCTTATGTGTGGGGATTAAATTCTGGTTTTACCACAACCGATGCTGCATATACCTATATTTATACTAGTAGTAATTATCAAACTGCTTTTGAAAATACCTATCTATTTGGAGATAATTTTCAGGATATTATAGATAAAAAAGCAACCTTCCCAGAATATTCATTACACTTTGGAATATCTAAATTATTCAAAGTCATTTCTATGGATTATCTTACAGCATTGTATGGAGATGTACCTTACACTGAAGCTTTCAATTCCAACATAGTATCTCCTAAGTATGATGACGATAAAGCCATTATCCCTGCATTATTTTTAGAATTAGACGAAGCGAGAGCATATTTAGCCTCTACAACAGCAAAACCCCTTGGAGCAGAAGATATCGTTTTTGGTGGAAATCTTACAAAATGGAAAAAATTAATAAATACCGTAGAATTAAGAATGTTAATGCGATTATCTAAAACCACAGACCCTACACTTGTGGCATTAAGAACAGCTAGATTTGCAGCATTAACACAAGATTTTATTAATCAAGATGTAACAGTTAATCCTGGATATAACTTATCTGCATTATTAAAAAGATCTCCATTATATAGAGCTTATGCACGTAACGAAGCCTTAAATGGATTTACATCCGCATATAGTTCTAATGCGGCTGGAGATTATGTAGCTAAACTAGTAAATGGTACTTTTACAGATTCTAATATCACAGCAGACATTGTTGATCCAAGAAGATCTAATATGTTTACTTTAGTAGGAGGTGTTGTAAAAGGAAACATACAAGGAGTATTTCCTACAACAGCAATATCAAGATTTTCAACTTTTTATCACGGAAGAAATGTTGTGGGTGCTGTTGGAGATAAAAATGGTAGTGAGCGAAACGCTTTTTTAATGCTAGCTGCAGAAAGTTATTTCCTACAAGCAGAAGCATTTGAAAGAACCTACTTGGTTGGAAATGCACATACAGCATTTGATAACGGAATTACAGCATCTTTTAATTTTTATAGCACCCCTTTCGGAACAGCAACTTATCCGATTCTAAATGCAGGTACTTATATTAGCACTACAGACTCTAAAAATGGTTTAGGTTGGTCTGGATCTACAGATAAGATAAATGCCATAATGACCCAAAAATATCTTGCACTAGCACAATGGCAAGGTATAGAAACATACATTGACCACATGAGAACCGGTTTTCCGGTATTACCAATTCCTGTTGGTGCAGCTAAACCTAATAGACCTAATAGATTAATATATCCAAATTCGGAATATTCCTCTAATAGCAAAAATGTTCCTAATGTTACAAACGATGATTTATTTACCATAAATTCTAAAACTCCTTATTATTTACAACCGTAATATTTCGCAGTTAGTTTCTGAAAACCATCACCTAAAAAGTGGTGGTTTTTTTATATCTTTGCAAAATGGAAAAAGAAAATCAAATTTTTGGAATACGTGCAATTATTGAAGCAATTAATGCAAAAAAAGAAATTGACAAAGTTTTTATTCAAAGCGATGCACAAAGCGAATTAATGCAAGAATTGCAAAAATTAATGAAAAAAAACAGTATTAATTTTTCGTATGTTCCAGTTGAAAAACTAAATAGATTAACACCAAATAACCATCAAGGGGCTGTGGCAACCATTGCTCCTATTGTATTTCAGGATTTAGAAAAATTAATAGACATGGTTATAGAAAGTGGCAAGAAACCATTGTTTTTAATTTTGGATCAATTATCGGATGCACGTAATTTTGGTGCTATTATCCGTACCGCAGAATGCACTGGGGTAAATGGCATTATTGTTCAAAAACAAGGTTCTGCTCCTGTAAATGGAGATACCGTTAAAACGTCGGCTGGAGCTGTATTTAATGTGCCTATTTGCAAAGTAAATCATATAAAAGATGCGATATTCTTACTACAAGCATCTGGAATTAAAACCGTTGCCGCTACAGAAAAAACTGAAAATACAATTTATGATATTGTTCTTAACGAACCTGTTGCAATAATAATGGGTAGCGAAGACAGAGGTGTGAACCCATCGGTACTCAAAATTGTAGATGAAAAAGCGAAGTTGCCAATGTTTGGAACAATAGAATCTTTAAACGTTTCGGTGGCTTGTGGGGCTTTTTTATACGAAACGCTAAGACAACGCAGGGAATAAATGAAAGAAAAAGATGTAAAAATAGCTTTCAAAAAACCAAATTATCCAATTTCTGAGGAGTTATACGATTATCTTGAAAAATATGGAAGAACAACTAAAACCAGTGTGTTTTATGATGATTTGCTACGCTTTTCAGGTTTTATAAATCTAGAAGATAGCGACGGAAACGATACTTTATGGCATAGAGTGTATTATCCTGAATTTGACCGACAGGAATTAGAAACAAATATTAACAAAATTTACACCCTTTTGCACTCTGATGGAGATGTCAAAACACTACCTTACTTAAAAGTTGATACCATTGACTATTGCACCTTTGGAAATTCTAAACCATTTAGAGTAAAAGTTCGTAATATTATAAATGATAATTTTACGAACTTTTATATTAAAAAAGCAGATGCCTCTAGAGTATTTGGTCTTGAATTAGAAGAAATTTTGTCGCCAAACAGAATGAATTTTTTAATTTACAAAGACACTTTAATAGAAGAACATATAATTGGTATTCCTGGTGATATTTTTATACATAAAAACTTGCCCAATTGTACCGAGCTTGAAAAAGCGCAAATTGCCAAAGAATTTGTAAAATTTAACGAACGCTGTGTTATCGGATTATTGGGAGATATGCGGTCTTATAATTATGTAATAATTCCTATTCATGATTTTGACCACGTAGAATATAGAATAAGACCTATTGATTTTGACCAACAATCGTATGAAGGCAATTTAAAAATATACTTTCCACAGTTTTTTAAAGAAAATTACAAAATGGTTCAATTGGTTATTGATAAACTAAAACCAAATTCGATAGAACAATATAAAAAAGAAGTTCGCTCTGCAACTGTTAAAAGAATTCATGGTCAAGAAACTAGATACAATGAATTAATTAATATCATGAAAAAAGAAACACTTTCATCGGAAGAGAATGTTTTGAAACTACGAAAAGCATTGCATTTGTTTAGTCATGATGTTTTATTTAAAAAATGTGAAACTATGGGAGATATAGTTTCTACCGGGCTGGATTTTATTTTAAAAAATTATAAAAACAACTTTTAATCCAACTTTTTTGGGATAAAAGTATATACAAATGGCACTTCGGCAGTGGCATTTGTTGGCATTACATCAGAAGCTTTTAAAACATCTGTATTATTATTCTCAGAATCGGAATTGTTCGGAATTGGAGCAAAATTACCATTTTTGTCAAAGTGTTTCATAAAATCGTCTTTGGAAGCGTCAAAATCAGGATGCTCCCAATCATATTTTACAGGACGCTGATACACCTCTGATTTTAAAAAAAGCGTCAAAAAATATCCTACTACAAAACCCGAGAGATGAGATTCCCATGAAATTTGGTTGTCTTGACTAGGAAAAAGATACCAAACCATTCCTCCGTACAAAACAACTATTGTTAAAGATAAAGCTACTAACCGATAGTATTTGGTTTGAATCCCTTTAAAGAATATAAAGCTTACCAGCACATATATAAGTCCACTTGCCCCAATGTGGTAACTTTCTCTTCCTATAATCCATGTCCCTAAACCAGAAAAAAGAATTCCAAAAAACAAGACTTTAATAGCTTGATTTCTATAAAAATAACGCAAAGTTGCAATTAATATAAATAGTGGAATAGAATTATTGTACAAATGCACACTATCCGAATGTATGAAAGGACTAAGAAAAACACCTCGCAATCCTGAAAAATCTCTAGGAAAAACACCAAATTGAGAAAAATTTTGCTTAAATTGAACCTCTAAAAAAAAAACAATCCACATCAGTAACACAACATAAAGTGGCCAAGCAATTACGGAGACAGAGAATTTAAAATTAGAATCTTGTGTGTGCATCTTACATTAGGTGGGTTCTAAAAATTAGTTTTTTTATAAATTTATTTTTTTGCTGATAGCTGTTTTTAGAACCCACCATTAAAAATAAGAATTTAATAACAAAAATGCAACCACTTTTATTTCATGCAAAAATGTCATGTTTTAAGTTTTATCTTGTATCCATTTGATAATATTTTCAGTGTAATTATAAATTAAAACCCTAAAATATTGAAAAACTCCTTAATTTAAGTAAAAATACGACATTCTACGTATATATTATGTACAAATAAAAAAATACATTTGTAGCTTATAACAATTAAAACTTTTATGCTATGCGATTTATTTTTACACTCTTCTCTTTTTTTCTTGTAAGCACTTTTGTGCAAGCTCAATCAGTACTTTTTAACGACTCTTTTGAAAGTGATACCAATAAATGGACTTTTAGTGGTGATGGTTTTGATTCAGAAGTAGATAATGGAAAACTAATTTTAAAAAACAGCCATGCAACAAGTTCTAAATGGCGTTATATTTCAATAACACAAAATGCAACTAAAACAGACTTTGATATAGAAACCACTATAACATTAGACAAAACCCCTAATGAATCTGCTACTTATGGTTTGGTTTGGGGAATGTATAGTGATAATTCTGATTATAGAGTTGTGCAATTATCAGCAAACAAGCAAATACAAATTTATCATTATTACAATAAAGAATTTCATTATAGTAAGAAATGGACTCCCTCTAAAAATGTAGAAGGTAAAGGTAAAAAGAATACAATAAAAGTGGAAAAAAGAGCCAATATTTTTAAAGTGTATGTTAATGGTGTTTTAGAATTTCAAACAGGCGAAAATTCGTATTATGGTTCCACGTTTGGGTTTATTGTAGATGCAGGCGTTAGTATTAAAGTTGAGGATTTAAAAATAACAGAACACCCTTTTTCAATCAAAGTAATTCAAGAATATAATCCGAACTTAAAAATGGTAAAATTACCCGAAACAATATCTAGTACAACCATAGAAGAAACTAATCCGGTAATTTCCGCAGATGGAAATATCTTATATTTTGATAGACACGATAATCCTTTAAACATAGAAACAAATAAAGAAGATATCTGGTATTCTGTAAAAGAAAAAAATGGTAAGTGGACAGAAGCCAAAAACATGGGGCGACCTTTAAATAATCGCGATTATAATTTTGTGATTTCCACTTCTCCAGATAATAACACCTTATTATTGGGAAATAAATATGCCTCTGATGGTGTTTCGCCAAATGGTGGAGGAGTATCAATAACTAAAAAGAGTCAATCGGGTTGGGAAATCCCAAAAGATGTAGTTATTGATAATTATGTAAATACAAATGAAACTGTTGGATATTTTCTTTCTAATGACAACAAACACCTGTTAATTAGTGCAGAACGACCTGAAGGACTTGGTTTAAAAGATATTTATGTTAGTTTTGTGAAAGAAGATGGCGCCTTTTCTAAGCCTAAAAGCTTGGGTAATGTAGTGAATACTTTTGAAGAGGAGTTTAATCCGTTTTTAGCCTCCGATGGTAAAACTTTGTATTTTGGTAGTAAAGGACACCCAGGTTATGGCGGTGCTGATTTATTTGTTACCAAACGATTAGATGATTCTTGGACAAATTGGTCAGAACCTAAAAATTTAGGAAATATTATAAATTCTCCAGGCTATGAGTTAAGTATATTTCTTTCTGCAAAAGGCGATAAAGCTTATATTAGTAGAGAAAGAGATATTTGGGAAATCGAGAACTTGGTAAAACAAGATCCAGTTGCTTTAGTTAAAGGAAAAGTGTACGACAGTAAAACTAAAAAAATATTAAGTGCCTCTATTGTGTACAACTCCCTAAAAAACAATAAAGAGTTAGGAACAGCCATTTCAGACCCAACAACAGGAAGTTACTCTATTGTATTGCCTTATGGCGAGAAATATAGTTTTATGGCAGAAAAAGAAGGCTATTATGCGATTACCCAAAATGTAGATTTGTCTAATTTAAAAGAATACAAGGAAATCGAAGTAGATTTATATTTGAATCCTATTGAAAAAGGCGAAATAATTCGATTAAATAATATTTTCTTTGCCTCTGGAAAACACGAATTATTAGCAGAATCGTTTGCCGAATTAGATAAATTATTGCAAGTGCTAAATTCAAATTCAAAAATGAAGATTGAAATTTCTGGACATACCGATGCCGTTGGAGCAGATGCCGATAATATGAATTTGTCGAAAAATCGTGCCAATGCTGTAATGAATTATTTGTTAGAAAAAGGGATTGCTAAAGACAGATTAGCTGCAAAAGGCTATGGAGAAACAAAATTTATAGCCACAAACGACACAGAACAAGGAAAACAATTAAACAGAAGAGTTGAGTTTGTAATTTTAGAAAAATAACAGAATAGAATTATTGTATAAATATAGGTTGGTTCTAAAAATGTTTTTAGAACCAATCTTAAGTTTTATTTTGTATTGCCCAAATTAGCAATGCATACTTTTCTTTCGGCAGACCTAGCTTTTCAATAATATTTCTTCTATGTCCTTCTACGGTTCTCTTAGAAATAAATAGCAAATTGGCAATTTCCTCTGATGGTTTATTTTGAGAAACCAGTTCTAAAATTTTCTTTTCTGCTACACTCAAATCTTTAGTTTGACTATTTAAAACAGCTGTATCAAATGTAAGTTCATTATCTAAATCAATATTGTAATATTTTTGATTATTTTGAATAGCTATAAGGCATTTTTCCAATTCAATCTCTGCCTGCTCTTTTAAAATATAGCCAAAAGCACCAAGTTGAATTGCTCTATTGTATATGCTTTTTTCTTTATGCATGGTTAATAAAATTACTTTTGTATTTATTTTTTGATCGTGTATTTTTTGTAATACTTCTAAGCCATCATAACCAGGCATATTAACATCTAAAATAGCAATATTAGGCTCGTGTATTTTGATGTAATTATACGCAGTAATTCCGTTATTAAAGGTATTAAGAACCCTTAATCTTTTAGATTCTACAAAATTTTTAGTCCCATTCAATGTAAACGAATGGTCGTCGGCAATTATTATTGTATTCATTTAATAGGGATTTTTAATACAACACTTGTTCCAAATTTAGTAGAAAAAATAGTGGTTTTTCCACCTACTACTATTCCTCTTTCTATCAAACTATGTAGTCCAAAAGAAGTTTTATTATTCAATTTTTCTTCTACATTAAATCCTTTTCCGTTATCTTTTATTTCCAAAATTAAAAAATTATTTACTGTTTTCAAACTTACACTTGCCGAGTGAGCTTCTGCATATTTAATAATATTTGATAATGATTCTTGAACAATTCTGTACAATTGCAATTCATTTTCTGGAGATAAATTTCTATGATAATCAATATCGTAAGTTATCATAAATTGATTTTTTAATTCTAAATAATCAATAAGTTGTTTGATGCTAAATTCTAAACCAACTCTATCAAACATTGCCGGATGAAGGTTTCTGCTTATTTGACGTATTTCGTTTATTATAACATCAATTTTACTATTCAAATCCAAAAAACCTTCTGTTGTGATTGATTTTAGACTTAATAGTTCGTGACTAATACCATCATGTAAATCGTTTGCAATTCTTTTTCGCTCGTTTTCTGTGTTTTGAAGTAATTCTTTGGCAAACATAGCTTTAAGTGCTTTTTCTTGGATTAATTTTTTTTTACTTTGCCAAAAAACAACACTAATAATGGCTAAAATCAGCACTGAAAGTATTGTAGCTAAAATGGCTATTATTTTCTTATTTTTTTCAATACTTAACTCTTTTAGTGTTATTTGTTGTTCTTTTTGCTTTGTTTTATATTTAATATCGGTATCAATAACTTTTGCTTTAATCGCTTCATTGGCTAGGTTTTCGGTAGCTATTTGTTTTTTTTCGGAATAAGATAAGGCTTTTTCAAAATCTTTTTTAGATAATGCTTCTTCTTTAAGCAAAGAATAAACAATTTCTAAATTCTGATAATTTTCGTTTTCTATAAATATTGGAATTGCTTTTGTATAAATTGAAATATCCGAAATTCCTTTATTATTTTTAATATCATAATAGGCTAAAGCGGCACTATAATCTTCCAGCGAACTTTTAGAATTAAGGGTTAATGCTATAGGTTTTATTTCGTCTAATTTTTGTTTTGCTTGTTTAAAATCACCCTCATCGACTAATTTTTGAATATAAAAAGTGGTTAAAATAATTTTTAAAACTGAATTTGACGATTTACTTTTTTGATACGAATGATATACAGAATCAATTAAAGTGTAAAAGCGTTTGTCTTTTTTTACATCAAACAAAACAATTTTGTTGTGCAAACTCATATAAGTATTATCAACATCTTTCTCTTTTTGATAATATTCTATCGATTTATTTATATTTTGTTCCGCCTTTTTAAACTGGTGTGTAAAAATATAAATACTTCCAAAATTTTGATAAACTTTCCCAAATCCTATGCTATTGTTTGTTTTTCTGAAACAGTCCAAGGCTTTGTAGTTGTTTTGCAAAGCTAACTCTTGTTTTCCCATGGCATTATAGCAAAAACCAATGTTGTAAAAAGCATCTCCTAAAGCATTCCAACTCTCATAATCGTTAGGTTTTATGCGTGTTATTTTCAAATACCAATCAATGGCTTTTTGATATTCTCCTCTGTCGCTGTAATATTCTGCCATATAAAAATATAAAAAAGCAGTCTTTTTTTCTTCGATTTTATGTTTATAATTTTTCTCGAAATCTGTTATTTTCTTAAAAAAATCTGCGTCAAACGAAAGATTATTAAGTTTTAATTCTGAAACAATTTCTAATGCTTTTGCGGCATCATTAAAATTTTCCGTTTTAATTTTCGCTTCATAATAGGTATTAAATTTTTTTGAATAATCAGGATTATTGTAATTTTTATCTTCTTTCAGCCATAAGCAAACGGCATCTAATCTCTCTTCATTGGGTTTAACATACAATGCATCTTTATGATTTTCTTTTTTACAAGAAACCAATAAAAATAGGACAATCAGAAAATTAAGTAAAAAAATGTTTCTTTTCATTAAAGTATAAATTTCCATACAAAAGTAATTTTTAAATAATCAAAGACAAAGAGTTTAAAAAAAACAAGGGTTAATACTTATATGATTTTGTTTCTTAAAGATAGAAATTTGCCATCTAACTATTAATTTAAAATAAAATGAAAAAAACACTATTCATTTTTGTTGTATTGATGAGTTTTTCATCAATAGCACAACAAGCAACTGTTTCATCTGGCGGAAACGCTACAGGAATAGGCGGTTCTGTAAGCTATTCTGTTGGACAAGTTGCTTATACAACACAAACAGGTTCCACTGGCTCTATAACACAAGGTGTTCAACAAGCTTTCGAAATTTATACACTTGGAGTAAATGATTTTCCAGAAATTAAACTTTCAATGTCGGTTTATCCTAATCCAACTATTTCAACTATTACTCTAAAAGTAGAAGATTTGAGTTTGAATGATTTAAATATAGAATTATTTGATATCCATGGAAAAAAAATTCAAACAGAAAAAATTCAAAATACGAATACAATTATTGAATTAGAAAATTTGCCATCATCTATTTATATCCTTAAAGTGGAAAGTGGAAATAAAACTATCAAAACATTTAAAATCATCAAAAACTAAGTTACTAATTATGAAAGCAATAAATAATCCCTTTAAAATCTTTTTTCTATTATTTTCCTTCTTCTTTTTTTTGAATACAAATGCTCAGTCTCCTCAAAAAATGAGCTATCAAGCCATAATAAGAAATGCAAGCAACAATCTTATTACCAACAGTACGGTAGGAATGCAAATTAGTATTTTGCAAGGTTCTGCAACTGGAACAATTGTATATTCCGAAACGCAAACCCCAACCACTAATATTAATGGGCTTGCAACACTCGAAATTGGAACTGGAAATGTAGTTTCAGGAACTTTTGCAAACATCAATTGGGCAAATGGTCCTTATTTTATTAAAACAGAAACCGACCCAATGGGTGGAACAAATTACTCCATTAGTGGAACAAGTGAATTTACTAGCGTTCCGTATGCTTTATACTCCTTAAACGGAACTCCAGGCCCTCAAGGAATTCAAGGCGTTGCAGGTATTTTGCCAAACGGAACAACTGCTGGAAACACAACTTTTTGGAATGGAACATCTTGGATAACTAACAACAGTAATCTTTTTAATAATGGTGGAAATATTGGTATTGGAACAAGCAATCCGTTATTAAAGTTACACATAAATGGTGATGTAAATAACGGACTTGGAACCATTATGTCCAACATTAGTAATGCTTCTAATGCGTTTTCTATTTTAAGTTTAGTCAATAACTCAAACAATGGTGCGCATTTATTTTTAAATTCAACCACTAGAAATGCAGATGGTGGAACCAATACTGCAACACTAAGAAACGACGCAGGAAATTTACGATTACAAGCTGCTGGAGCCGATGGAATTACCATTTTATCGAGTTCAGGAAACGTAGGAATACGCAATTCAGCACCCACCGAAGCATTAGATGTTACGGGCAAAATAAAGACCTCATCATTTCAGATACCTACAGGAGCAGGAGTAGGAAAAATATTAACCTCAGACGCGGTAGGTAATGCTTCTTGGCAAAACAACACCATTCCAGTAGGAACAACTGCGGGACAAATGTTGTATTGGAATGGAACAACATGGCTAACCGTAGCACCAGGCACACAAGATCAAACACTTTCATTTTGCAACGGAAAACCTACTTGGGGACCTTGCCCTCCGGTACTAACAATTGGGCAGAATTATTTAGGTGGAAACATTGCGTATATTGATGCTTCTGGACAACACGGACTAATTGTAGGTCCACTTTCTAACACATTTAGCAGAGAATGGGGCTGTGAGGGAACTGTAATTGGAGCTGGTTCTAATTCTGGAGCAACTAATACTCAAAATATTGTAGCTATTTGCCCAGATATAACAGCCGCTAAAGTATGTTCTGATTTGGTTAGTGGTGGTTATGATGACTGGTATTTGCCTAGTAAAGAAGAATTGCTATTAATTTATCCAAACAAAGCGGCATTAGGATTTCAAGATAATGTGTATTGGACATCATCTGAATCTTCGAATATACACGCTTGGTATATTCAGTTTTTGAATGGTTATCAAGGCACATATAACAAAGGAGCAACTTTCAATTTTAGACCCGTTCGTTCTTTTTAATTAATTAAACTAATAAAAATATGAAATTAATAAATAACACCAGTAAAATAGTATTTTATCTATTTTCCTTCTTCTTTTTTTTGAATACAAATGCTCAGTCTCCTCAAAAAATGAGCTATCAAGCCATAATAAGAAATGCAAGCAACAATCTTATTACCAACAGTACGGTAGGAATGCAAATTAGTATTTTGCAAGGTTCTGCAACTGGAACAATTGTATATTCCGAAACGCAAACCCCAACCACTAATATTAATGGGCTTGCAACACTCGAAATTGGAACTGGAAATGTAGTTTCAGGAACTTTTGCAAACATCAATTGGGCAAATGGTCCTTATTTTATTAAAACAGAAACCGACCCAATGGGTGGAACAAATTACTCCATTAGTGGAACAACCGAATTTACTAGCGTTCCGTATGCTTTATATGCTTTAAATGCAGGATTAAAATATTTAGGGAAACTACAAACCGATGTCGGGTCGTCTGGTACTCCTATGATAAATAACAATACCGTAACAACGCTTACATGGTTTACTCCATTTGTAGATTATGGTTCTTCGTTGAGTGCCGATGGTCAAACAATTACTATTCCTACAGGAGTTTCAAAAATAAGAATCACTTCAAGAGTGGCTTTTCAAATGTTTAATTTAAATTCCTCAACCGTTCATCATAAGGCAAATGTTGCTATTACCTTAAATGGAAATAATTATGGTTGGTCTTCTGAAAGAGTTTCTACAAATCAAGATTTTTTATTATTTAACGGCTGGAATTTTTCTTCACCTTTGCTAGATGTTGTACCTGGAGATATTATTCAAATGAAAGTGTATCAAAATAATGGTGTTGATTATGGGTTGGGTTGGGGATCTATAAATAACACGTATTTAGTTATTGAATATTATCAATAAAGTATTTCGGTGGGTTCTAAAAATTTATTTTTTTGTAAATTTATTTTTTTGCTGATGCCTTTTTTGTTTTATTTTGGCATATTTGAGCAAAAAAAACAAAAATTTGCACAAAATAATTCCATAAACAGCTATCAGCTAATTTTTGGAACCCTCCTTTCATTAGGTATAATAAAAGGTCTTGTATGTAAGAAATGCAAGGCCTTTTTTATTAATCAACTTTTTAAAAATCAAATTCAAACAAAACTTCCTGTTAAAAAATTATTTATATTGAATCCTTTTTTTAACATTTGCAAAAAAAATAATCTTTTTTTCTAAAAATTAAAAACACATGCTCAACATACACAACTTATCGGTTTCATTTGGTGGAACTTATCTATTTGAAGAAGTAACATTTAGAATGGGAGCAGGAGACCGAGTGGGATTGGTAGGGAAAAATGGAGCTGGAAAATCGACCATGCTTAAAATTTTAGCAAAAGATTTTGCCCCAGATTCTGGGAGCATTTCTACAGCTAAAGAAGTACAAATAGGTTTTTTAAGACAAGACATAGATTTTGAAGGAGGAAGAACTGTTTTAGAAGAAGCCTACCAAGCATTTGTAGAGATTAAAAAAGTAGAAAAAGAACTAGAAGAAGTAAATCATCAGCTAGTAACTAGAACTGATTACGAAAGCGAAGAATACTCACAAATAATAGAAAATTTGTCCGATTTAACCCATCGATTTGAACTTTTAGGAGGATATAACTATGTTGGGGATACCGAAAAAATATTACTAGGATTAGGATTTAAAAGAGATGTATTTGATAATTTAACCGAGACATTTTCTGGTGGTTGGAGAATGCGAATAGAATTAGCAAAATTATTACTACAAAACAATGAAATTTTACTTCTAGATGAGCCAACAAACCATTTAGATATAGAAAGTATTATTTGGCTAGAAGGATTTTTGCGTAATTATCCTGGTGTGGTAGTTATTGTTTCGCACGACAAGATGTTTTTAGACAATGTAACGAATAGAACTATAGAAATTTCGTTAGGAAAAGCGTATGATTTTAACAAACCTTATTCCCAATATTTAGAACTACGCCATGAAATACGTGAAAAACAACTAGCTACTCAAAAAAATCAAGCAAAAAAAATTGAAGAAACAGAAAAATTAATAGAAAAATTTCGTGCAAAAGCATCAAAAGCATCCATGGCACAATCTTTAATTAAAAAGTTAGATAAAGTAGAGCGTATTGAAGTTGATGAAGATGACAATTCGGTAATGAATATTTCGTTTCCAGTATCTAAAACACCCGGAAGAGTAGTTGTTGAGGCAGAAAATGTAACCAAAAGTTATGGAGATAAAACCATCTTGAAAGATATCTCTCTATTGGTAGAAAGAGGAAGTAAAATAGCCTTTGTAGGGCAAAATGGTCAAGGAAAATCTACATTTATTAAAGCAATTGTAAATGAATTTGAATACCAAGGAACTATAAAACTAGGACATAACGTACAAGTTGGTTATTTTGCACAAAATCAAGCAGAATATCTTGATGGAGAAATTACTTTGCTGCAAACAATGGAAGATGCCGCCACAGATACCAATAGAAGCAAAGTTAGAGACATGCTTGGATCTTTTCTATTTAGAGGAGACGATGTAGAAAAAAAGGTGAAAGTTCTTTCTGGAGGAGAACGTAACAGACTGGCTTTGTGTAAATTACTATTACAACCAATTAATGTTCTTGTAATGGACGAACCCACAAATCACCTAGATATAAAATCTAAAAATGTTTTAAAAGCTGCTTTACAAAAATATGAAGGAACACTACTTCTTGTATCGCATGATAGAGATTTCTTACAAGATATGTCGAATCTTGTATATGAATTTAAGGATCAGAAAATAAAAGAATATCTGGGAGATATTAACTACTTTCTAGAACAACGCAATTTAGAAAACATGCGTGAGGTAGAAAAGAAAGAGGTGGAAAAAAATACTTCAGCAACTTCTCCTGAAAAAAAGAATGTTTCATATGAAGACCAAAAGAAAAATAAATCTTTACAAAATAAACTGAGCAAAATAGAAAGCCAAATTCAGCAATTAGAAAAAGACATACAACAGGATGACAAGGCACTTGCCTCTAATTATGACAAGCATATTGAAGATGCTCATTTTTTTACAGCATACAACAAAAAGAAAAAAGACCTAGAAAAACTATTAGAAGAATGGGAAGTTGTTCAGGGAGAAATAGATAGCATAAATTCTTAAAGAAAAATAGAAGTTTGTTTTATTTCAGCGTTGGTTATGAAAAAAAATTAGAATAACGCATCTATTTTTCAAACATTTTTTCAAATAACAAACATAAACTACCAACATCTATATTGCATATTTTTTGTAATTCCAACACCGTTCCATGCATAATGAATTGGTCTGGAATACCTAATTTAACTACTGGGATATTATAATTATTAGTAGAGCAAAAATCTTGAACTAAACTACCAAAACCTCCATGAATAACGCCATCTTCAATGGTAATTATCTTGGAATATTGTTTGCAAATACTTTCTAACAAATTTAAATCTAACGGTTTTATTGTCGGAAAATGGTAATGCGAAAAATTATCGGAAGTAGAAATATTTTGTAATGCCTCGGTAATATTTTTCCCAATAGTTCCTGTGCTAATTATGGCAATATTTGTTCCTTTTTTAAGAAGAAATCCTTTCCCTATTTCAACTTTTTCAAACGGCAATTGCCAATTTATAATAGTTCCTCTACCACGAGGATATCTAATTGCAATAGGATTTGGTAAACCTAATTGTGCGGTATAAAGTATATTTCTTAGTTCTATTTCATTTAAAGGAGCAAAAATAATGATGTTAGGAATACAACTAAGATAGGCAATGTCAAACACTCCATGATGTGTGGCACCATCTTCCCCTACAAGTCCTGCTCTATCTACACAAAAAATAATAGGTATATTTTGCAACGCAACATCGTGAATAACTTGATCATAAGCTCGTTGCAAAAAGGTGGAATAAATGGTGCAAAATACCACCATTCCTTGGGTTGCCATTCCTGCAGCAAGTGTTACTGCATGCTGCTCTGCAATCCCGACATCAAAGGCTCTTTCTGGAATTTTCTGCATCATTAAATTCAAGGAAGACCCTGTTGGCATTGCTGGAGTTATGCCAACAATTTTTTTGTTATTTGTTGCAAGTTCCAATAAGGTTATTCCAAAAACATCTTGAAATTTTGGAGGTAATATTTTTATTTCACTTTTTAAAATTTCCCCCGTTACTGCATCAAACCTTCCTGGTGCATGATATTTTACCTGATTTTCCTCTGCAAGTGGAAATCCCTTTCCTTTCGTGGTTATAATGTGTAAGAATTTAATTCCTTGTATGTTTTTTAGTCGTTCTAGCTCTTGTAATAACTTTGGCAAATCATGTCCATCAATTGGCCCTGAATACTCAAAATTCAGAGATTCGATAATATTGTTTTGTTTTGTTTTTGTACTCTCTTTAATATTTGTGAAATAGTTTTTTAGAGCTCCTACACTTGGGTCTATTCCGATAGAATTATCATTTAGAATAACCAGCATATTTGCATTGGTCACCCCAGCATGGTTTAATCCTTCAAAAGCCATTCCACTTGCAATAGATGCATCTCCTATCACAGCAATATGTTGCTTTTTTGTATCACCTTTTAAATTGGAGGCTAATGCCATACCTAAAACTGCCGAAATAGAGGTAGAGGAATGTCCTACTCCAAAGGCATCATAAGCACTTTCTGTTCGGGTGGGGAATCCAGAAATTCCGTGTAATTTTCTATTGGAGTGAAATACTTTTTTCCTTTCGGTTACTATTTTATGTCCGTATGCTTGATGTCCTACGTCCCAAATAAGCAAATCGTAAGGGGTGTCAAAAATGTAATGCAAAGCAATGGTTAGCTCTATAACCCCTAGACTCGCTCCTAAATGCCCTTCGTTTTTAGAAACTTCTTCAATAATAAAATCACGAAGCTCTTGTGCTAATTTAGGCAAATCTTCTACAGAAATTTTTTTTAAATCTTTAGGAGAATTTATTTTTTCTAGCAAATTGCTTTTCATTTTCTTTGTCTAATTTTATAAAAGTAAGTACAAAGATAGTCTAAAAACAAAGCTATTTGAGAACAAAAAATAATAGACTTAAGAAAAATGGCACAAAAAATATAATAACCTCAGTATAAAACAATCTTTTTTTAAGAAACAGTAACGTTAAAAAAACAGAAAAGTATCAAAAAAAGTTGTTATTTTGTGTACCTAAATTAAAAATAACAATGCTAAAATTTGACGCCATTCGCCCTTATTCCGATACAGAAATAAATGTAGCTATACAGTCTATAATTAGACACCCTATGCTAAAGGCTATGATGCAATTTACATTTCCAGAAATGCCAGAAGAAGAGTGGAAGAAACAGCTTTTAAAAACACATTCTACAAGAGATTTTCAGTGCAATTTTATTTACCATACAATAGCAAAAATACTCGAAAAAAGCTCTGAAGGATTAAGCACTTCTGGGTTTGAAAACTTACAAAAAAACACCTCTTATTTATACATTTCTAACCACCGAGATATTATTTTAGACACATCGTTGCTCAATTACACTCTTTTTGAGCATGAATTAGTGATGACTGCATCTGCAATTGGAGATAACTTAGTAACCAAAGATTTTGTAAAAATTCTTGCAAAAATAAACAGAAATTTTTTAGTACAACGAGGGCTTTCTCCCAGAGAGTTACTGCAAAGTTCTAAATTATTGTCTGAATATATAGCACAACTGTTGCTTCATGAAAACAGATCGGTTTGGATTGCCCAAAAAGAAGGAAGAACTAAAGATGGTAATGATGCAACTAATGTTGGCGTTCTTAAAATGCTAGCAATGGCAGCTCAGGATAACAACCTAATTAATTATTTAAAAAGTGTCAAAATAGTTCCAGTATCTATATCGTATGAATATGACCCAACCGATGCACTAAAAATACCTCAACTACTAGCCCAAGAAAACAACGAAGTTTATTTAAAGTCTGAAAATGAAGATTTTAACAATATTTTAAGTGGTGTAATGGGACAAAAAAAGAGAATCCACATACATATAAACAAAGCAATCGATTGTGAATTAGACAGCATCAAGAACACCTTTTCTAATGCTAACAAGCAACTACAAGAGTTAGCAAAAGTAATAGATAAGTCTATAATTGAATCGTATAAATTATGGCCAACAAACTATATTGCTTACGATATTTTGTATAAAACTAACCTCTTTTCAAAATATTATTCAACAGAAGAAAAATTACTGTTTCAAAGACGCTTAGAGCTTAGGGTTGATGCTACTAACAGCAAGATACAAGAAAGTTTTTTGTCTATGTATGCCAATCCTGTTGTTAATAAAATGAAATACCAAAATGATTTATAACTCAAACATCCTTTTAATATACACAGGAGGAACCATTGGTATGGTTAGAGATTTTAAGACAGGAGTGCTTAAAGCTTTCAATTTTGATGAGTTGCTAAAAAATATTCCAGAACTAAACCTATTAGACTGCACTATTGCAACTATTTCTTTTGAAAAACCGATAGATTCATCTAATATAAGTGTGAATTCTTGGGCAAAAATTGCAACAATTATTTATAATAATTACAATTTTTACGATGGTTTTGTAGTACTGCATGGCTCCGATACAATGTCTTATTCCGCATCGGCATTAAGCTTTATGCTAGAAAATTTGCAAAAACCAGTTATTTTTACAGGTTCTCAGCTCCCAATTGGCGATTTACGTACCGATGCTAAAGAAAACTTAATCACTGCCATACAAATAGCTTCTTTAAAAAATAGTAAAAAAAGCATTATACAAGAAGTATGTTTGTATTTTGAATACAAATTATATCGCGGCAATAGAACCACTAAAATAAGTGCAGAACACTTTAACGCTTTCTCCTCTCCAAACTTTCCATGCTTAGTAGAATCTGGAGTGAATCTTAAAATACATTACCACAATCTATTCCAAAAAAATGCAAAAAGAACGTTTAAAATTGAAACAAATTTTGATACTAATGTACTTATCTTAAAAATTTTCCCTGGAATAAATCAAAAAGTAGTACAAACAATTTTATCCGTTCCTGATTTAAAAGGAATTATATTAGAAACGTATGGCTCTGGAAATGCTACTACCGAAGAATGGTTTGTGCAATTATTAGAAGAATCCATCTGTAAAGGACTTCAAGTTATTAATGTGACGCAGTGTTCTGGTGGCAGTGTCATGATGGGGCAATATGAAACAAGCTCACAACTAAAAAGGATTGGCGTTATTTCTGGAAAAGATATCACAACTGAAGCTGCAATTACTAAATTGATGTTTTTGTTAGGAAAAAACACACCAATTAATCAAATAAAAGTTCTTTTTGAAAAATCTTTGCAAGGAGAGATGAATTAAACTTTGAAAATTGATTTTTTTTGCAGTTCTTTGCACCATAAATTTAGAGAGGTGGCCGAGTGGCTGAAGGCGCACGCTTGGAAAGCGTGTATATGGTAACATATCGAGGGTTCGAATCCCTTCCTCTCTGCATTAAACACTAGATACCCTTAAAACACTAGGGTTACGGAGTTTTTTCTTAAAAAGTGTGTGTCAAAAATGTGTCTTTGTGTGGCTCTTAAAAAACGATGTTTTTTTAGGGCTATATAAAAAAATGCAAAAAATTGAAAAAAAACCTACGTGTAGTAATTCCACCATTGCTTTTGTGGATTACAAACCAGCCGAGCTGAAACTAACCAAAGATTGGTTAATTGTTTATTACGCTAAAAATCCCATTACTTCTAAATTTGAACGTTTTAGAGTGCGTGTTCCAAAACTGAAAAAACAAACCGAACGCAAAGAGTATGCTAAAAAAATAGTTTTTGAACTCAACGAAAAACTTAAAGGCGGCTGGCTTCCATATTACGAGAGTAAAAACATACTAGAATTTAAAACAATTTCTTTTTGTGTAAATACTTACATAGAACAGTTAGAAAAAGATTTTATAGCTAATAACAAAAGGTTCGATACTTTACGCTCCTACAAAAACACAGTTAAAAAATTTATGGCATATTTCCTAGAAAACGAACCAAAAGTAAAGTTGATTATGGAACTTAAAAAAGATGCTATTATTAGATATTTAGATTATATGCTGTACGTGAAAGAAAATCGAACTACTACTTATAACAACAATCTTATCTTACTAAATATATTTTTTAAATGGTGTGTAGAACGAGGATTTTTAAAAAGCAATCCAACAGAAGGAATTTCTAAAAGAAAAAAACAACCAAAAATTAGGAAAATATTAAGCACCGATGCAAAACTTAAATTAAAAGCATACGGCACAGAAAACAGTAGTTTTTATACTTTATGTATGCTTACTTATTATTGTTACATACGCACCACAGAATTAACAAAAATTAAGGTAAAAGATGTAAGCCTTGTTGATGGATATGTAAAATTACATTCTGCTAATACCAAAAACAAGAAAGATGAAATAGTAACCATACCTAACAATATGTATGATTTATTAATAGAACATTTGCAAAAAGCAACCAATGAAGATTTTTTGTTTAGCAATGATAATTTTAATACAGGTAAAATACAACTCAAATTAAGAAAAATAACAAACAAATGGAACGATTTTAGAAAGAAAAATAATATAGAAAGCATATACCAATTTTATAGCCTTAAAGATACAGGAATAACCGACTTGTTAAATAGTGGCGTTCCTGCCCTAAAAGTTAGAAATCAAGCAAGACATTACGACTTAAAAATAACAGAAACCTACACACATCGAAACGAAACTTGCGACGAAACCATAAAAAATGCCAATTTTAACTTTTAATTACGCCGTGATGCTCCCACCGAGTGTGTGAGTTTTCCCCTAAAACGCCAAAATATAGAAACAAAAAATATAACTAATTGATTTTCAGTTTATTAATTGCTTTATTTTGTTTCTACATATATGTTTTTTTGTTTCTTTTAGAAAACTCATTTTTGTAACTAATTAAAAACCAATTATTTACATATTTATTTTAAGAAACAGCCAAAGAGAAACAAAAGAAACAAAATACAGCTTCCAAGTTTTAATTACGCCGTGATGCTCCCACCGAGTGTGTGAGTTTTCCCCTAAAACGCC
>DZCQ01000030.1:29710-30935 GCA_022730285.1 Flavobacterium psychrophilum
CAATTATTTACATATTTATTTTAAGAAACAGCCAAAGAGAAACAAAAGAAACAAATAGAAACAAAAACGCCTTGTAAATACAAGGCGTTTAAGAACTACAAAAAAACTAAAAAAACTAACTACTATACATATAAATACCTCCATTTAAAAATATATCTGAATTTGCTATTTTTGCTTTTAATAAGCAAGCTATTACATTACCACTTGTTGCAACTGTTGGAAATGATATATTATTTAAACCTTTCATTAAATTAAAACTTATTTCTTCGACAAAATCTGTTGTTGTGGTAACCCCATTAATAGTCGAAACTGTAAAATGTCCAAATATTAATAGTTGGTTGTCTTCGTTACTGTATATTTGAGCCGAGTGTAATTTATTAAAGTCGTTTTCGACTCCTATAAATATTATATTATGTCTATTTGTTATAAAATTAGTAATAGATGCAGTTGTTGTTTGTCCGTTTCCTATATCTGTAATATGCCCATCAGCCAAATCTAGTTTATCTCCTATTCCAAAACTCGTAATACTTCCTACATCTATTGCGTGTTTAAAAAATGGTATGTATTTTAAATTATGACCTTTATATATTGTATTGCTATCTTGATTTAAAAATAAACTAACTAACCTTTTAGGGTCTGTGCTACTTTCTTTTGGTATGCCAATTAATGAGGTATAATTTGGTGCTATTGTTGGGATAATATCGCTATATTCCGTTGAAAAAACAATCTCTTCCGACAATTCTTTTAACTGTGCAACTCCTCTAAAATATATTTCAACACTTATAGTATCCACATTATCAGAAGTGTATTCTACGGTAAAATATAGGTGTGAGTTATTTTCTTGTATTGGCGAAATTTTAATAGCACTTAAAATATTTTCGGTTGTATTAAAACCATTTCTAAAACCTGCGTTTTCAAAAGTTATTGTATCGTATAGTAAATCATATTTAAAAACAACTTCGTTAAAACATTCTATCACACCACTATATAAAGCTGATGTAACTTTTATAATAAAAACCCCTTTAATTATTCTATTTATGTAGTCATTTTTCTTATGAATTAAAATATCTCTCCTAGTGTTTGGGTTAAAAGTTTCTGTTTTTGTTACAACAAATTTAAAATCTCCTAAAATTTCGTTTTCTAGGTTTTTAAGAAATCCAGAAGCAGTGCTTACCTCAAAAAAAAAATAAGTGGATAATTCCAAAACTATTGTTTCCCTAGATTC
>DZCQ01000001.1:0-26859 GCA_022730285.1 Flavobacterium psychrophilum
TTTTAATTATTTAAATTTATTTTAACCTTTGAATTTACAACTTTAAAACTTTCCTTTCGACTTATTATATAATGTAGGAACTGGTAAAATATAAAAAAGCAAGTTATTTGGCAATATTTACAGCTCTTGTTTCTCTAATAACGGTTACTTTTACTTGCCCTGGATAAGTCATTTCAGTTTGAATTTTTTGAGAAATCTCAAACGACAAGTTGGAGGCATTGTCATCGGATACTTTTTCACTTTCCACAATTACCCGAAGTTCTCTACCAGCTTGTATTGCATAAGCACTTTTCACACCAGAAAATCCATAAGCTACTTCTTCTAAGTCTTTTAATCTTTGTATATAAGAGTCTAATACTTGGCGTCTTGCACCTGGTCTTGCACCAGAAATAGCATCGCAAACTTGAATAATAGGAGATAATAGAGATTTCATTTCAATTTCGTCATGGTGAGCTCCAATCGCGTTACAAACTTCTTCTTTTTCACCGTATTTTTCTGCCCATTGCATTCCTAGTAAAGCGTGTGGCAAATCGCTTTCGGCATCAGGAACTTTTCCAATATCGTGAAGTAAACCAGCTCTTTTTGCAAGTTTTACATTCAATCCCAGTTCTGCCGCCATAATACCACAAAGTTTGGCTACTTCTCTGGAGTGTTGTAGTAAATTCTGTCCATAGGAAGAGCGATATTTCATTCTTCCAACAACTTTGATTAATTCTGGGTGTAATCCATGAATGCCTAAATCTATTACGGTGCGTTTTCCTACCTCTGCAATTTCGTCGTCTATTTGTTTGGTTGTTTTTGCAACTACTTCTTCAATTCTTGCTGGGTGAATACGTCCGTCTGTTACTAATTTATGTAGGGATAAACGTGCAATTTCTCTTCGTACAGGGTCAAAACAAGACAAAATTATTGCTTCTGGAGTATCATCTACAATAATTTCTACGCCAGTTGCTGCCTCAATGGCTCTAATATTACGCCCTTCTCTACCTATAATTCTTCCTTTTACATCGTCTGATTCTATGTTAAAAACAGAAACGCAATTTTCAACCGCTTCTTCCGTTCCTACTCTTTGTATGGTGTTAATTATTATTTTTTTTGCTTCTTGCTGTGCAGTTAATTTAGCATCTTCAATGGTTTCTTGAATATGTGCCATTGCTTTGGTTTTTGCTTCTGCCTTTAGGCTTTCTACTAATTGATTTTTAGCATCTTCGGCAGATAAACCTGAAATGACTTCTAGTTGTTCCACTTGACTTTTGTGCATTTTTTCTGCCTCTTGAAGTTTTTTGTCTAAAGTTTCAATTTTGGTAGTATATTCTAGACTTTTAGCTTCAAAATCGTCGTTTATTTTTTTTGCTTTAGATAGCTCGTTAGAAACCTGAGATTCTTTGTCTCTTACTCTTTTTTCAACTTCGGTAACTTTGCGATCACGTCCTAAAATAACTTGTTCATGTTCGGATTTAAGCTCAATAAACTTTTCTTTTGCTTGTAAAATTTTATCTTTCTTAATGTTTTCACCTTCTAGATTTGCGTCTTTTAGGATAGATGCAGCTTCTTTTTTTGCGTTTTTTACTAAGTTTGATAAGTTACTTTTTTCTATAAATTTTGCAATTGCAAATCCGCCGCCAATTCCTGCAATTGCAGAGATAATTATTGTGATAATGTCCATAATTTTGTATTTGTGTTTGTATAAAAAAACCTACATTAGAAAGATTGTATAAACTCGGCGTTACAAGTTTTGAGCTAACTCGATGTTCAAGCTTTCTGCAGAAGCAGACGTGCTATAGTAACGAAGATTTACTCACTTTAATTTGTTAGTGTTGAGTTTATCAAATAAGTACTAATGTAGGTAGTATTTTTAGTTTATGTAAAGAACGTGTTATTAATCTAGATATTTGCTTAATAAATCATTTAATTTTTCGAGTTTTTGTTTTGTAGTATCTTCTAGCATTATTTTGTTTAATTGCTTTTGTTCTACTTGGGAGGCAAACTGTAAAGCACACATAGCTAAAACATCTTGTTTGTCTCGTACTGCATAATCTTGTTCAAACTGTTTTATCATTATATCTATTTTTTTTGAAGCACTTCTCAGTCCTTCTTCTTGATTTGCATCTACCGTTAAGGGGTAAATTCTGTCTGCTATAGATATTTTTATTTTTAGTTTTTCCGTCATATTCTTTCTAATCCGAAAGTTGTGCTATACAGTATTCTATATCTCTAATTAATGAATTTATTTTTAGCTTTGTATCTCGTTTGTATTCGTCACTACCTAGTAATGAGTTGGTTGTTTTTATGGCTTCAAAGTTCAATTTTAAACTGCTAATTTCATTATTCAAGGTTTCAATTGTATTGTGAGAATCTTTCATTTGACTCTTCAAAATTTTATTAACTTCTTGCAAATCTTCCATTTTTACAAGGAATTTCTGAAACTTTATTTCTAATGAATTTACAATTTCTTCTATGTTACTCATTCGGCTAACATTCATTACATATCGCTACAAAGTTAGTATTACTTATTAAGTAATGCAATAATTTTTTTAAAAATATTCTTAAAAAAACTTTTTTTTGCACAACTTTGTGTGTTTGTTATGTTAATTTTGTTGTTTTAAGGACTAATTTTAGTATCTTGGCACAAATATTTTTTATGAGATTTGCCTATTTATTTTTGTTCTTATTTCAATTTGTAGATGCACAGCAAGATTATCCTCAAGATTACTTTCGATTGCCCTTAAATATTCCAATTTCAATAGCAGGTTCCTTTGGTGAATTGCGTCCTAATCATTTTCATTCAGGAATAGATTTTAGAACACAAAAAAAAGAAGGATTGCCAGTTTTTGCTGTTGCCGATGGCTATATTTCTCGAATTAAAATAGGGATTGGAGGCTACGGAAAGGCAATTTATATTTCGCACCCTAATGGTTATACCACAGTTTATGGGCATTTGCAACATGGCAATAAATTAATTGAAGATTTTATTAAAAAGCAACAATACAAGGAGAAATCTTATGAGGTGGAAATTTTTCTAACACCACAAGATTTAGTTGTTTCAAAATCAGATACCATTGCTTTTTCTGGAAATACTGGAAGCTCTGGTGGTCCGCATTTGCATTTTGAAATAAGAAATACGGCAACTGAAAAAATTATTAATCCGTTGTTGTTTGGTTATGATAAATTTTTTCTAGACACGAAATCTCCTCAAATTAATGGTGTTTTAGCATATCCGATCACTAATTTTTCTATTGTAAATGGTTCTTATACTCCTGTTTTTTTAAATATTTCCTTGCAAGAAGATGGTTCTTATCTTGCGGATAAGGTGGTTGCTTCTGGCACAATTGGTTTTGCAGTGAATGCTTATGATACAAGCGATTATAATTATGGAAAAAACGGGTTGTATGCTGCCGAAGTTACCTTAAACGGTTTGCCTTATTTTAATTATAAATTGGATAGTTTTAGTTTTGAGGAAACTAAATTCATTAACACTTTTATAGATTATGAACGTTATGTATCACAAAACCAGAGATTTCAAAAACTTTTTGTAGGGGATTTTTACCCTGAAAACATTATAAAATTTAAAAATAATAATGGTTTAGTCTCTGTTACAAATAATTTTATAATGAATTATAAAATAGTTTTAAAAGATTTTAATAACAACGAAACTGCCATAACTATTCCTGTTTCTTATGGAATTTTGCCAATCTCGTCTATAAATACTCCAAAAGTAGACTCATATTATTTAAAATCTAAAATAGAAAATACCTATACCAAAGAAAATGTAACCGTATTTTTTCCAGAGAATACTTTTTATAAAGATTTTTCGTTATATTTTGATGTAAAAAAGGATACTTTAAATTTATACAACAAAACGATAGCAGTTAATAACCCATTTACAATTACGTTTGATGTTTCTAAATATCCTTTAAAAAATATAGACAAAATGTTTATTGCTAACAAAGATAAATCTAGAATAGAGTATAACAAAACTTTTAAAAAAGATGCTAATTGGAGCATTAAAACTAAAAAAATGTCTAACTTTTTCATTCACCAAGACACAATTGCACCTAAAATATACAAACCAAATTTTAAAAACGGTACAAATTTGAATGCAAAAGATTATTTAACCATTCATATTTCAGACAATCTTTCTGGAATTAATACTTACAATGCTTTTTTAAATAACGAGTGGATTTTGATGGAGTATGAATATAAAGAAAAATTACTGAAGCATAATTTGCTAGACGAAATTTATAAAGATGGGGAGAATGTGTTTAAATTAATAGTTACCGATAATTTAGGAAATAGTACTACCTTTGAATCTAATTTTACTAAAAACAAATAATCTACTTTTGAAGCATATTTTTATCATACTTATATTAATAACTTTCCAACTTGCATTTACACAAACTGCAAGAGTTAAGGGAATAGTTTTAAACGAAGACAATCAACCGATAGAGGGAGTAAATGTTGTGTTTCAAGGTAGCAAAACTACAACAAATAATGCAGGTTTTTATCTCTTAGTAATTCCTGCAAATGTAAAATCGAATCTTAAACTAACACATATTTCTTTTAAAAGTGCTGTAATAGGGTTGGAATTAAAGCCCAATGAAGATTATGAGCTAAATCTTGTTTTAAATAGCAATGTGGAGCAAATAGGAGAAGTAGTAATAAGCAATAATAATAGAAAACAGGTGGAAGGAATTACCAGCATTTCCCCAAAAGTAATTCGGCTAATTCCTGGAGCAAATGCGGGTGTCGAAAATATTTTAAAAACACTTCCTGGGGTTTATTCCAATAACGAATTAAGCACGCAGTATGCCGTTAGAGGAGGGAATTATGACGAGAATTTAGTTTATGTAAATGAAATTGAAGTATATAGGCCTTTTTTAATCAGATCTGGACAACAAGAAGGACTTAGCTTTACCAATACTGCTTTAGTACAAAATGTCGATTTTTCTGCAGGTGGTTTTCAAGCAAAATACGGAGATAAATTATCCTCAGTTTTAGATATTACATACCGCAGACCTACTAAATTTGGAGCTTCGCTGGAAGCTAGTTTTCTTGGAGGTGGAATAGCTGTTGAAAATGCTTCTAAAAACCAAAAATGGTCATCTATTTCAGGAATTAGATACAGAGACAATTCGTTACTTGTTAAAAGTCAGGATATAGAAACCAATTACAAAGCACCTTTTTTAGACGTACAAAGCTATATCACTTTTACGCCAAATACCAAGTGGCAGTTTGGTTTTCTTGGTAATATTTCTCAAAACAAATACAATTACAAGCCACTTACACGTCAAACTAATTTTGGCTCTTTATCAGAACCTATCGCTTTATTAGTGGAGTATAACGGCGAAGAAAAAGACAAATATAACACCGTTTTTGGAGCATTTAAAAGTACTTATACTATAAATGAGAATGCAAATGTAAAGTTAATTACTTCAGTTTACCATACTACAGAGCAGGAATATTTTGATATTTTAGCACAGTATAAACTTGGAGAAGTCGATTCTAATTTAGGTTCCGATAATTTTGGTGGTGTAACTTTTTCGCAAGCAATTGGCTCGCAATTAACACATGCTAGAAATGATTTAGATGCATTAATCGCAAATGTTGAATTAAAAGGATTTTATGCTAAAAATAAAAACCAAATAGAATGGGGAATTAAATACACTAGAGAAAATATTCGTGACAGAATTGTAGAATGGGAGGTTATCGATTCTGCTGGTTTTTCTGTCAATCCACCTTTAGTTTTGCCTAAAAATGATCAGCCATATAACCCGTATTATGGGCCATTAGTACCTTATCAAAGTGTTAGGGCTACAAATTATGTAACTATTAATAGAATTTCTGGTTACGCTCAATGGAATAAACGATTCCAATGGAATAATACAGATGTTTTTACTAATATTGGAGTTCGTGCACAACAGTGGAACGTGCAAGATGAAATCACGAATGCTAAAAATCAAATAACTATTAGCCCCAGAGCACAACTGGCCCTGAAGCCAAATTGGAAAAAAGACATGCTTTTTAGAATTTCGGGTGGTTTATACCATCAACCACCATTTTATAAAGAGCTAAGAGCCCAAGATGGCAAAGTTCTACCAGATGTAAAAGCACAACAATCTGTTCATATAGTTTTAGGTAACGATTATAGTTTTAAATTATGGAACAGACCATTTAAGCTAGTTTCAGAAGCTTATTATAAATTTCTTACCAATGTAAATGCCTATACACTAGAGAATGTACGAATTAGATATGAAGCAAATAATAATGCAACTGCTTACGCACAAGGACTCGATGTTCGTTTAAATGGCGAATTTGTTCCAGGAACCGAATCGTGGTTCAGTTTTGGGTATCTAAAAACAGAAGAAAATATAAATAATAGAGGCTATATTGCAAGACCTACAGACCAACGCTTAAAATTTGGGATACTTTTTCAAGATTATGTTCCAAATATTCCTACCTTTAAAATGTATTTGAATCTAGTTTATAATACAGGACTTCCAGGAGGTTCTCCATCATACGCAGATCCTTACGATTATCAGTTGCGTTTGCGAGATTATCGTCGTGCTGATTTAGGTTTTATGTACGTTTTTACTGATAGAATTCGTGCAAAACAACAAGGACATTGGCTCAAAAAGTTTAAAGACTTATCTTTAGGATTAGAAATTTTTAACCTTTTTAACAACCAAAATACAATTACCAATACTTGGGTTAGAGATGTTTATACAAAAAACCAATATGGAGTTCCTAATTACCTAACAACAAGGGTTTTTAGCCTTAAACTGAATGTTAAAATTTAAAAAAATAATCTCAATTTAATTTCTTACTAATGAAAAATATAACCCTATTTATTTGTTCTTTATTTTTAGTACTAGCAATTAGTTGCAAAGAAGAGGTTACAGAAAAACCAAAAGTTAGTTACGATTCTTCAAAAGAAAAAGCGGAAATTAAAGTAGATACCACTCAAATTGCAGTAGCCGATTTGCCAATTAATTTTGAAGGTTCAAATTACCTAATTCATCCAATTGGAGATATTATTAACTATGATATAGCCTCAAAGTATGATAGTGGTTCTTCAAGAACAGATTATCAACAAAATTTTAAGGTTTCAAATTATAATGACTATCAAATAACGGGTTATTTAAAAGATTTAAAATTTCAAGAAATTGGTTCTGACTCTATCACAGCATTAGCAACAAAACCACTAATGATTGAATCTGCAACGTATTTAAAATCGGTTTCGGATAAGTCTGGTCAAAAAATAATTGTTTATGTGCTTTCTGATACAGATTCTAATAAGGATTTGAAAGTAGATCAAGATGACTTAAAAGCACTTTATATAAGCACAATTTCTGGATTAAAATTTACAAAATTAACATCTGATTTTGAAGAACTCTTAGATTGGAGTTTGATAGAATCTAAAAACTTACTATATTTTAGAACAGTGGAAGATACTAACAAAAATGGTAAATTTGATAAAAAAGATGCCATACATTACTACTTTGCAAATCTAAATAGCAAAAATTGGAAAGTTCAAAACTACAAACCAATTTAAATCAAAATATCACTCTCTAAATCCGACTTTTCTATTTCAAAATCAAATCCGAGTTTAGTAACAAGTTCGATTACTAGTTTTTTATACCAATTTTCAGATTTTGGATGAATATATATTTTTTCGATTAGTTGCTTAATGTCAATATCAATTTTCAAACCTTCATTTATTTTTATTTCCTGATTGGATAAATCTCCAATAATTCTAATTTCACGTTCGTACTGAAAACTTTTACGTTTAAATAAAAAAGGAAAAAACATATCATCAAACGGTATATATTCTTTTTTGTAATCGATATAATTTACTTGACCGATGTATTGTTTGAAATGTTTTTCAGCCTCTAGTGCCTTTTGCAAACTCCCAATGGTAGATTGAATTGCCAAGCCTTCATTATTTTGAGTAAAAATTTGCCACATTGCAAACGATTCATATTCGTTTATATGCCAGCTACTCACAATTACTTTTTCACGATGTGTTTTATAAAAATCTAAAAATGCAGAGTTGTTTTCTGAAAGACGTTTTATCTCTTCAAAAGTTGGCTCGCTAAATGTTCCCTCATATTGATCTTCAAACTTATCGGAACGCGACAT
The DNA here is from genome assembly GCA_022730285.1 of Flavobacterium psychrophilum. Taxonomy (GTDB): domain Bacteria; phylum Bacteroidota; class Bacteroidia; order Flavobacteriales; family Flavobacteriaceae; genus Flavobacterium; species Flavobacterium psychrophilum_C. The sequence goes on from DZCQ01000001.1 coordinate 8,140, forward strand.
GAAGAGTTTTTTAGAAATCAGTAAATCTAAAAATTTTGACAAATCCAAATATTTCCAAACAACCGTTTCAGGATTTTCAGGAAGCGTAATATTTGGGTTATGGATATACATTTTTAAAAGCGTTTTGGAAATTTCATTGAATATTGACCTAAATAAAAAGGAATTAGTAGCCAGATTATTATATAATTTCTAAGGTATTTATCGAAAATTGCTTCGCCAAAAAAGTGTTCAACAGTAAAGTATATTATAAAGAATACGGCAAATAATAAAACTAAAAAATATTCTCTTTTCATGTTCAAATATGTTAAGTTTAAATTAAATTTTTTAAAAGCCTCCATTTTATTCAAAACTCTGCATCATTACTAGTTTAAAATAAGTTCCATTTTTTGCTAATAATTCTGTATGTGTTCCCTGTTCTACAATTTCACCTTTTTGCATTACTACAATATTATCCGCTTTTTGAATGGTAGAAAGGCGGTGTGCAATCACGATAGAAGTTCTATTTTGCATCATATTTTCTAAGGCTACTTGTACAAATTTTTCACTCTCGGTGTCTAAAGCAGAAGTTGCTTCGTCCAAAATCATAATCGGTGGATTTTTCAATACCGCTCTTGCAATGGACAAGCGTTGTTTTTGTCCACCAGAAAGTTTTCCTCCAGCATCACCAATGTTCGTTTCTATTCCGTTTGGTAACTCTTTTACAAATTCGTAGGCATTGGCAACTTTTAGTGCTTCGATAATTTCATCATCGGTTGCATCAGGTTTTCCAATTAATAAATTAGTTTTTATAGAGTCATTAAATAAAATGGAATCTTGTGTTACCAGTCCCATCAAGCCTCTTAACGAATGAATATTCCAATCTCTAATGTCCGTTCCATCAATTTTGATACTTCCCTCATTTACATCATAAAAACGAGTTAGTAAATTAGCAATAGTGCTTTTTCCAGAACCAGATTGACCAACTAATGCCACTGTTTTTCCTTTTGGAACTTGAACAGAAAAGTTTTTCAGTACATTTTCTTCGCCATATCTAAAGTTAATGTTTTCAACAGAAATTGTGTCATCAAATGTGTTTTTTACAAAACCATTTTCTTTCGATGTAATAGGATTTTGATGGTCTAAAATTGCTAAAACACGTTCGGCTGCTGCCATTCCACTTTTAACAGAATACGAAGCTTTTGAAATTGCTTTCGCAGGGGTTAAAATATTGTAAGCAAGTCCCATATAAGCTAAAAATTGAGCTCCTTCTAACACAGCTTTTCCATTTGGAAGTTTATCAACAAGCACCATATTTCCTCCAAACCATAATAAGCCTGCAATTACAATAATCCCCATAAACTCACTTAATGGCGAGGCAAGATTATTTTTTTTACCAATACTATTAGAAATTTTGACTAGTCTATTCACCGAATTGCTAAATTTTTTAAGAAATATATTTTCGGCATTATAACTTTTTATCACTTTCATTCCACCTAATGTTTCTTCTAATATCGATATAAAATAACCAGATTCTACCTGAGCTTCGTTTGCCTTGGCCTTTAAATTTTTTCCTAACCTAGAAATTACAAAACCAGATATTGGTATAAATATAAATACAAATATGGTAAGTTTAGTGCTTATGCTAAACATTGTTATTATGGTAAATAATATAGTAAGTGGCTCTCTAACAACTAGTTCTAATACCGAAAAAAAAGAATTTTGAAATTCGCCAACATCACCCAGCATTCGTGCCATTACATCTCCTTTTCTTTTTTCGGAATAAAAACCAATAGGTAACGAAACTATTTTGCTGAAAAGTTCTATCCTCATATCTTTTAAAACACCATTTCGTAAATACATTAAATGATAAGAGGCAAAATAGTTGAAAATATTTTTAAGCAAAAAAGTAACAATAATTAGACAAACCGAAAGTAATAATGCCGATTGTGGCCCTTGTGTCTCTGTAAGTTTTGTAATATAATAATATAAGTATTGTTTTCCAAAAGCGGCTATATCCCAAATGCTTTTGAATATAGGTTTTGTTTGTATTTTTTCTGCATCGTTGAACAATACTTGCATCATTGGAATTAAAGCCACAAATGACAAAGTACTAAACAAGGCATAAAATATATTGTTTACAATATTCCAAATAATATGACTTTTGTAAGGTAATGCAAACGGAATTATTTTTTTTATATTTTTATCCATTAGTTCAATTGCATTTCAGTAATTATGTTTTTCATTTTTTGGTCTAATTGACTTTCCACTTCTTTGGAGTTTTCCGCTTTGTCCAATGGTGCGTTTACACTAAAATAGAATTTGATTTTTGGTTCAGTTCCACTTGGGCGAGCACATATTTTTGAGCCATCTTCTAAATAATAAATCAATACATTCGATTTGGGAATATTTATAGTTTCCACTTCATTGGTAATCAAGTTACGCGAAGTCGAATTGTCATAATCTTCAATACAAACCACACGTTGCCCATCTATTTCACTCATTGGATTTTCTCTCAAATCAATCATCATTTGAGTTATTTCTTGCATTCCTGAAATTCCTTTTTTGGTTAACGAAATCAAATGCTCTTTATAAAATCCGAAATCAACATATAAATTTAATAATTCATTATATAAAGTAGTTCCTGATGCTTTTGCTTGAGCGGCAATTTCGCACACTAGCAAACAAGCAGCAACGGCATCTTTGTCGCGAACAGCATCACCAACCATAAAGCCGAAACTTTCTTCACCACCGCCAATAAATTCTTGTTCTGGAAAATCTTTGATGAATTTTGCAATCCATTTAAAACCCGTTAATCCCACTTTGCATTCCACACCATAACCCGAAGCTAATTCTAACATCATTGGAGTCGAGACAATCGTTGAACCTATAAATTGTTTTCCAGTTATTTTTCCAGCGCGTTTCCATTGTTCTAATAAAAATGCTGTCATGATTACCATGGTTTGATTACCATTTAGCAACATCATTTTCCCATCATTATCTCTTACAGCAACGCCTAATCTATCCGAATCAGGATCAGTTCCAATTACAATATCACCACCAATTTTATCAGCCAAAGCTAATGCCATTGTAAGCGCTTCAGGTTCTTCAGGATTTGGAGATTTTACCGTTGGAAAGTCGCCATTTGGAACTTCTTGTTCAGGAACAATATTCACATCAGTATAACCAGCTTTTGCCAAAACACCTGGAATTGCCTTGATAGAAGTTCCGTGTAACGAAGTATAAACAATTTTTAAATTTTCTTTTGCAGCAGTTGGTGTGTTGAAACTTGCATTTTCTACAGTCGATTTTGCGAAAGCTTCATCAATAGCAACATCAATATATTCAATTAAGTTTTCGTTAGCTTCAAATTTAATTTCACTATAATTTAAATCTTCAATTACCTGAATAATTTCTTTATCTTGAGGTGGTACCAATTGTCCGCCATCTTGCCAATAAACCTTGTAGCCATTATATTCTGGTGGATTGTGAGAAGCTGTTAAAACTATACCAGCATGACAATTCAAATATTTCAAAGCAAATGACAATTCAGGTGTTGGACGCATATCCGAAAAAAGATACACGTGAATTCCATTTGCCGAAAAAACATCAGCTACCACTTTTGCCAATGTATTACTATTATGACGGCAATCGTAAGCTATAGCAACTTTTAGTTGTTCGCCAGGAAACGATTTAATCATGTAATTTGACAAACCTTGTGTGTTTTTTCCAAGCGTATATTTGTTTATTCTATTAGTTCCAACACCCATTACACCACGCATTCCGCCTGTTCCAAATTCAAGATTTTTATAAAAACTATCTTCTAATTCCTTCAAACTGGAAGTCATCAGTCTTTCCACTTCTTTTTGTGTTTGCTGGTCAAATATTGGCGAAAGCCAAATATTTACTTGCTTTAATATATTTTCTGGAATATTCATAATTATTTTTTTATGGCACGAAGCACTCTTTCTTTTTTTTATTGGGAGCTATTTCCTGCTATTCGCTATATCTTTTTATTTTTGAAAAGAAAAAATAAAAAGGATGTCGCTTCTATCAGGGCTAAGCTTATTTGTATTCACTAGTTATTTGCTAAAATTAGTAATAATTTTGAATTTTATTTTATCAAGCTATTTCGGAAGCTATTTTATATCGTTCCTCATTGTTTTTAGTTCTTAATATAATTTCGCCTAAAAAACCTGCAAGAAAAAACTGTGTGCCTATAACCATAGTTGCTAAGGAGATATAAAACCACGGATTTTCAGTAACTAGATTCGTTTGATGATGCAAATAAAATAGTTTAAATAGTTTAGAAATTCCAATATATCCAGCAGACAGAAAACCAATTAAGAACATTACTGTGCCCAACGCTCCAAAAAGGTGCATGGGTCTTTTCCCAAATTTAGATATAAACCAAATGGTTATTAAGTCCAGAAAACCATTTATAAATCTGTTTATTCCAAATTTAGATTCGCCATATTTTCTAGCCTGGTGTTGCACAATTTTTTCGCCAATATTACTAAAACCAGCATTTTTTGCTAACACGGGAATATACCGATGCATCTCGCCCGACACTTCAATATTTTTTACAACAATATTTTTATATGCTTTTAAACCACAATTAAAATCGTTTAAATAAACGCCAGAAGTTTTTCTTGCAGCCCAATTAAATAATTTGGAAGGAAGATTTTTAGTAAAAGCATGATCGTATCGCTTCTTTTTCCAACCAGAAACCAAATCAAAATTTTGCTCCGTTATCATTTTGAATAAGTCTGGAATTTCATTTGGACTGTCTTGCAAATCGGCATCCATAGTAATTACTACATCGCCATTTGCTTTTGCAAAACCTGCATGTAATGCTTGTGATTTCCCATAATTCTTAAAAAACCGAATTCCTTTTATGTGGCTATTGTTTTCGGATAGTTCTTGAATTGTTTGCCAAGATTTATCAATACTACCATCATCTATAAAAATTATTTCATAAGTAAAAGAATTTTGTTGCATTACAATAGTAATCCAATTGGCCAATTCTGGCAACGATTCTTGTTCGTTTAATAATGGGATAATAATAGATAGATTCACTATAATTTTTGGTAAGTCGATTTAGATTTAAAAATTGCTGCAAGAATCAATCCAAAAACGGCTGCGAAAAGCATATATGTAACCGAGCTTTTTAGTAAGGACGAGATAGAAAACTGGTCTGTTTTTTCCATTTCAGCAATTGCTTGGTTTATTGCAGATGCTGGTGTGCCGAACTTTTTAAGCATTTCGGTTGTATAGTTAATAGAAAGATCTTTTATCGTTTCTTTTGACTCTGGATCCACATAGTTAAACAAGATTATATTAAAAGCAACGCTAATTAAAATTCCAATTACCGCAGAAATAAAATAAGTAGTAAAGGCATCTTTAAAACTAAAAATATCTTGCAATTCTTTCTTTGTTTTGGAGAGTAAAAAAACACCTATTGCTATATACATTACAAGAGTTGCAATACCCAGCCATGCGGAGATAAATAGCTCTAAATTTATGATATAAATAAAAGTAGTTATAAGTACAGAAAATAGCCCTGTGAGAATACCGAAAGTAACTCCGTTTTTTTTAATAATTGCATTCATGTTTTTTGTTTTATTTAGTTAAAATACAAATGTACTAAAATAGAAAATAAATATAACAATCTGCTAATAAATTCTGGTTAGCTTAATTGCACTGTTTTGTTTTCGCCATCAACAGTTACTTTTAGTAAATGAAGTTTGGATAACCCTTTCATGGCAATATCCCATTTTTTACCACTTAATCCAGATTTTTCTTTCAAATTACCTAGAGATTGGTTATTTTCTATTTTTAATAATTCTATTATTCCCTTTTCATCGTCTGTTAATTCGACTTGTTTTTTCTCAGGTCGCATTTGCGGAAAGAAAAGCACTTCTTGTATAGAAACATTATTTGTTAAAAACATAATTAATCTATCCATTCCAATTCCCATTCCAGAGGTTGGAGGCATTCCATATTCTAAAGCACGCAAAAAATCTTCGTCAATAACGCCATTTGCTTCTACATCTCCTTTTTCAGATAGTTTTAATTGATGTTCAAAACGTTCTCTCTGATCTATAGGGTCGTTTAGTTCGGAGTATGCGTTTGCTATTTCTTTACCACAAACCATTAATTCAAAACGCTCTGTAAGTTCTGGATTATCTCTGTGTGACTTGCACAATGGGGACATTTCTTTTGGATAATCTGTAATAAATGTGGGTTGGATATAATTTCCTTCGCATTTAGCCCCAAATATCTCGTCAATTAATTTTCCTTTACCCATAGTCTCATCTACTTCAATCCCCATGTTTTTTGCAGCTTGGAATAATTCTGTTTCACTTTTTCCAGAAATATCAAAACCAGTAAAATCTATAATAGATTGTGTCATGGTTACTCGTTTGTATGGTGCTTTAAAGTTTATTTGGTGTTCCCCAAAAGTTGCTCCACTAGTGCCGTTTACAGCAATGGCACAATATTCTAACAAGTTTTCGGCAAAGCTCATCATCCAGTTGTAATCTTTGTAAGCAACGTATATTTCCATTGCTGTAAACTCAGGATTGTGGGTTCTATCCATTCCTTCGTTACGGAAATTTTTAGAAAATTCATACACTCCTTCAAATCCTCCTACTATTAACCTTTTTAGGTACAACTCGTTTGCAATTCGCATGTATAATGGTATGTCTAAACTGTTGTGGTGTGTTACAAAAGGTCTTGCGGCAGCACCACCTGGTATTGCTTGTAATATTGGGGTTTCTACTTCCATGTAGCCATTTTTGTTAAAAAAGTCTCGCATGGCAGTAAAAAGTTTGGTTCTTTTTACAAAAACCTCTTTCACATGCGGATTTACTACTAAATCTACATATCGCATTCTGTAACGTAGTTCAGCATCGGTAAAAGCATCATGTACTTTCCCTTCTTCATCTGTTTTAGGCAGAGGTAGTGGTCTAAGCACTTTGCTAAGTATTTTAAAAGAGGTTGCTCGTATGCATTTTGCCCCTACTTGGGTTGTAAATAATTCTCCTTCTATACCTATAAAATCTCCTAAATCGGTTAGTTTTTTAAATACTTGGTTATATAAGGTTTTATCTTCGTCTGGACAAAGCATATCTCTATTTAGGTATAGCTGTACTCTTCCTTCGCTATCTTGTAACTCGGCAAAAGAGGCTTTTCCTTGATCTCTAATACTCATTAGTCTGCCTGCAACGATTACTTTTTTGCCATCTTCAAAATTTCCTTTTATTTGATTGGAAGTATGGGTTACTGGAAATAAATTGGCAGGGTAGGGGTTTATTCCTAAATTTCGTAAAGAGTTTAGTTTTTCGCGTCTAATAATTTCTTGTTCGGAGAGTTGCATATTTCTTAAATTAAAATGCAAATATAGGTAAATTGTCTTATATTAAAAAGTCTTAAGGTGGGTTCTAAAAATTAGTTTTTTTGTGAATTTATTTTTTTGCGCTGCTCTTTTTAGAACTTCTTTAATTTTAGTGTTGTATTTAGGGGCTTTGTTTGTAAAACATTCTTGTGAAGTTGTTTTTTTAGAATTTATATTAGACTATCTTTGTTTTTAAAATAGGTCAAAGGCGTTTTATAGCCCTGATAGAGCCGATATCCTTGTGGAGCGTAGCGTAACAAGATAAAGGAGAAAGCAGGTGTAATTCTTAAAAAATGCAAGATGATTGGCTGCTGCTAAAAAAGATGAATAAAGATATTATTTTTGAGGATTTAGGAAAAAAAGACTATAAAGAAACTTGGAATTTGCAGGAGGAAATATTTGCAAAAGTAGTAGAATTCAAGATTAAAAAGCGAGACGATGCCACGATTGTAACTCCTAATTATTTTTTGATGGTGGAACATCCGCATGTTTATACGTTGGGTAAAAGTGGAGATATTTCTAACCTATTGCTTTCGGAAACACAATTAGAGGCAAAAGGTGCTATGTTTTACAGAATAAATAGAGGTGGAGATATTACGTATCATGGGCCAGGTCAAATTGTAGGTTATCCTATTTTAGATTTGGAAAATTTTTTTACAGATATTCATCAGTATTTAAGGTTCTTAGAAGAGATAATTATTATAACACTTGCAGAGTATGGGTTGAATTGTACTAGGTCAGATGGCGAAACAGGAGTTTGGTTGGGAGTAGGAACTCCATTTGCTAGAAAAATATGTGCCTTGGGTGTTCGTGCTAGTCGATGGGTTACGATGCATGGATTTGCTCTAAATGTAAATGCAGATTTGGGATATTTTGATAATATTATTCCCTGTGGTATTAGGGGCAAAGCAGTAACTTCCTTGCAAGTAGAACTTGGGGTAGAAAGGGTAGAGGAGGCAGAGGTGAAAGAAAAAATTAAAAAGAATTTTGCAAAGATATTTTCTTGTAATTTTGTAAGTTTTTAAATCATTTTAAAGGTTAAACGATGGTGTTTTGTAATGCCATATTTTTGGATAGCCTCTCGATGTTCTTTTGTAGGATATCCTTTGTTCTGTTTCCAATTGTACATTGGGTATTCTTCATGAATTTTTTCCATATAAGCATCTCGATGTGTTTTGGCTAAAATAGATGCGGCTGCAATACTTTGAAATTTACTATCTCCTTTTATAACGCTTTTGGTAGGAATAGATTGCAAAAGGGCGATTTCTTTTTCTGTGAATATCTTGCCAGTTTTTTGCATCATGCCTAATTTGCTGTTTAAGGGTCTATTCCCATCTATTATTATATGATTAGGAATTTTGTCTAACTTCAAAACAGATTCTTGCATTGCCTTCATAGAAGCGTTTAAAATATTTATTTCGTCTATTTCGTCTTGAAATAGATGGGTTACTGCAAAGTAGCTGTTAGAATTATCTTCTATCACAAAGCGTAAACTGTCCCGAAGTGCTTCGGATAATTTTTTAGAATCGTTAATTAATGGAATAGAATTATTCTGGAGTATTACTGCGGCTGCCGTTACAGGACCAGCAAGACAGCCACGTCCAGCCTCATCACAACCACATTCTAAATTTTGTGTTAAAAAATAAGGACTTAACATTTACTTAATTTTGACAAAAGTATAATTATTTTTTAAAATACTTGCGTTTTTCTTATCAATATAAGTAACTATATAATGTGGTGTGTTTTTTTGAGTAAAAATATTTAACACATGTCCAATTGAAATATTTCTTACAAATGTTTGGTTATTTAAGAAATTATTAAGAAGTTTGCATAATAACTAACTCAAATAAAATTAATATGAGATCAAAGTTCAAATGGATTCTTACGCTAATGGTAGCGTTAACTATGCAGTTTTCTTTCGCTCAGGAGAAAACTATTAAAGGTACAGTGACCGATGCAACAGGTCCTATGCCAGGTGTGAATGTTGTGGTTAAAGGTACACAACGTGGTGTTGCAACAGGTTTTGATGGTACTTATGCCATTAAAGCAAATGACGGAGAGGTTTTAGTTTTCTCATTCATGGGAATGCGTGACATTTCTAGAACGGTAGAAGGAAATGCAGCTATCAATGTAAAAATGCAAGATGATGCAAAAGCCTTAGAAACAGTTGTGGTAACAGCTCTTGGGGTTAAAAAATCTACAAAGGCAGTAACTTCTGCTTCGCAATCTATTCAAGGAGACGCTTTAACAGAAGCTAGAGAGAGCAATATTACCAATGCTTTAAGTGGTCGTATTGCAGGGGTGCAAGTAACTAGTTCTTCTGGTTCCGTAGGTGCTTCTTCTCGTGTTGTACTTAGAGGTGCTTCTTCAATCACAGGGAACAATGAAGCTTTGTATGTGATAGATGGTGTTCCTTTTGATAATACTTCTAATGGGAATGCAAGTTCTAACGGAGGTAGAGATTTGCCTAATGGTGCTGCTTCTATCAATCCAGATGATATCGAGTCTATTACGGTGTTAAAAGGGCCTACTGCTGCTGCTTTGTATGGTATTCGTGCAAGTAAAGGGGTTATTGTAATTACTACTAAATCTGGTAAAAATAGAGGAAAGTTTGAAGTTGCGTTTAATACAAATATGACTTTTAGTAATCCTTTAGTATTACCTAATTATCAAAATTCTTATGGACAAGGTTCTACTTCAGACTTTTTCCAATTCGTAGATGGTTCAGGTGGTGGTTATAATGATGGGGTTGATGAGAGTTGGGGTCCTGCTTTGGATAGAGGACTGTCTTTTGTGCAATGGGACTCTTTTAAATATGGTGGTGCAGCTACTCCTTGGGTGTCGCACCCAGATAACGTAAAAGATTTCTATGATACAGGAGTTTCTTTGTCTAACAGTATTTCGTTGTTAAATTCTGGGGAAAATGGAAGTTTTAGGCTTTCCTTAGGAAATACAGACGAAAAAGGAATGGTTCCTTTTACAGATTACAAAAAGTTTACAGCTGGTTTTAACGGAAACTTTAAATTTGGAGAGAAATTGAAAGCAGGTGCAAATGTTACTTATTTTAATGATAAGAGTAACAATCTTCCTAATGTTGGGTATAGCTCTGCTAATGTGGTGCAACAATTTATTTGGTCTGCACGAAATGTTAATTTCTCAGACTTAAAAGATTGGAGAAATTTCCCATTAGCAGATCCTAATACTGCTGCTGCAGGTACACCGCTTAACTGGAACACAATATTTCAAAACAACCCTTATTGGTCTTTGGAAACCAATACAAATACTTTTGATAAAGACAGGATTACAGGAAGTACTTTCTTGAACTTTAAATTTACAAATGCATTGTCTGCAAATGGTAAAGTAATGCTAGATCAATACTCTCAAAGAGAAACTTTGCGCTCTGCTATTGGCACGAACGAAAGAGCTACTGGTTACTATGCAGAGATTCAAAGAAGATATAGCGAAATTAATGCAGAAGTATTATTGACTTATGAAAAATCTCTAAGTAAAGATTTTAAGCTTACCTTAAACGGAGGTTCTAATACAATGAAGAGAGTAAGAACTACCATAATTGGAGAATTAGGTGGAGGTATAGAGATACCAAATTTATATACACTTTCTAATGCAAAATCAGGTTCTACTCCTTTTATAGACAGTGATTACTTCGAGCAAAGAATTAATAGCGTTTTAGGATTTGGTCAATTATCCTACAAAAATTATGCGTTTTTAGAATTTACAGGAAGAAATGACTGGGCTTCTGTGTTACCTAAAGCGAACAACTCTTTCTTCTACCCTTCAGTTTCTGGATCTTTTGTTGTTTCAGATGCATTAGGTTTTAACGATAGTAAAGTAAATTACGTAAAACTACGTGGAGGTTGGGCAAAAGTAGGAGGATTTGGTCCATTACTTGAATACTCTACAAATCCAACATTCTTACTTTCAAACAATGGTTTTGGTTCACAAGCAGCTGTTCCTAACAGACAATGGAACCCTAATATTAAGCCAGAATCTACCACAGGTACTGAATATGGTATTGATATAAAAGCATTTAATGATAGAATTCGTTTTTCAGGTACTTACTACGATCAGAAAGGGACAGATTTAATTTTGCCTTTGCAAGTGGAAGCTGCTTCTGGATTTACTTCTTCTTGGGAAAATGCAGCTACAATGACCAACAAAGGTATCGAATTGCAGTTAGGACTTACAGCACTTAAAACAGACAATGCAAGTTTTGACATTGATTTGAATTTTGCTAAAAATAAAAATACAGTAGTAGATTTAGGTGGAGCAGATGCTTATACTCTTGGTGGTCAATGGGGTATGGAGTTACAAGCTCGTCCAGGTGAAGCGTATGGTTCTATTGTTGGATTCCCTTATGCTAGAACTGCTGATGGACAAGTAATCTACGAAAATGGTTTGCCAAAAACAAATAATTCAAAACTAGCGGTTCTTGGTAATATTACTCCAGATTGGACAGGTGGTGCAAACTTTGCATTCAAATATAAAAACTTTGATATTGGTACATTATTTGACGCTAAAATAGGTGGCGATTTGTATTCAATGACTTACATGTGGGGTCGTTACGCAGGTACACTAGAAGAAACTTTAATAGGTCGTGAAACTGGAATAGTTGGTGAAGGTGTTATGTCTGACGGTGCTGGTGGATACGTTCCTAACAATGTGGTTGTTTCTGCTAAATCATTTAACCAAAATGCATACAACTACTCTAAATATAATGAAGGTGGTGTTTTTGATGCTAGTTATGTAAAATGGAGACAAATGACCATTGGGTATTCTATTCCTCAAAAAATGTTGAGAGGTACTTTTATCCAAAGCTTAAAATTCTCCCTTGTAGGAAGAAATTTAGCAATTTTGTATAAAAATGTTCCCCACATAGATCCAGAAACTGGTTTTAGTAGTGCTAATGGAGAGCAAGGCCAAGAGTTTGGTCAGTTGCCTTCTGCAAGATCGTATGGATTTAATATTAACGTTAAATTTTAATTAAATTATGAAAAAAATAATCTATTTACTTGTTGCAGGACTTAGTTTTCTTACAATAAGTTGTAATGCGGATTTTGAAGAAGTTAATACTTCTCCAAATGACTCTCCTGTTACAGACCCTAATTTGCTTTTATCTACCTCCATAACAGCTACTCAAAACAATATGTATAGCACTTTTGTTGGAGGAGATATGGGTTTATGTTGGGCACAACAGTGGTCTAAGGTACAGTACAATGATGAGGAAAGATATATTCCTCGCCGTTCAGTTATGAATAACCTTTGGACTGCTCTTTATTCTAATGTTATTGCTGAGGCAAAAAGTGCTTTTGATTTAGCTGGTACCGCAGGAAACTCTAATTTGCAAGGAGCAGCACTTGTTATGCAAGCAAATGCGTTTCAAATTTTAACAGATGTTTACGGACCAGTTCCATTTACTGAAGCGGTTGTGAAAGGAAATAGTAAGCCTGTATTTGACTCTCAAGAAGTGGTATATGATGGTATTCTTGCTATGTTAGATCAAGCAGATGCTTTGTTTGCTACCGGAACTGGAACTATTTCTCCTACTGCCGATTTAATATATCATGGCAATACTATGAAATGGAGAAAATTTGCGAAAGCATTAAAATTAAAAGCGTTAATGCGTATTTCTAAAGTAAGAAATGTAAGTGCGGAAGTAAATGCTTTGGTGAGCTCAGGAATGTTAATGGGGTCTAATGCAGATTCTGCTCAATTAGCTTATGTAGCTGCACAGCCAGATGCAAACCCAATTTATGAAACTATTGTATTTGGTTCTAGAACAGAGTATAAAGTGAGTTCGGTTCTTGTTAATCAGCTAAACACTCTTTCAGATCCTAGATTACCAGTTTATGCACAGCTTAACAATGCTTCTGCTTATGTAGGAAACATGCCAGGTGTTGAGAACCCTAGTTCTTATGCTGCTTTTTCATCTCCAGGAACTTTTTATCTAGAGCCTACTTTACCGGGTGTTTTCATGTCTTATGCACAACAAGAGTTGTTGCTTGCCGAAGCTGCTAACGAAGGTATTATTGGAGGTGGTTTAACTACTGCTAAAACATACTACGAAAGTGGTATTACTGCTAATATGGCATTTAATGGTGTAATTCCAGGTTCTTACTTAAGTTCTGTTGCATTTACTACTCAAGTTGATGCTCGTGAAAAAATTGCAACACAAGAATGGTTGGCTTTATACGGTCAAGGTATAGAGGCTTGGACAGAATGGAGAAGAACTGGATTCCCTGTTTTAGCTCCTGCATTTGATGCAGCAATCACTTCTATCCCAAAAAGATTTTATTATTCTACTGACTCTCAGAATTACAATCAAACTAATTATACAGCAGCATCAGCTACTCTAGATCAAGGAGATACTATGTTGTCTAAACTTTGGTGGATGAATTAATAACTTAATATTAAAATTATGAAAAAATTATTTAAAATTTCGCTTTTTTCTTTTTTTGCCTTATTAGCGGTTGCTTGTACCGATGGTAATGACGATGCAAATCAAGACGCATTAACGGGTAGCCAAAATGTTGGTGGTTTATTAGATATTGACACTGCAAGTTTGACATATCCTTTTGGAAGTGTAGCAACTGCAACTTTCCCAGTTAATATCTCTGTTTTTCAAGGGGAGGTAAAAACAACTTCGGTTGCTATTTACAAACAATTTTTTGGAGCATTAGGTACTTCTGAAAAAGTGCTTTATAAAACAGTTACTTTTCCTGCAACTGCTCAAAAGGAATTTCTTTCTTACGATGTTTCTTACAATGAGTTAATAAGTGGTTTAACCGTTGCTGGAGCTCCACTTCCTGCAACAGATGCTGGTTTAAGTGTTGGGGATTATTGGTTAATGACTTATGTTGCTGCTACTAGTGCTGGTACTACTAACTTGAATGTTAAGAAAACGAAAATTACTGCTGCTTGTGTGTCTAACTTAGTTGGTACTTACACAAGAAGTTCAAAAACTTCTGTTGTTACTTCTATAGGCGATGCTGCTTATCATGCTACTTATATGCCAGCATTTGCAAGCACTTATTGGTTTGAATTCACAGACGTTTGTGGTGTTTTGCAAATTACAGATTGGGAATATCAATCAGGTAATCCAATTACTGCTACTGGTTTATCTACTATGCCTACTGGTTTTGTTACTTCTGCTGGTAATTTAACTTTTGAGCATGCAAATGTTGCAGGTGTTTCTTGGTATGTAGATTTAACTTGGACTTTAACTAAAGTGCCTTAATTTAAATTGTATAGTATCTATTTAATTAATTAATAAATAAATAAAATGAAAAATAACAAAATAACTGTATTGGCTGCTATACTTGCAATAGGAAGTTTAGCTTTCACATCTTGTAACAAAGACGACGCTACAGGGTATTCTACCTTAGAGGTTAATAATACTGTTGCTACTATAGCACCTATAGCACCAGCTGTTACTATGCCAGTTACTCCACCATTAGTATTTGGTACTACTCCTATAGTAGTAGATGAGGTTAATGAACAAGAATTTAAATTTTCAGTAACCCTAGATATACCACAACCTGTAGCAATCCAGATTAAAACAGTTCAAGTTTCTGGTACTGCTACTATGGGTGAAGATTATACTGTTTCTGATGTTTTTATTGCACCGTATGCTACTACTGGTACAGGTACTATTAAAATATTGAAAGACGATGCAGTAGAAAGTGTAGAAACTGCTACTTTGCAAGTTTCTGACATCACTACTTCTAATGCTGTTGTTACTTCAAAAATGGTTACTTTTACAATTAATAATTGGGTTTCTCCTATGTTAAACTTAGATTGTAATTTTGATCATGATTTCTCTATATCTGGTGTAGATTACTCTTTATGTGGAATAGGGTATGATATGGATTATTATGTTCTAGACTCCTCATTTGCGGATACTGGTAATTATACAGGTGCTACAGGTGCATGTGTTGAAAAAGTGCGTTTAAATAGCACAACTTTGACAGATGGTACTTATTATATCTTTTATGATATTTATAGTGATGCTGGTTTAAATAGTCAATACCATGACCCATTTAATATTCCTACCACTGTAAATTATATGCGTTCTGGAGCTATAAAAGCAGGGACTTTTGTACAAGAAGGAAGCTTTGTGCCAACTTCTACAGATGGTTCTGGTAATGGTTATGTTTGTACTGTAACATTAGCTGCTGGTGTATTTACTATCGAAGATAGCAATGCAACTGTTATTGCTTCTGGAAGAGCTGCTAGTTTTAAAAATACAATTGCAAATTCAATTGCTAAAGCTCGTATCGCTAATCATAAATAATTTACGATTATCTTTTAAAAAGGAGTTGCATTAGCAACTCCTTTTTTTATACAATAAATTCTCTTTTTTGGAGATATTTATGTATTTTTGCTTCTCATTTATTTGTATGAAATTTATTTATCTCTTTGTTTTTTCTTTTTTTGCTTGCAGTATTTTTGCTCAAGAATTAGGCAATTTGAATGCTTCTAAAAACGATACAATCAAAAAATCGTTGCGGGATAAACCTAAAGAAAATCCTAAAGCTCCAATTACCCTTTACAGAGTAATTACTCTCCAAAGAGATACCACCTATATTGATACTAGCTTGACCATTCATGCCGAATATAAATTCAACTATTTACGCAAAGATAATTTTGGTTTATTGCCATTTGCTAACGACGGGCAAACATATAATACTCTTGACTTTGGTTGTCAAAATGGAGCAACTTCTTTGCCAGGTTTTGGATTTAAAGCAAAACAATTTAACTACCTAGATGCAAATGAGGTGCAATACTTTTCGGTGGCAACACCAATAACCGATTTGTATTTTAAAACCGTTTCCGAGCAAGGACAATCTGTGGATGCTTTTATAACCTTAAATATTTCGCCTCAACTAAATTTCTCTATTGGATATAAAGGTTTGCGTTCTTTAGGAAAGTATCTTAATTCGCTCTCTAGTTTTGGTAATTTTACGTTTACTACAAGTTTTTTATCTAAATCGAAGCACTACTTTGCTAATTTTCATTATATCAGTCAAGATTCTTATAATCAAGAAGACGGAGGTATTGCGGATATTGCTAATTTCGCATCTGGAAATACTAATTTTTCACAAAGATCTAGGTTAGAAATCTTTTTTAAAGACGCAAGTTCATTATTTAAAGGCAAACGATATTTTATCTATCATGGCTATTACTTTAATCCTAAAGCAAATAGTGGTCGTCTTGGTATTTACCATGAATTAAATTATGAATCTAAGATGTTTGAATTTAGTAGTCCATCACCAATTCTTAGATATGGCACCGCTTATACTATGTCTAATTCTTTTGATGTAACTAAATTTAATGCGTTTTATAATAAAATGGGTCTGAGTTACACAAATTCTACTTTTGGAGATTATCGCTTTTTTGTAGAAAATTACCATTATGCTAATTTTTACAATAGAATATTACTTTCAAATAATCAAATTTTGGTTCCAAACCTTGTGTCTAATTCTATTAATGCAATAGGTGGTGCTTCTAATTTTAAGTTTAAGAATTTAAAAATTGGTGTAGAAGCATCTACTTCTATTTCTGAACAGAAATTTTCTAAATTAGCTATATCTTCTACTTATAATTTGTCTGAGAAATCTCTTTTGTCAGTTGCTTATTTGTATACAAGTAAAATACCAGATTTAAATTATACACTTTTTCAAAGTAGTTTTCTAGTATATAATTGGTATAAGCAATTTCTTAACGAACGAAAATCGCAATTTATTGTAAAGGCTAAAACGCCTTGGTTTGGTGCCGAATTTAGCTATTCTCAGCTAAATAATTATTTGTATTTTAGCAATGATAGTGTTTCTGATACTTTGATTGCTACAACACCAAAGCAATATACAAATCCTATTAACTATCTGTCAGTAAAACTTTCAAAAGATTTTAGGCTAGGAAAGTTTGGCTTAGATAATACTGTCTTGTTACAACAGGTTAGTCAAAATACTTCCATTTTGAATGTTCCAAAGTGGGTAACTAGAAATACGTTATATTACCAAGAATATCTTTTTAAGCGAGCATTATTTTTGCAAACAGGCTTTACCTTTCAGGCTTTTTCTAGTTACTATGCAAATGAATATAACCCACTAATTGGCGAATTTTATGCTCAAGATACAGTTAAAATTGGTAATTTCCCTTTGGTAGATTTTTTTATAGATGCTAAGGTTAGGCAAATGCGAATTTTTTTAAAAGCAGAACATTTTAATTCAGGTTTTACAGGTAGAGATTATTATGCAGCACCAACGTATCCATACCGAGATTTTATAGTAAGATTCGGTATTATCTGGACATTTTTCAACTAATCTAACACTTTTTTACATAAACTTTATGTTATAAGGTTGTATTTGTTTGTCACAAAAATAGTTAAAACTATCCACTTTTAGTGCATTTCCCTTTAAGGTTCTAAAAAATTTGACGCGAATTTCACAAATTCACACAAATTTAATTCGTGCAAATTTGTGGAATTTGTGTTAAAAATTAAAGCATTACAAGCTTACAGACTTTCAGTCTGCCAAGTCAAATCTATGGGCTTTCACTCCATAGTGGTTTAGTTGTTGCCCCCAAGCAGTTAAAATCTATAATAGTCCCTCTGTAAACTACGGGTCAGGCTATCCATTCCAATCTTTTGCTTTTTTCTTTAAAAAAAAGCAAAAAGATTTTCATTTCTATCCCTCACGCAAAAAAAGAATAAAGAAAAAATCTACATAAAGTAATTCCAAAAACAGCTATCAGCAAATTTTTTGAACCCACCTTAAGCCAATTTTAGCACATATACGACTTTTTACTTCGCGATGTGAAGACTTTTGTTATCTTATGTAAATTATTGTAATAAAAAAAAGCTCCGAATTTCGGAGCTTTAATAAAAATAGTAGAAAATTTATTTCTAATTATTTTTTTACTTCTTCTTTAACAGCTTTTGCAGCATCAGTAGCAGCACCTTCAACTGCGGTAGCAGCGTCAGTAGCAGCAGCTTCTACAGCTTCAGTTGTAGCAGCAGCAGCAGTATCTACAGCTTCAGTTGTAGCTTCTACAGCTTCTTCCATTGCTGGAGCAGCTTCTTCAGTAGCTGGAGCTTCTGCATTAGCGTCTTTACATGATACAAAAGATACACCCATCATAGCTACTAAAGCCATGCTTAAAACAATTTTTTTCATCTTACTTAATTATAAAGGTTAATTATTAATTCCTTGCAAAGATATAAATTTTTTAATATATAAGTATTTTTTTTAATTATTTTTTATTTTTTTTTCTCTGCAATTATTTACTGTGTTTACAATACTGTGCCACAATTAAAAAAGCACTTT
>DZCQ01000001.1:26959-33978 GCA_022730285.1 Flavobacterium psychrophilum
TAAAAAAGCACTTTCTTTTTAGGAATTTTGCTAATTTTTGTCTTAAATAAAAACACTTTTTTATTATTTTTTATAGACACTAAATAAAATTATTATTTAATCTTCTTCTGTTGCTGCTAAGTATCTTTCAGCATCTAGTGCTGCCATGCAACCTGTACCAGCAGCGGTAATAGCTTGTCTGTACACATGATCTGCAGCATCGCCAGAAACAAATACACCAGCAATATTGGTTTGTGCTGTTCCTGGTGTGTTTATAATGTATCCTGTTGGGTCTAAATTTAAATATTCTTTAAAAATATCGGTGTTTGGTTTATGTCCAATTGCTACAAAAAACCCTGTTGCAGGGATATCATATTCTTGGTTTGTAGTTTTGTCTTTCACTTTTGCACCGGTTACTACCTGTCCGTCTCCAAGCACTTCTATCGTATCATGATTCGTCAAGATGTTGATGTTTGGTGTTTTTCTAACACGAGATTCCATTATTTTGGAGGCTCTGAATTGTTCGCTTCTTACAAGCATAGTTACTTTTGTACACATTTTAGACAAATAGTGTGCTTCTTCGCATGCAGAATCTCCAGCACCAACTATTATAACTTCTTGGTTTCTGTAAAAAAAGCCATCGCAAACAGCACATGCAGATACGCCACCACCTAATTGCAGATAGTGTTGTTCCGAAGGGATTCCTAAATATTTTGCAGATGCCCCTGTTGCTATAATTACTGTTTGACAGTGTATTTCTAGGCTATCGTTAATCCAAACTTTGTGGTTTTTTGGGTCTGAGAAATCAACCTTTGTTACCCAACCATCTCTTACATCTGTTTTGAAACGTTTGGCTTGTTCTTGTAGGTTTTCCATCATTTGTGGTCCTGTAATTCCTTCTGGGTTTCCTGGGAAATTTTCCACTTCGTTTGTGGTGGTTAATTGCCCGCCAGGTTGTGTTCCTTGGTACAAAATAGGATTCATATTTGCTCTTGCTGCATAAATAGCTGCGGTATATCCTGCTGGACCAGAGCCTATAATTAGACATTTTGTTTTTTCGATGTTTTGTGACATAATTTTTTTAATTATTTTAGGCAAAGATACTATTTATTGTAAATAGATTAGTTGCAAATTTTAGATTAGTAGGATTTAGTTTATAAAATTTTGTACACCTTAATTTTAGTTAGAAGTATACAGTTTTTGTTTTTGCTACGCGTGAGGGCAAAAGCGGAAAGCCCACAGGAACGAGCTTTAATTTTTGTAATTATGGCAAGCGACCAGCGAAAGCTAGTGCTATAATTGTACAAAAATAATGCTCGTTGCGAGGACTTGTAGCTGGAGACCGACAGCTTTTTAGCAATTGGAGTAGGGAAGGGAAAAGCGGGCACGCACAATTATTGCTTATTGTTAATTTAATGCTTAATAGTTATGTATGATAGACAATTCTGTTATCTTTGCGAATTGTAAAAAATGAATATGAAATTTGATTTATTAAAAAAAGACACCTTAACAAATGCTCGTGCTGGGAGTATTACTACCGATCATGGGGTTATAGAAACGCCTATTTTTATGCCTGTAGGAACAGTTGCGTCAGTTAAAGGGGTGCATCAAAGGGAATTGAGAGAAGAAATTAATCCCGATATTATTCTTGGAAATACCTACCATTTATACCTTAGACCACAAACTGCTATTTTGGAAAAAGCTGGTGGTTTGCACAAATTTATGAACTGGGATCGAAATATTTTAACAGATTCTGGTGGTTATCAGGTGTATTCTTTGTCTGCAAACAGAAAAATAAAAGAGGAAGGAGTTAAGTTTAAAAGTCATATAGATGGTTCTTATCATTTTTTTACGCCAGAAAATGTAATGGAAATTCAGCGTACTATTGGGGCAGATATTATCATGGCTTTTGATGAGTGCACTCCATATCCTTGCGATTATAAGTATGCACAGCGTTCTATGAAAATGACGCATAGATGGCTGGATAGATGTATTAATCACTTGGAAAAGGTTCCTGTAAAGTATGGTTACAATCAGGCTTTTTTTCCAATAGTGCAAGGGAGTACCTATAAGGATTTGCGTATGCAATCAGCAGAATATATTGCGAATACAAATCAGGTGGGCAATGCTATTGGAGGACTTTCGGTTGGAGAACCTGCTGAAGAGATGTATGCAATGACGGAAGTGGTAACGGCGATACTTCCAGAAGACAAGCCTCGCTATTTAATGGGAGTGGGAACACCTATTAATATTCTTGAAAATATAGCTCTTGGTATTGATATGTTTGATTGTGTTATGCCGACTAGAAATGCTAGAAATGGAATGCTTTTTACTGCCAATGGAACTATTAATATTAAAAACAAAAAATGGGAAGACGATTTTTCTCCTGTTGATGAGATGGGACATACTTTTGTAGATACAGAGTACACAAAGGCATATTTACGCCATTTATTTGCATCGAATGAGTATTTAGGAAAGCAAATTGCTACTATTCATAACCTTGGATTTTATATGTGGCTGGTTCGTGAGGCAAGAAAACACATTGTTGTTGGAGATTTTAGACAATGGAAAGAGATGATGGTTAAGAATATGAATCAGCGTTTGTAGAATCTTATAATTCAATCAATTATTCTAATTGCTAATTTTAGATGTTATAAAAAAAATAAGGATAAAAAACAAATACATAATGCTTACAATTTTAGATAAGTATATTTTAAAAAGATATTTAATTACATTTTCTGTAATGTTACTTATGTTTATACCTATTGGTATTACCGTAGATGTTTCGGAAAAAATTAATAAAATATTAGAAAACAAAGTTCCACTAGATAAGATATTAATATATTACGTGGATTTTGTTATCTATTTTGCGAATTTTTTATTCCCAATATTCTTGTTTTTATCCATCATTTGGTTTACTGCAAAACTTGCTAACAATACCGAGATTATAGCAATTTTAAGTTCTGGAATTTCGTTTAAGAGATTTTTAAGACCTTATTTTATAGGAGCAAGCATTGTGTCATTAATTTCTTTTTTGATGGGATTTAGTTTAGTTCCCAAGGCAAGTGAAGGGTTCCAGAATTTTAGATACAACTATTTAGTTGGTGGTGGAAAGGATATTATGCAAAATAATTTTGATGTGTATAGACAAATTAGCGATACCGAATTTATATATGTTAGCAACTTTAATCAAGAATCAAAAATAGGCTATAACTTTGTTTACGAAAAATTTAATGCCGAAAAATTAGCAACCAAAATTACTGCTGCATCTATACAATGGAATGCTAAAACCCGAAATTATACTTTGCTAGATTATCATAAAAGAGTAGTTGGAGAGTTAAACGATGTTATTACCACCGAATATTCCAAACAGCTTAAATTTAATTTTGATATAGACGATTTAACACCAGTTATTTACATTGCCGAAACCTTAAATTGGGGCGATTTGAATAAATTTATCGAAAAAGAAAAAAAACGAGGTTCTGCGAATATAAATGCCTATTTAGTAGTAAAGTATCGAAAGTATAGTAATCCAATATCGGCATTTATACTAACCATAATTGCTGTATCCGTTTCGTCTATGAAGCGAAGAGGTGGTATGGGAATGAATTTAGCATTAGGAATTTTAATTGCTTTTTGTTTTGTGTTTTTAGATAAAATATTTGGTGTACTTGGCGAGAAATCTAGTATTCCACCAATAATTGCTGTTTGGATTCCTAATTTTACGTTTAGTATTCTAGCAGTTTATTTACTACGCAATGCTACCAGATAATGTTAATAGCCATTTAAAACTTCACTTTGTAGTTTTTATTTGGGGCTTTACGGCAATTTTAGGAGCATTAATCTCATTAGATGCAATGTCTTTGGTGTGGTTGCGAATGTTATTTGCTGTCTTGTTTGTTTATTTATACATTTTTATAAAAAAAATTCCTACAAAAATTCCTATAAAAGCAATAATGGGATTGCTAGTTGCGGGTTTCATAATTGCCCTACATTGGTTTACCTTTTTTAAAGCGATAAAAGTTGCCAATATCTCGGTTACATTAGCATGTCTTTCTTCTGGAGCATTTTTCGTGTCTATACTAGAACCTATATTTTTAAACAAAAAAATTGTCTGGTACGAAATGCTATTCGGAAGTATTGTAATTGGTGCTTTGTATCTTATTTTTCAATTTGAGGGGAATTATACTTACGGGATTTTAATTGCTTTGTTATCTGCTTTCTTCTCGGCACTTTTTTCTATCATTAACAGCAAATATGCACAAATATATAATCCTACCATTATCACTTTTTACGAATTGCTAGGAGGAATTTCTTTGTTTTCTATTTTTTTACTTTTTAGTGATGATTTGGTAACATTGTTTTCTGAATTTAGTTGGTTAGATTTATTTTATTTGCTTTTGCTAAGTTCTGTATGTACCGCTTATGCGTTTATTGCATCGGTTTCTGTAATGAAGCATTTAAGTGCTTTTACGGTAATGCTTACAACAAATTTAGAACCTGTTTACGGAATTGTGCTTGCAATACTTATTTTTAAAGAAAAAGAAAAAATGAGTGTTAATTTTTATTTAGGAGCAATACTTATTCTTGTAACGGTATTAATAAATGCATTTATAAAAAGTAAAAATGTTCAAAAATAAAAAAGTACTTGTGGTAATGCCAGCGTACAATGCTGCAAAAACCTTAGAAAAAACCTATAACGAAATTCCTCTTCACATTGTAGATGAAGTAATTTTAGTAGATGATAAAAGTAGTGATGACACTTTTCAATTAGCAAAAAAAATAGGAATTACTCATGTAATAAAGCATGATGTAAACAAAGGTTATGGTGGAAATCAAAAAACGTGCTATAACCAATGCAAAGAGGTAAATGCAGATATTGTGGTAATGTTGCATCCAGATTATCAATACACTCCGTTGCTTATAGAAGCTATGGTTAGTATTATAGGGAATGATTTGTACCCAGTTGTTTTTGGCTCCAGAATTTTAGGGAATGGTGCTTTAAAGGGTGGAATGCCACTGTACAAATACTTCTTTAACCGAATGCTTACTTTGTTTCAAAATATATTAATGGGACAAAAACTTTCAGAATACCATACTGGATTTAGGGCTTTTGATATGCGAGTTTTAAATGCTGTAAATTACGATAAATGTTCGGATGACTTTGCATTTGATAACCAAATAATTGCTCAAATTGTATATAAAGAATTTGAAATTGCCGAAGTAACCTGCCCAACAAAATATTTCCCTGAGGCATCTTCTATTAATTTTAAACGTAGCAGTATTTACGGATTGCATGTTTTATTAGTGTCGGTTAAATACTTTTTGCATAAACACAAAATACTTAAATGGGAAATTTTAACTTAAACTCCTTGCAAAGGTATTATACAATTATACCATTACTTTTAAGTATTGTATTATTTCCGCTTGCTATTGGCACGGTTCATTTATTTGATTGGGACGAGGTTAATTTTGCCGAAATCTCCAGAGAAATGATTTTAAGTGGTAATTATTGGAATGTGCAAATAAACTTTCAGCCATTTTGGGAAAAACCGCCTTTGTTCTTTTGGTTGCAAGCACTCTCTATGCATGTTTTTGGGATAAATGAATTTGCTGCAAGATTTCCCAATGTTCTTGTTGGGATTGTCTCTATTTGGAGTTTGCTTTATATAGGAAAGAAAAAAGTATCTGCACAATTTGCCTTTATTTGGGCAATGGCATATTTAGGCAGTTTTTTGCCACATTTTTATTTTAAATCAGGAATTATAGACCCTTTGTTTAATCTGCTTATTTTTTGGTCGCTTGTTTTCTTTTACCAATATCAAGAAAGTTATAGCAAAAAAGATGTTTTATTTACAGCCATTTTTGCTGGATTAGCTGTTTTAACCAAAGGTCCCGTTGCTATTTTAATTATAGGTCTTGTAGTTTTTATTTACATTATTTACACATTTAAAACGTTTAAACTGAAAATTTTAGATTGGATTATAGCTCTATTTGCGGTTATTCTAATAAGCTCCGTTTGGTTTATTTCCGAGATATTAAATGGGGGAGGAGTTGCATTGTTTCGAGAATTTTTAGAGTACCAAATTAGGCTTTTTTCAACCTCCGAAGCAGGACACGGACAGCCATTTTACTATCATTTTGTAGTGCTTTTTTTTGGTTGCTTTCCCATCTCGTTAATTGCTTTTCCTTTTATTCTAAAAAAACAGATTAAACAAGAAAAACCTATTTCTGTCCATTTTTACACTCTTAATTTTATCCTTTTTTGGGTAGTTTTATTACTATTTTCTATTACTACCACTAAAATTGTTCATTACACTTCATTAACTTATTTTCCGTTATCTTATATTGCAGCTACAATTTTGTATGAAGCCATTTTTTCTAAAAAAGCACTATCAAAAGTGAGCTATCTTCTGATACTTATTGTTGGAATTGTGGTGTCAATCTTATTTATCTTATTGCCTTTAGTAGTTGTTTTTAAAGATAAAATAATCCCTTTTATAAAAGATAAATTTGCAGTGGCTAATATATTATTGCCTGTACATTGGTCTGGTTATGAATTTTTAATTGGAGTTTTGTATTTAATTTTATTTTTAATAATAGCTTTTAAAATTAGAAAAAACATTCAAAACGTCCTGTACTTGTTTTTTTTAAATGCCATTTTGTTAAATATGTTAATGATTTTTATAGTTCCTAAAATAGAACAACATTCACAAGGAGCTTTGATTTCATTTTTACAGAAGCATCAAAATAAAGACGCATATTTCCTAACATACGGTTTTAAAAGTTATGCACAATATTATTATGCCAACAAGCAAATTCCTATAAATGTGCTTTCTGCAAGCGAAGATTGGCTTTTAACCAAAAAAACGGACAAACCTGTATATGTCATTTGTAAAATTCAAGACAAAGAAAAAACGGCAACACTTTCTGAGATAAAATATTTATATGAAAAAGGTGGATTTGCTTTTTTTATAAGAAATAAATAAAATTTGAATCTAAGTGTACAAACAATATAATGGCGTATTTTGAACTATACG
>DZCQ01000001.1:34078-113162 GCA_022730285.1 Flavobacterium psychrophilum
TACTTATTTGTTAATTCTACTTTTTGTTTCTTGTTTTCTATTAATTTATAAATACCAGAATCTAACCATTTTTTATTAATAGGGATAATAATTTGATAGGAAATTAAAAAACTTAGCATCCCGATTATTGCTCCAAACAAAACATCTATCATAAAATGTTGTGATAAATAAACCCTAGAATAGGCGACCAAACAAGCAGTAATTCCGAAAATTACTTGTTGGTATTTTCTTTTATAACACACATAGGCTAAGAACATAAACAATGCAAATGCAGTGGCTGTGTGTCCAGAAGTAAAGGAATTTATGTAGTTTATTTTTACACCATCAGCAAAATGTAAAACATTTTTGTCAAAAATACTTGCAGGTCTTAAAGATTCTGGAGCGAGAACTCGCTTTACAAAAATGCTAGCTAAACCGGATATGGAAAAGGATAATAATCCTATTATAGTATTTCTGTAACTAATAAAAAGGGACATTCCAATAATAACCAAAATAGCAAATAAGCCGTCACCAAGATTAGTAATATTCCGAAACAAAACATCTTGCGAATAAGTCCAAGTTTCATTAATTTTTAAATGCAAAACTTTCTTCGGAAAGGCAAGTATAGCAACAGAAATGAGAACAATAAAAGTAAGGCTGATACTAAAGAATGGGGTTAAATTTTGTACTATTTTTTTCTGAAACATAATATCTATTTTTAATAAAATAATAAGAAAGATGTATTTTGCTAAAATACAGTAAAACACCATTCTATATATTATGTAATTGTTATTTATTTGAAAAATTTAAACTTGCTAATTGTGTGCTTAAAAACACATAATCCTATTTTTAACCCCCAAATATTTTATTAAAAAAAGACTATTTATTAGATACCTAAACGTTCTTATAATTCAAATACCTATATTTGTGCTTTCAAATTAAATAGATATGATTTATTCTCAAAATATACTAGGAACAATAGGAAATACACCATTAGTAAAATTAAACAAAGTAACTGCCGAAGTGCAAGCATTAGTATTGGCAAAAGTAGAAACCTTTAATCCAGGAAGTTCTACAAAAGATAGAATGGCACTCAAAATGGTCGAAGACGCAGAAAAAGACGGTCGATTAAAACCAGGTGGCACTATTATTGAAGGAACCTCAGGAAATACTGGAATGGGACTTGCCCTTGCTGCAATAATAAAAGGATACAAGCTAATATGCGTTATTACCGACAAACAATCTAAAGAAAAAATGGATATTTTAAGAGCAGTAGGCTCTAAGGTAATAGTGTGTCCAACCGATGTGGAACCAACCGATCCACGTTCTTATTACTCTGTTTCAAAAAGATTAGCAGAAGAAACACCAAATTCATGGTATGTAAACCAATACGATAATTTAAGCAATTCTTTAGCACATTACGAACAAACAGGACCTGAAATTTGGGAACAAACCAACGGAAAAGTAACCCATTTTATCGCAGGAGTGGGAACAGGAGGAACCATCTCTGGGGTAGGAAAATACCTAAAAGAAAAAAATCCGAATATTAAAATATGGGGAGTAGATACCTACGGCTCTGTTTTTAAAAAATACCACGAAACAGGAATTTTTGACGAAAATGAAATTTATTCGTACATAACCGAAGGAATTGGAGAAGATATTTTGCCTAAAAATGTCGATTTTAGTATCATAGATGGTTTTACTAAGGTAACAGATAAAGATGCGGCCATTTATACCCGAAAAATAGCACTAGAAGAAGCAATTTTTGTAGGAAATTCTGCTGGCTCTGCAATTAAAGGATTGTTGCAATTACAAGAACATTTTACAAAAGACGACGTTGTGGTGGTATTATTCCATGACTCAGGAAGCCGTTATGTAGGAAAAATGTTTAACGATGACTGGATGCGAGAAAGAGGATTCCTAGACGAAGAAATCACAAAAGTAGAAGATGTAATTAAAGAACATATCAATAAACCATTAATAATTGTTCGTACCGAAGAATTAGTTTCTCACGCAATTGATAGAATGAGACAGTACAAAATATCTCAAATTCCAGTAATAGATGTAAATGGTTTTGTTGGATCGGTAAACGAATCAGATTTGTTCAGAGCCTATGTAGAAGACAAAGATATTGCCAGCAAACCCATCAAAGACGTTATGGGAAAACCATTTCCAATAGTAAAAATAGGAACGCCAATTGAAGAGGCTTCTAAACTTTTTACCAAAGATAACCAAGCAGTACTCATTAATTTAGAAAACGGAAAACACCACATAATTACAAAATATGATATTATAGGCTCTATTTAAACTATAATAAGCACATTTCACACAACACAACTACAACATGGATACAAACAATTCTAAACGGTATGCACAAAGAGGAGTTTCTGCCGAAAAAGAAGACGTACACAATGCCATACGAAAAATAGACAAAGGACTATTCCCAAAAGCATTTTGCAAAATAATTCCAGATTATCTAACCAATAACCAAGACTATTGCTTAGTGATGCATGCCGATGGTGCAGGAACCAAATCGTCCTTAGCGTATGTTTATTGGAAGGAAACAAATGACCTGTCGGTATGGAAAGGAATTGCACAAGATGCCCTAATCATGAATATAGACGACCTAATTTGTGTAGGTGCAACAACTAATATTTTGCTATCTTCCACCATTGGACGCAACAAAAATAATATCCCCGCAGAAGTAATTGCAGCCCTAATTAATGGTACTGAAGAACTAATACAAGAACTAAAACAACATGGAATTACCATACACGCCACAGGAGGAGAAACAGCAGATGTAGGTGATTTAGTACGAACACTAATAGTAGATTCTACCGTAACAGCACGCATCAAAAAAGAAGATGTTATAAACAATGCAAATATCCAAGCTGGCGATGTAATAGTTGGTTTGGCATCTTTTGGACAAGCAACTTACGAAAATTCCTACAATGGAGGCATGGGAAGCAACGGACTAACATCAGCACGACACGATGTTTTTTCAAATTATTTAACAAATAAATATCCAGAAAGTTACGATAGTGCAATGCCACCTGACTTAATTTATTCAGGAAATACAAGCCTTACCGATGTTGTCGAAAATGCACCAATTAATGCAGGAAAACTAGTCCTATCTCCAACCAGGACGTATGCCCCAATTATTAAAAAAATACTAGAACAATTTACCCCAAAAGAAATTCACGGAATAATACATTGTAGTGGAGGTGGACAAACAAAAATACTCCATTTTATTGACAATTTGCACGTTATAAAAAATAATATGTTTGCCATACCACCACTTTTTAAACTAATACAAGAACAATCCAAAACTCCTTGGAATGAAATGTACCAAGTATTTAACTGCGGACACAGAATGGAATTATACGTACCACAAAACATTGCAAACACCATTATCGAGATAGCACAATCCTTTCAAGTAGAGGCACAAATTATAGGAAAAGTAGAAGAAAGTAACGCCAAAAAACTCACAATTCAATCCATTTATGGCACTTTTGAATATTAGAAGCTATTCCAGCTATTCGCTACAAGTTTTTGCCTTTCAAACCGTTTTTGTAACGCACAAAAAGAGCTTCCGCTGGTCGCTTTTTTGCACGAACAGAAAACAAGTTTTCAAACCAAAAAGCTTTCTGCTACTATCTGGGCTATCCACAATAACTAAATAAAAAACATGTACGAACTAATTTTTTGGAACTACACCACCGATACATACTTAAATCACCATCTAGTCTATGAAGCACTTTTAGAAAATAAAAGTGTAGATGGCTTGGAAATTTTACCAATACCAATTATCCTTAACAGAATTGCAAATGTATTTTCTGCTTGGGAAAAAGTAGATGAAAATAGCTGGAAAAATGCTAGTGGACAAGGTGCTTTTCATATAAAAACTACACCACAAAGCATCAAAATTGACTGTTATGGAACACAAGGAACCGTCATGGATACCTTAGTGGATATTCTTAACGAATACAAATGCCCATTATACGACCCAGAAATACCAGCTCGTTACGACGAATTTTACGAAGAAGAATAAAATAATAATGACACTAAATTTTAACACAGAAAACAACTATATCCTTGAAAATGATTCAGTAAGACTAGAGCCATTACAAGAAAGGCATGTGGAATTTTTAAAATTAGTTGCCATTCAGGATATTAAAATATGGGAATTTTCAACCCAAGAAGTATGCAACTCCGAAAGCTTTTACCATTACTTTGAATTAGCACTTACAAACAAGAATAATGGTACAGAATATCCATTTGCAGTTTTTGATAAACAAAGCAATCAGTATGTAGGAAGTACACGTTTTTATGACATAAATTTAAAAAATAGAACAGTACAATTAGGATATACTTGGTACGGAAAAGCATTTCAAGGTACCGGAATTAACAAAAATTGTAAATATTTATTGCTTAATTTTGCGTTTAAAGAATTAGAAGTAGAAAGGGTAGAGTTTCGTGCAGACTCCACGAATATAGTAAGCATTCAGGCAATGAAAAGCATCGGTTGTACTACAGAAGGTGTGCTAAGAAGCCACATGCCAAAAATATCTGGTGGAAGGCGAGATACAATTGTTCTGAGCATTTTAAAGCACGAATGGCTTGAAAATTTAGAGAATATTTTAAAAAATAAATTATAAAAAATGCTTATAAACTTAAAATCAGGAATTGATAAATTGCTTTTTGGAATGAAACATAAAGATGTAATCACTATTTATGGTCCACCAGACAAGGAGTTTTTAGATGAAGAAAAAAACAGCATTTATTTATATAATCAATTGCAATTTAGACTCACTTTTTATCAAGATGAAGATATGCGTCTTGGTTATATTATAAGTTCTAATCCAAATTTAGAGTTATTTTCGCAAAAAATAATGCATCAAAATTGGGAAAAAATAAAAGAAATAATCCTTAAAAAGGGTATATTAGCCTTTGAGAAAGAAAGTTTTGACGCTACGGATAATTATTTTAACGAAGCCAATTGGATGATTTTTCAAACAGAGTTCGGTCAGATTAAAAAATTTGAACTTGGAGCAATTATTAATCACAACGATGATTTTGAGTGGAAGTTCAAAGGATAACTTTATCGCTCACAAAAATAGTTGAAACTATGTACTTTTAGTCATTTCCCTTTCATATTCTAAAAAATTTAACACGAATTTCACAAATTCACACAAATTTAATTCGTGCAAATTCGTGAAATTTGTGTTAAAAATTTAAGTTTTGCAACCTTACAGACTTTCAGTCCGCCAAGCCAAATCTATGGACTTCTAGTCCATAATGGTTTATTCTAAACTAGGTTTTTGTCTAAACTTTTTTGTTAGAGCAATTGTTTGTTTTTCTTTAAGACGCTTTTTTATCGCTGCTTTCGATACTTTTGTTGGTTTTCGTGGAGTTTTTAATTTTAAGGCATGTGTAATTAACTGAATAAATTTTAGGAAAACATTTTTTTTGTTTTTCAACTGACTTCTATCTTGCTCACAATGAAGCGATAGTATTTTAGCACTACTAATTCTGTTTCCTAATTTTGTTTCAATTAATTTTGTTTCCTCAGGAGTTAATGCATTTGTATTATTTAAATCGAAGGTCAAAATTACTTTAGTAGATACTTTGTTTACATTTTGTCCACCAGCACCAGAACTTCTAACTGCTTTATAGATTACTTCCGTCTTTAATTTTTCTAAATCCATGGGGTATATTTTAACTATTTATTTTTACAGCATTTCCTGATGAGCTGGTTTCAATAAATCATTTACTGTTTTCACTGGATTAAATGTTTGTAGTGGCACTTCCACAAATATGGTTATCCATTTTGCCATGCCACCATTCCATAATCCTGGAAGTTCGTATGCTTTGTAATCTACCCCGTTTTTAGATTTTTCTACAATAAAACCACTGTTTTTGTCGATAAAATTAGTTAGATTAAACTTTTTGTTGTTGTAATCTTTAATTCCACACACAATATCTACAGGGTTAAAGTGGGTAGCCTTATTCATAATTGCTATTTGATTTTTATTGTAAATATCTACTTGCGACATTTCTACAATTTGTAAAGATAGTTTTCCACTACTATTATACACCCAGAATGGACCACCACCAGGTTCATTTTCATTTTTCACCATTCCACAAACTCGGATTGGTTTATGGAGTATTTTTTTAAGAAATAAAAGTTTGTTATGAAAGGTGTATTTATCAAAACTTTTTTTAATAACACAGTTGAGTTTGTTTTTTGCATAAAAAACAATTTCTGGAATTTCTTTCTCCGAAATGGTGTTATTGTCTATTTGTGTTAAGTAATTAAATGTTTTTTCTTGCAATTCTAATAAAATTCCAGCCAATGCTTTTTTGTAAAAAGTGAGTGTATCGGATTGATTTTTAGACACATTGTCTATGTTTTTTATAAAAATGAGGTCGCTTTCAAGTTTATTTAAATTTTTAATTAATGCACCATGTCCGCCGGGTCTAAAAAGTAGTTTGCTAGCAGAATTTCGAAGAGGTTCATTTTTCATATCTACCGCAATGGTATTGGTTTTTGCACTCTGATACGAAAAATTTATTGCAATAGGTAACAAATTTCCCAACCTAGATTTAATTTTTTCTATTGTATTTTCAAAAAATATTTGATGTGTATCTGTAATGGTAAAATGTAAATTTGCAGTTTTAAGGTTAAAAGTATATGCCAAACTTTCTTTATAATGTTCTTCTATTGCAGTGGCAATATGTGTTTTATATTTATGAAAAGGTAGTATTCCTTTGGGTTTATTACCAAAATCAAAATATTCTGATTGCAGCAAATATTGTATAAAAAAATAGTTTTTCTTATCTTTTTCCCAACTTGCAAAATCTGGAAAATTAGTATTTAATGTGATATCTATTTCTTCAAAAAAAGGAAATTTTTCCATTCCTGCTAAAAAAAGACTTAATGGTGTAGCATTATTTTTATTAATATAGCCATTAATGGTTTCATTTTCAGGTTTAAATCGATTTAAAAAATCGTCAAGAAACTGAAACATTCTGCTTGCTGCACCAGATGCTGGAACAAATTTTTCAAGAGTTAAGTTACTTTTTTTAAACTCGAACAAAGCTACTTTTTCTTTCAATTCCTCTTCTGTAAAAGCACAAATGCCATTGTTAATAGTTGCTGGCTTTCGGAGTATCATTTTAGGGATTCCGTTTTCAAAGAAATTTAAATGCTGCTGGATATTGTGAATAGATATTCCTTGTTGTTCTATTTGTACAAAATCGTGAGAGGAAAAATTTAACTTTTTTGTTTTTTTTAAGCGAGTAATTATATCTATCGCTTTTTGTAGTCTTTCTTCTTTGTTTCCTGCTATTTTTAGGTATGGGATGTTATATTCTTGAAGTGTTTTTTCAAAATAGACAAAATTTTCGTCTCTACTTTTGGCACTATCTCTAATAGTGTCTTTTTCCCACGGCATATCAATATCGGTTAAGATGGTCAAATCATATTGATGCTCTATTGCGGCTTGGTTTAAAATAGGATTACACTTTTTATAGTTAATTTCCGAGAATATTTTGGTAACCAATAAGTTTGTATCACAAAATAAGTACCCATTTGCAGATTCTAATTTTTTGTTTTCGGATAATATTTGTCCAGCAGCAATAGGAAGCATATCTTGCTCAGTACAAACTTCTTGTGTTTTTTGTAGCTTTTCTTCTAGATATTCTCGAGCAAATTCTGCGACCCAAGTGGTTTTAAAGTGTTTTGCTAGTTGCTTTGCTAACGTTGTTTTGCCTGTACTTTCTGGCCCAAAAATGGCTATTTTTAATATTTTACTAGGTCTTTGTTTAAAATCTTCTTCCATTCTAAGTAAGCTAAAATTGCTAAAATTGTAAATATCAGGTATTGTAACGATAGCATTCCCAATCCGCGATATGCAAATAGTGGAACAACAATGCAATCCCCCAAAATCCATAGTGTCCAGTTTTCTATTTTTTTAATTGCCATGTACCACATTGCTGTAAAAAATATTCCAGATGTAAAAATATCAATATAATTAGGAATTTCAAGAGAATAGTTGAAAAATAAATATACTAAATAAGTGACAATCATGGTGGCGATAAAAAGTAGAAATCCTATTATTTTTTCCGAATTTGTTGTTCTAGAAATATGTAGTGATGTGTTATTTTTGGTGTTTTTCCAGCTATACCAGCCATAAATACTCATTATAGAATAATAAAAATTCATAGTCATATCTCCATAATATTTTGCTTTATATAACAAATAAACTGTAATTATTGTAGAAATTAAACCTGTTGGGTAAACCAAAATATTTTCTTTTTTTGCAAAAAATACACTTAATATACCAAAAATAAATGCAAATAGTTCTAAAATAATTTGACTATTGGATACATCTTTGTATTGGGAAATAAAAAATTCTATCATTCTGCGTGTTTTTTTAAAGGGTAAATTTCTCGAAAAAAGTGTCGTCTTTTTCAAAAGCTGTTCCTATCACGACCATATCTGCACCAGCTTTAAAAGCGTCTTTTATTTCTTTGTTGCTTTTTATACCACCTCCTACAATTATAGGAATTTGCAAATTGGAAGAAATTTCTTGTATCATGGCAATAGGTACTGGAAAATTTGCCCCACTACCAGCTTCTAAATATAGCAGTTTATTACCCATAAACTCTCCAGCTTGAGCAGTTTGCAAGGCATAAGCATTATTTTCTCTGTTTATAGGTTTTGTTTGACTCACTCTCTCAACTGCCGAAATGGCACCTCCATTTATTAGCAAATAAGCAGTAGGAATCACTTCCAGAGTTGTTTTTTTAAGAAATGGAACGGAATTTACCTGATGTTCTATCAAATAATCTGGATTTCTACCTGAAATTAAACTTAAAAATAAAATCCCATCTGCTTTGTCAGATATTTGAGCAGGATTTCCTGGGAAAATTAAGATGGGTAAAATGGTGTTTTTTTTGATAGAAGCAATTAAATCATCTAAATCATTGCCTGCATAAGAGCTTCCACCAACTAGAATATGTGTTACAGGAGACATCTTGATTTTAAGAAAAAGCTTCGGAACTTGTTGTATTATTATTTTTTCAGGATCAATTAATACTGCCAATAGTTTTTTACCAATACTTTTGGAGTGTAAAATAGTACTGTAAATAGTATCCATACTTATGCAATTATTTGTTTTTGTCCTCAAAAGCATATACTAAAACGTAATTTTTTATTTGTTCAAAATGAATTTCAAAATTATCTGTTTGGTTCTCAAAACATAATCTAGCCTTTGTTTTTAAATCAGATATGGCAAATTTTTCTTCTAAAATATGGTCTGGAAAACTAATTCCTACTTTATCTATTATCTTAAAGATAGATTCTTTTATTCCCCAAATAATAGTCGCTTTTTTTAGCGTATCTTCTGGTGATAAATCTTCAAGATGCTTCATATCCATAAATTTAGGAGCAATTTTGAGTGCTTTTTCTTTCACCATTTCTAAATCTATCCCAATAGGCACTTTGCTGATTGCTAAGGCTGCTAAGCCATTAGAATGTGAAATAGAAATATATTTTTGGTCCGTAAGATACGGTTTCCCACTTGGAGTATATTGCAAGTTGGAATCAGAATAACCTGCTATTTGCAATAATTTTCTAATGCTTAAAAAACCTAATTGGTGGGTTAATGATTTCATGGTGTTTAGCCGAATAAGGCTAACATCATTTAGTAAAACTTCGTCAAATAAATCCTCAAAAGATTCGGTTATCTCCCAAATTAAAATTTGTGTAAAAGGGTTTGGTTGGAATGTTTTGTATAAAGGCATTTTAAAAGCTAATTTTTAGGATTTATTTTTTACAAATAAAAACAATTGTTAATTATTAAAGCTAATTTTTTTAATTAAAAAGTTATTGTGTAAATTTGCAAAAAATAATTACAAATATACTACAAATGAGTACACAAACAACGCCATTTATTACCTATAAAGTAAAAGATATCTCTCTTGCTGCATGGGGACGAAAAGAAATTGAATTAGCAGAGGCTGAAATGCCAGGTTTAATGGCACTTAGAGCAGAATACAAAGAAGAACAACCCCTAGAAGGTGCTCGTATTGCAGGTTGCCTACACATGACTATTCAAACTGCAGTTTTAATAGAAACACTGATAGCTTTAGGAGCAGAGGTAACATGGAGTTCTTGTAATATTTTTTCTACACAAGATCAAGCTGCTGCTGCAATTGCTGCTGCAGGAATTCAGGTTTATGCTTGGAAAGGCTTAAATGAAGAAGAATTTGATTGGTGTATAGAGCAAACATTATTTTTTGGCGAAGACCGCAAACCGTTAAATATGATACTAGACGATGGTGGAGATTTAACCAACATGGTAATAGACCGTTATCCAGAATTAGTAGCAGGAATTAAAGGATTATCAGAAGAAACTACCACAGGAGTTCATCGTTTGTACGAAAGAGTAAAAGCAGGGACCTTACCAATGCCAGCTATCAATGTAAACGATTCTGTTACAAAATCTAAATTTGATAACAAATATGGTTGCAAAGAATCTGCTGTTGATGCAGTGCGTCGTGCAACAGATATAATGCTAGCTGGAAAACGAGTGGTTGTTTGTGGTTACGGAGATGTAGGAAAAGGAACTGCAGCATCTTTTCGTGGTGCAGGGTCTATAGTTACAGTTACCGAAATTGACCCAATTTGTGCATTGCAGGCTGCAATGGACGGTTATGAAGTGAAAAAACTTGCCACAGTTGTTACTAATGCAGATATAGTAATTACTACAACAGGAAACAAAGATATTGTATTAGAAAAAGATTTTCGTGCAATGAAGGATAAAACGATTGTTTGTAATATTGGACATTTTGATAACGAGATTGACATGGCTTGGTTAAATGCAAATTACGGAAACACAAAAGTTGAAATAAAACCACAAGTAGATAAATATACCATAAATGGTGTAGAAATAATCATTTTAGCAGAAGGACGTTTGGTGAATTTAGGCTGTGCAACTGGGCATCCTAGCTTTGTAATGAGTAACTCGTTTACAAACCAAACACTAGCTCAAATAGAATTGTGGAAAAACAGTGCGGCTTATAACAATGATGTATATATGTTGCCTAAACACCTAGACGAAAAGGTAGCTATGTTGCATCTTGCAAAATTAGGAGTAGAGCTAGAAAGTTTGCGTCCAGATCAAGCAGAATATATTGGAGTAGAAGTACAAGGCCCTTTTAAACCGGAATATTACCGATACTAAAAGTAAAAATTTTAAATTTTGTAGCCGATTATTTTAATCGGCTATTTTTTTTGTAAAATGGTATTATACTTTTTTTTAGTTCGCATTTTCTACTAGGACAATTTCTTCCTTGCTTAAATCATACAGCCCATACACCAAATTATTTATTTGAGTATCCAAATTTTTGCACTTATCGTCAAGATAGCTTTTGTCACGCTCGGTTACGGCGGTTTGTTGTTGTTTTTTAGTGGCAAGCATTTGCTCTACCAAGTTTACAATACTATCGTGCATTTCTTGATTGGTTTTGTTAAGTTTTGGGAAGGGGAGTTGCTCCACGTGCATTTTTTTTACTTCTGCTAAAACTTCACCTTGTTCGGGATTTATTTGGTAATAATAAAAATCAGTCAATTTAGAATTTAAAACTCCTAAAATAAATTGATGACTTATTTTATTTGATAGGCTATGTTTAAATAGAATATATCAAATTAAACATAGCCATAATTTATTATTTCAAAATATTTTCTAAAAAAAGAAAGTTGGTAATTTATTTACTGCGTCAACTTTAGTTTGATTTAATACTTTTGCGTATATAGCAGTCGTCCGAACTTCTTTATGCCCCAATAGTTTAGATACAGTAAAAAATTCTACATTATTATTTAAAAGCATTATAGCTGCCGAGTGCCTTCCACAATGAAACGTAATATGTTTTGTAATACCTGCTTTTAAGCACCATCTTAAAAGTTCCGTATTGTGATAAGCAGAGTATTTTAATCCTACAAATACTCTTTCTTTATTTTCTCTTCTTTCCCCTAGTAATTTAACTGCATTGTCTGATATAGGTAATGATTCTGCGTGTTTTGTTTTCTTTTGAGTATATACAATTGAATAAGTTCCATTTTCAAATCTAATTTCGTCCCAAGTCAATTTATTTATATCTGACCAGCGTAGTCCTGTAAAACAAGAAAATAAAAATGCTCTCTTTAATACATTATATCTGCAATCAGTATAAATTAATTTTTGAATTTCGTCTGCTGTTAAAAATTCTCTATGTGTTTCAACTTCCTTAATAAACTTAACATTATCAGCTGGATTATCTTTTAATAATTTTCTTCTATATGCTTCATGAATTGAATGTTTAAAAATGTGAAATATTGCGAAGCTGAATTTTGCTTAACTCTTGCTAAAAGAAAAGCTTTAAAATCTTCCATTAATCTTTCATTTAATTCTGTAAACAGAATGTTTTTATTAAAACTGTTTATGTGTTTATACACACTATCCCAACTACCAAAATTCACACCTGTTTTCTCTCTTTCTTTCCATAATTCACAGAAAAATTTATTAAAATTGATGTAGCTTGTAGTCGGTTTTTTAAATCCATAAGATTCATTTTGGATTTGATATAATCTTTCAACTCTAATTCTTTCTGCAATTGCTAGAGTTTGTTTATTCATCTGTTTAGTGGTTGGATTACCTTTTTCATTTTCTAAATACAATTTCAAGTTTTCTTGATATTGTTTTTTGTCGATGTAGATATCTAAATAAAGTGCAAATCTACCTTTATCTTTTAATTCTCTTTTGCGAAGTGTTACTGTCATTTTGTATTGAGTTTTATTGATTTTGTGAGCATAAAATTAAAATCAATAAATAATCAATACAACTTTTGGATTATTTTCAATCCTAAAGAATCAAAAAGAAATTTTAATCACACGGAATCCGTTGTACTTTAAGGGTTAAATTTTCTGTTTTAATCTTTTAGATTCCTTTTGTGGACGTGCTTTACTTCCCGATACAAAAGTTTGCAAAAATATTACCAAGTAACTCGTCATTGGTAACTTCACCTGTAATCATGCCAAAATGATACAAGGCTTCTCTAATGTCAATTGCCATTAAATCTGACGATAAATTGCTTTGCAAACCATAGTTCACTTTCTGAATTTCATCCAACGCTTTTAATAATGAATCGTAATGCCGTGTGTTGGTAACTATGGTTTCATTATTGCGTAAAATACCTGTATTTATAAAAGATAATAATTTATTTTTAAGTTTGTCAATTCCAGTTTTTTGTTTTGCCGAAATGAAAATAGAAGAAAGTCGAAAGTCGAAAGCAGAAAGTTGTTTTGTAATGTTTTCTTGTTCTTCAATAGTGAGTAAATCCGATTTGTTAATAATTATAACCAATGTTTTTAAAGGGAATTGATTTTTAATTTTTTCTATTTCTATTTTCAATCCCGCACTTTCAATTTTCAACTTTTGACTTTCGACTAAATATAAAACTACTTGTGCTTGTTCTATTTTTTGAAATGTTTTCTGGATTCCAATACTTTCCACCATATCTTTCGTCTCTCTAATTCCAGCCGTATCGATGAACCTAAAACCAATGCCGTCAATAATCAATTCGTCTTCTATCGTGTCTCGTGTTGTTCCTGCAATGTCAGAGACAATTGCACGTTCTTCGTTTAATAAAGCATTCAATAAAGTCGATTTTCCTACGTTTGGCTCGCCCACAATAGCCACAGGAATTCCGTTTTTAATTACATTTCCAACTGCAAACGAGTCGATTAGGCGTTTCAAAACAAATTCAATACGGTTTAAAAGTTCTTTGAATTGCGTTCTATCGGCAAAAGCAACATCTTCTTCGGCAAAATCCAATTCAAGTTCTATTAAGGATGCAAAATTGAGTAATTCTTGTCGCAAAGTTGCTAATTCATTACTAAAACCGCCTCGCATTTGGTTCATTGCTATTTGATGACTGGCTTCATTGTCTGACAAAATTAAATCGGCAACGGCTTCTGCTTGCGACAAATCCATTTTTCCGTTCAAAAAAGAACGTAATGTGAACTCGCCAGCATTCGCCATTCGGCAACCTTTTCGGAGTAATAATTGAATAATTTGTTGCTGAATGAAAACCGAACCGTGACATGAAATTTCGACCGTATTTTCGCCTGTGTAAGAATTTGAATTTTTAAAAACGGATACTAAAACCTGATCCAACGTTTTGTTTTCGTCCACAATATGACCCAAAAGCAAGGTGTGTGATTTTTGTTTCAATAAGTCTTTTCCCTTCAAAGATTGAAAAATTAAACTAACAATTTCGATTGCTTTTTCGCCCGAAATTCTAATAATTGCAATCGCTCCAGCACCCGACGGCGTGGCAAGTGCTACAATGGTATCGTGATAGTTCATAGTGAATGGGATTTAGAAAAATCACAAAAATACGATGTTTTGCTGGATAATTTATTAAAACTTTTCAAATACTCCTAGCCCAAATAAGGCGAAATCATACTTGGAGGGGTCTTTTTTGTCTAATAATCTTAGGTTAAAATCTAGTTCTGCTAAGGCTTTAGCGTCATTTTGTTTTCTTGTTAATAAGCTTAATTTTCTGGCTACATTTCCAGAATGTACATCTAGTGGGCAGGATAGTGTTGCGGGCGAAATAGTTTTCCAGATGCCTAGATCTACACCATTGTTGTCTTGGCGTACCATCCATCTTAAAAACATGTTAATCCTTTTAGCAGCCGAGCCATTTTGAGGGTCAGAAATGTGTTTTGTGGTTCTAGTATGATGAGGTATTTCGAAAAATATTTTTTTAAACTCTGTTATCCTGTTATAATTTACTTGTGTTGGATTACTTCTTGCAAATACCGCTTCAAGTCCATTATAATTTGTATAAATATGTTGTAGGCTTTTTATAAATTGTATGAAGTCCAAACCGTTAAAAGTTCTGTGTACAAATGTTTCTAGCTTTTCCAGTTGCTTATCTTGGTGTGACATTACAAAATCATAAGGCGAATTGCCCATATAATCTATCATCTTTTTTGAATTATTGATAATCATTTTACGATTTCCCCAAGCAATGGTTGCGGTTAAAAATCCAGCAATTTCTATATCTTGTTTTAAGGTAAAAAGATGCGGTATTTGGATAGGATCACTTTCTATAAAATTTGGATTGTTGTATAATTGCACTTTTTCGTCAAGAAAAGGCTTTAACTCACTAAAATTTATCATTTTTTAGATAGAAATTGAATTTTCACTTGCAATAGAGGTGTTTTTCACTTCTTTTTTTATTAGTCCATTTACCATCACCAGCTTTCTGTCTGCCATATCAGCAAGTTCTTCATTGTGCGTAATTATTACAAATGTTTGGTTAAATTCTTCTCGAAGTTTAAAAAACAATTCATGTAAGTTTCGTGCCGATTCACTATCTAAGTTTCCAGAGGGTTCGTCCGCAAATATAACTGCGGGTTTGTTAATTAAAGCTCTTGCAACAGCTACCCTTTGTTGTTCTCCTCCAGATAATTGGTTGGGTTTATGGTGCAATCTGTCTTTTAATCCTAGGTAGGTTAATATTTTTTTTGCCTCGAAAATGGTGTCGTTTTTATCTTTTTTTGCAATAAATGCAGGAATGCAAACATTCTCTATTGCTGTAAATTCTGGTAATAGCTGATGAAACTGAAATATAAATCCAATATTGTGATTTCTAAAACTAGATAGTTCCTTGTCGTTTAGTGTTAAAACATTTGTTTGATTGATTAGAAGTTGCATTTCTGGAACTTGCGTTGGTTTATCTAGTGTGCCTAAAATTTGCAAAAGTGTTGTTTTTCCTGCTCCAGAAGCTCCTACCACCGATACTATTTCTCCTTTTTCTATATGCAAATCTACACCCTTTAGTACTTGAAGGGTATCGTAATATTTTTGAATATTTTTAGCTGTAATCATACAATAGTTTTTACAAAGTAACAATTTTTTTTCTAATTGAAATCTAAAATTTATATTAAATAGGGCTATTTCACGAAAAGAACATCTTTTTTTTTGCCTTAATTTATGTTTTTTTGCGTGAGGGATAGAAGCGGTATCCTTATGTGTAGCGATAGCGAAACAAAAGATTTAGCGAAAAGCCCGACCCGTAGTTTACGAAGGGTCACGCCCAAATGGTTCTTTTGCTGATTAGTATAGAATTTAGTATTCAATAGTATTTTTTATACAGCATGTTTTTGCCGATTGTTTTATTAAAACGAATGATAATATTTAGTTAAATTAAATTGCAGTATTATTTTATTTCCTAATTTTAAAAAATAATTTAAAAATCATGAAAACAATTTTATTAACTATCTTCACAATTATTACCTTGAGTTGTCAATCTAAAAGTCCTTCAAAAGAGATTGTGAAAATCCCAACCACTATGACAAAATCAGAAAAAGCTATTTTTGCAGGAGGATGCTTTTGGTGTACCGAAGCTATTTTTTTAGAACTTAAAGGTGTGATAAGTATTAAGCCAGGCTATATTGGTGGAAAAAAGGCAAATCCAAGTTACGAGGAGGTTTGTACTGGGAATACTGGGCATGCCGAAGCAATTGAAATTGTGTATAATCCATCGGAAATATCTTATGTAGAATTATTAGAGGTGTTTTTTGAAACGCATGATCCTACCACCATGAACCGACAAGGGGCAGATGTTGGTTCGCAATATAGAAGTGAAGTTTTTGCAACTACCAATGCTCAATTTGATTTAGCTAAAAAGTATATAGAAACATTAAATGGGGAGAATATTTTTGGTAAAAAAGTGGTTACAAAAGTAAGTATGGCTCCTACTTTTTATATCGCAGAGGATTATCACCAGAATTATTATAATCAGAATAAAGATAAGTCTTACTGCTCTTATGTAATTACTCCTAAATTGGATAAAGTTCGAGAAAAATTTAAAAAATATCTAAAAAAATAATTCTATTTCTGTTATATCAAGGTTTTATTTTGGCATTGATTTTGCTATTTTATAGTAAGGAGAGTTCTAAAAATTAGTCTTTTGTAAATTTATTTTTTTTGCTGATAGCTATTTTTGAACTCCACCTTAAATAAAAAAATATAATGACTGATATGGATAAAACCGTAGTGTTTACTAAAGCAAAAGACTACAAATTTGTAAAATTATTTGTAGGTATTCTTTTTGATTTAATAGGAATGCTTTCCTATATTATTCCGTTTTTTGCTGAAATTACGGACATTATATGGGCTCCAATTGCGGGTTTTACTCTTGCTTATATGTACAAAGGGGCGGTTGGAAAAATAGGAGGTATTATTACTTTTTTAGAAGAAGTAATACCGGGTACCGATTTTATCCCTACTTTTACCATTATTTGGTTTTATGAGTATTATTTCCAAAAAAAATAATCTATTTGCTATATTTTGCAGAATTAATTTTGTGGTAATTTAGCATACAAAAATAAGTCGAAAGTTTTAATGTAATAAAGTAAAAAGTTATGTATTTGGTGAAAAAGATCCTTAACGAGCTGTAATCTGCGTATTACCAAATAAAAAAGGATTTTTAAATTAAAAAAACAAAACAGCTTTCTGCTAATTTTTAGAACCCACCTAAAAATAAACAAGCGATTTAAAGGGTGTTTAAATCGCTTATTTGTACAAATGTGTTTTATGATTTAGTTAGAAATATTTCTTACTTGTTTTAATTTCTCTTTCCATGTAAGCAATTCTTCTTTGTTTTTTTCGATATTTTTTAATACTTCTAACACCATTGGATTGTCTTTTTTAGCATTGGCAAAAAATTGAATGTTGTTTTCTAACTGAAAAATTTCATGTTGTAATTCTTCTACTTTTCTGGAAAGAAATATTTTTTCTCCTTCAATTTTTCTAGAATCATTTGCTTCGGTTAGCTGCTCCATTCTATTGCTAAAACGCATCATCTCGGTTTCTTTTTTACTCAAACTTAGTTTCTCGAACAATACATCTAGTATTTTGTTGAATTTTCCTTCAATGTGACGTCTTGCAAATGGTACTTTTCCTATGTTTTTCCAAGCTTCAATATGGGATTTTATGGAATCCAAATCTGCTTTGTGTTCTCCTATTAACTGAAAATCTTTTAGTTTTTCTAAATATTCTTTCTTAGTCTCAAAAGCTTTTAATTCTTCTTCTTCGTTTTCATTTCGAGATGCGTGCAATCTGTCAAAATAGTGATTGCAAGCTGCTCTAAATTCTTTCCAAATAGTATCAGAATATTTTCTTGGTACATGTCCTACTTGTTTCCAATCTTCCTGAACTTTTTTCATTAAGGGAGTTGTTTTTTCAAAATCTGTACTCTCTTGAAGTTCTTTGGCTTTTGCAATAAGGGCATATTTTTTGTCAAGATTTGTATTTTGTTCC
Source organism: Flavobacterium psychrophilum (assembly GCA_022730285.1). Lineage (GTDB taxonomy): Bacteria > Bacteroidota > Bacteroidia > Flavobacteriales > Flavobacteriaceae > Flavobacterium > Flavobacterium psychrophilum_C. The sequence goes on from DZCQ01000001.1 coordinate 52,441, forward strand.
TTTTTAATGTCTTTGTAAAACGAATTTTTAAATACATTAAAATTTCTGACAGCATTTTTAAAATTGCTCCAAGTTTGTTCGTTTACTTCCGCAGGAACTTTACCAGTAATGAAAAATAGTTCTCTTAATGCTTCAATTTTATCTACCTGAGTTTGCCAACCACTGTGTTCTACAATTTGTTGTGTGGCTATTTCTTCTATTTGGGCAATAATTTGTTGCTTTTTAGTAAGATTTTCCAGTTCAATAGCATGTTGTTTTTCTAGTAGTACTTCTCTTTTTTCATGCATTTGTCTGGTTAATTCGCTAAATGCATTCCAAATATCTTCTCTAAATTCTGACGAAACTGGCCCTATATCTTCTTTCCAAAGTTTGTGTAATAATTGCAATTCTTTAAAAGCTTTGGCAACATCTTCTTCGTTAATTAATGCTTGTGCTCTGGTAATAATCTTTACTTTTTCTTCCAGATTATGTTTGAAATCTATATCTCTTGCTTCTCTATCTAAGTGTAAATAATCGTAAAAATTTTCTAGATGAAAGTGGTAATTATTCCAAACATGGTTGTATTTGTCTTTTGGAATGGAACCTGCATTTTTCCATTTTTCTCTAAGATCATTAAATTGTTTTAAGTTGTCTTTAATGTCTTGGCTAGAATTTAAAAGAGATTTTAATTGCTCTATTATTGCAAGTCGATTTTCAAGGTTATTTTTTAAAGTATTTTCTAAATTTTTAAAATGACTATTTTTTTTATTTCTAAAGGTAGCATATAAGCTATCAAATTTTTCTTTTAAAGGAAAATGGTATTCAAAATTATCTTCTTTTTCTGTATTTTCTGCTAGAAATTCTTCTTTTTTCTTATCAATATAGTGGTTATATTTTGTTAAAAAAACAGATTTTATCTCTTCTACATGATTTTTAACTTGCAAAAAAGTGTCTAAGGCTACTAATTTTTCAAGTTTTTGCACAAGGCTTTCTATGTCTAACTCTTCGTAATTTTGCATCGGAATTTCTGGAATATCTTCCGTATTTGCTTCTTCGTTATTTTCGGCATTCAAATTTTCTATGTTTTGAACAGCAAAATTCACATTTTCAGAGTTTTCTATTAGTACTTCTTGTATTTGATTTCCATCTGCTTGTGGCAGGTTATCATGTTGTTCTTCGTGCATGGTGCAGGATATTTACGGATTTATTTGGCACCGAAGTTACTAAAAACACTTTAATAAATAAAACAAAATTCTAAAATAGTTACAGTGAACCATTTTTGGTAGTAAATGTTGGATTTGTCCGTTTTAAAATTGTATCTTTTTTGCTATTCGTTCCAAATTTCCCAAGATTTTTCTGCCTGAAATACAAGCATATCGTAGCCATTTTGTATATCTGCACCTTGTTTTGCTGCTTTTTGCAAAAATTGTGTTTGTGTAGGATTGTAAATTAAATCGAAAGCAAAATGCGTATTGTTAATAAGGTGATAGGGTATTGGTGGAAAATTTTCAACACTTGGAAAGGTTCCAATTGGTGTGCAATTTATAATAATTTGATATTTGTTAAAAAGGGTTTGATTTAAGTCTTGGTAACTTATAGAATTTGGTTTTGCACTACTGCTAACATATACCGTAGGAATTTCTATTTGTTTTAATGCATAAGCAACTGCTTTTGCGGCACCACCAGTTCCTAAAATAATTGCTTTTTTATGATTCGGTTTTAATGTTTTTTGTAAAGATTTTAAAAAGCCGTAGTAATCTGTATTATAGCCTACAACTGTCTTGTTTTTTGTGATTTTCAAGGTGTTTACCGCTCCAATTTCTCTAGCTTCTTTGCTGCAATCGTCTAGAAACGGGATAATTGTTTCTTTGTACGGAATGGTTACATTAAGACCTATCAAATTTGGATTTTTTTGTAAAATGTCTTTAAATTGGGTTATATTTTCTATATCGAAATTTTCATAGGAATATTCGGATTCTATTTTTGAGGCAATAAATTTCTCTGTAAAATGTTTTTTAGAAAAAGAATAGCTAATATTTTTTCCTAGTAGTCCAAGTTTTTTCATTAGTTATTTATTGTAAACGATACATTTTGACGTATTCTTGTACTATTTTTTGTTCCCAAACGGTAGGGAATTTATTTTCTAATATTTTTTTGTTGTTGTAATCTTCTCTTAATGCGTTGCTTAGATAATAAATTCCTTTTTCTTTTTCGTTAAGTATAAAATAAATCCCTGCCAATCTGTATTCAATTTCGCTATTGTCTGGAAAATAATTTGATGCTTGGAATAAAATTTGCACAATAGCATCAAATTCTCCTAAAAGTTGTAAGCTATCTGCCCAAGAAATCCATGTGTCTAACTGATTGTCACCACATTCAATAGCTTTTCTATATCCATATTCGGATTCTTCAAAAAAATTAAGTGCTTGTGTAATAGTAGCATATCGTTTCCAATAGGTTTTGTTTTCTTCTTCTATTGAAATTGCTTTGTTTAAAAAATGGAGTGCTTTGGTGTTGTTTTTTTGACGAAAATAAAAATCGGTCATTGCAATCCAACCTTTGTCCAATAAAGGGTCTTCATGAATGGTTTGGTTGTAAAATTGTAGTGCTTTTACGTTATTCCCTAATTTTTCGTAGCATTTGCCTATTCTTAGTAGTGCATAAGAGGTAGGGTCGTCTAATCGGATTGTTTCGTTATAGTTTTCGATGGCTTCAAGATAGCGTTTTAGTCTTTCTAGCGTTTTAGCTTTTTCCATAAAAGCACCTAAAAATTCATCGTCTATTACCGTTGCATAGTCAAAAGCTCGTAATGCTTGCTCATATTGTTTTAGCCCATAATGCAATCTCCCTAATTGATGCCATGCTATTTCGCTATACGGATTGGTATCTATATATTTGTTTATGTATTGAATTGCTTGTTCATTTTGACTCAGAAATTCAAAGCAATACACCACATTATACAAACTTGCTTGTTCTTCTTGGTCAGATTCTAAACATTTTATAAAATTTTCTTTTGCCAATTCTACTTCGTCTAAAAAGAGGTACTCCATTCCTAGTAAATTATACACATCTGCAAAATCTTCTGTGTATTGTAAAGCTATTTTTAAATATTCTACTGCTTTTAAATGGTTGTCTTTTTTAGAGTGTATGTTTGCTTTTTGTATGTATATTTCTTCGTTTGTAGGCTCTATAGAATAGAGGTCGTTTAGTATTTTTTCAGCTACTTCTAGCTTGTCATCATAGATAAGCATTTCTACTTGTACTAGTTTTAATCCTGTTGAGTTTGGATGTTGTTCTAGTCCTAGTTTTAAAGCTTTTTTTGCTAATGCAGTTTTGCCTATGTCTAGGTAATGCATAATTATATCTTCAAATTCTTCAGAATCAAAAAATAAAACTTTATTGGTTTTAATCATTGATTCAAATTTGGATAGAGATCTGTTGTAATCTTCTTCTTCTTGGCTCAATTGCATAGTTTGAGATTAGTATTAATTACTAGTATAAAAATAAGCTTTAGAAATATATTTTCTTTTTATTTTAGTATATGTTGTAAACAATTTAATTAACAATTAAATATTATTTTCTACTTCGTTTAGAGCTTCAATAATTATGGCACAGCCAATTTTTATTTCTGCCAAACTGATGGTTAAAGGAGGTGTTATGCGTATGGCACAAGCTTCGAAAAGAAGCCAAAAGAGTATGAGTCCTTTTTCTTGGCATTTAAAAATAACTTTGTTCGTGATTTCTGGACTATCAGTCATTATAGCAAGCATTAGCCCTTCTCCTCTTATATCATTTATTAGTGGGTGTACTAGTAATTTTCTAAATAATTTTTCTTTCACTAATACCTCATTCATGATAGAGGTATTTGTTAATTCTTGTAGTGTTGCTAGGCAAGCTGCGGCAATAATTGGATGTCCTCCAAAGGTGGTAATGTGTCCTAATTTTGGGTTATCGGCTAATAAGTCCATTTGAGAGGCATTTGCAGTAAATGCTCCCACAGGCATTCCACCTCCCATTCCTTTTCCCATGACTAGAATGTCTGGAACTACATCATAGTTTTGAAAACCAAACAGTTTTCCAGTTCTCCCGAAACCTGGCTGAATTTCGTCTAGTATCATTAACGCACCTACTTCTGTACATTTGTTTCTTACCTTTTGCAAAAAATTGTTTTCGGGTTTTATAAATCCTGCACCACCTTGTATTGTTTCGAGGATTATAGCTGCAGTTTTTGTGGTTATTTTTTCTAAATCAGATTCGTTGTTAAAGGTTATAAAATCGACATCGGGAATTAAGGGTCTAAATATTTGTTTTCGTTCTTCAAATCCCATAATACTCATGCTTCCCATTGTATTCCCATGGTATGCGTTGTGACAGGATATGAGTTGGCTACGCCCTGTTACTCTTCTGGCTAATTTTAAGGCTCCTTCTATTGCTTCTGTGCCGGAATTTACTAGATATGTTTTGTTTAATTCTTCAGGTAGATTTTCTGCTAGTAGTTTGCACAGTTGTACGGCTGGATTTTGTACATATTCTCCATATACCATTACATGTGAGTACAAGTCTAACTGATTTATAATAGCTTGTTTTATCTTTGGGTGTTGGTGTCCTAGTGTGCAAGCGGAGACTCCTGCTACAAAATCCAGATATTTTTTCCCAGAAGTATTATATATATAACTTCCATTTGCGTGTGAAACCTCCATTGCAAGCGGATAGGGTGAAGTTTGTGCTTGGTATTTATAAAAATCTTGTTTCAATTTAGTACAATAATTTATTTTTTAGATTTTCTGCCCGCGTTTTGTTTGTCATATTCTAAAGTTTCCTTACTGGCTTCCATAGGGCTATTTATTTCCTTTAGTTTGGATAGTTTTTCTTTTTGCATTTTTGCATTTTGTATTAGTTCTTCAGGAGGAAAAATATCCTCTTTGGTAAGAATTTGTTCTTCTCCACGCCATACAAAGCCTTTTAGTTTTCTAGCATTTGGAGGCAATTCTTCTTCTGGATAAATAATCCCATCTACATTGGTGAAAAATGTGATGGTTTCTATGGAATTTCCGTCCAGTGTCATATTTATGCTGCTGCTTACGTTTTTATTAATTCCAATGAGTTCATTTTTCTCATTTCGCATATAAAAAATTACTTCGGTATTCTTGATAATATCTACTTCGTGGAGTTTGTTTTCTTTAAATTTTCCAAATAAATTCTGTCCTTTTACTTGATTAAATCCATCTCCAATAGTGTCTTTAGAAGTTATAAATGCATTATTAATTATTTTTAAAGAATCTATTTTTTCGGTTTTAGGGTCGGATATTAAGTACATTACATCTCCAGTCATTTGGCTTTTTCCATTCCAAAAAACTGGTTTTCCTATCATTTGGGTAATTCCTTTTTTTTGATTAAAATGTATGGAATCGCATTTACCGCTCATGTCTTTTTTAAAAAAACGAGCATTATTATAGCCTCTAATTATTCTGTCTTCTGGTTTTCCGGTTACTACCATTTTTTTGGCATGAAAATAAACAGAATCTTTTTCAAATAGCATAATTGCCACTGCTTTTTTGGTGATAAACATCGAGTCTTTTTGTTTGTAAACTTCTGCATAATTTCCTTTTACTACAAAATGATTGATGGTGTCTATCACTTTTACATTATTTATTGCTCGGGCAAAATCTGTTTTTTGTTCATAAAAAATATCATCGCCTTCTATTATTCTGTCTTTGTAAGTAATTTTAGAATCTTTAAGTAGTTTTCCTTCTCCTTTTTTGGTGTCATAAAATCCTTTTTCGGTATAAATAGTATTTGTTGCTGAGGTAATGGTAGATGGACCAAAAACATAGGCGTGTCCGGAATTAGTGTAATAATCTAGATGATTTGTTTTAATAGTTTGCTTTGGGTTTGTAACGGTTACAGCTGTTTGAAATTGAAACTTTTTCTGATTCAGAAAGTATTTTCCAGACTTGCTAACCAAGGTGTTTTCTGGATCATGTATGGTTCCATAGCTGTTGTAATAAGCTTGTTGCGAATTTCTGTCAAAGTTAATAGTATCTGTTGCAAGGGTCATTTTTGGATCTCGCATAGTTACATTTCCTGTTGCAAATGCAAATTTAGTATTTCCGTTATACTCTGCATATTTACTATTCATAAATAACGTATCTCCCTGAATCATTTGTACATTTCCAAATACTTTTACATAATTTTCTTTGGTAAAATGATAGGCTTTGTTACAGGTCATTCTAATTCCGTCATCTACAATCCGAACGTTGCCGGTAAGCACTACAGCACCTGGCACTTCGCTTTCTGAAATATCTAAATAATCGGCACCTTCAATTATAATTTGTTTTTTTGCTTGCGACCAACTTGTGTTCGTTATAAATAGCTGTAAAACTAGGCAGAATATTGCAAGTGATTTGTTCAATGTTTTATTTTTTACAAAAATAGTTATTTTTTACAGAATGAAATACTTATTTTAACTTTCCTTTATGGTTTATAATGTTTTATTCAATTACTAAATCTTTTAGTTTGTCTCTATATTTTTCTAGCAAGGTTAATTTAGATATTGTACCATAAAACTCTTGTCTTTTAATCACCACTAAGGTTGTTTGCTGTGAGGTTTCAAATTTTTCAAAAACAATTTCTGTGGTGTCTTCAAATTTCACCACTATGTTTGGTATGGTAATTACTTCCGCTATTGTGGTGTATTTTATGGAATATGGATTTTGTAAAAATTGTTTGATAGTTTTTAATTCTACCATTCCTAGAAAGAGATTATTTGGTGCTATAACTGGATAGAATACTTGATTTGTTGTGGCTAGTAATGGTATAAAACTTTCCAGTTTTTCTTTGGAAGGATTTTCTGTTTTTAGACATACAATTGTACAATCTATTTCTTTTTTAAGGTCAATGCTTTGCAAAATATTTTTGTCTTTATCATCTGTAAAAACCTCTCCTTTATCGGCTAGATTTTTTACATCCATAGAATGTTTTTCATGTTTTTTTGATATGGCAAAGCTAATAGAAGATACTACTAATAAAGGTACCATAAGTTGATAACCACCTGTTATTTCTGCAATTAGAAATATAGCGGTTAGTGGTGCATGAAATAACCCACTTAAAATTCCAGCCATGCCCACAATCGTGAAATTTGCCACGGGAATATTAGGTGATATTCCTAGCAAGCTAATAGTTTTTGCTAAAAAAAATCCTAAATATGAGCCTACAAACAGTGAGGGAGCAAAATTACCACCATTTCCACCACTGCCTAGCGTGATTCCTGTAGCGATAGCCTTTATAAAAGTTATAATTCCTATAAATAAAAGCAAAACCCATGAATTATCTATTTGACCTTTTAAAATGGTGTTTTCTAGTATTTTTCCAGGATAAGCGGTAGATAATGTTTTGATGCTTTCATATCCTTCGCCAAATAGTGGTGGAAATAAGAAAATTAATATTGCTAGGAGCAAGGAACCAAAAATTGCTTTTGTATAAATATTTTTAGAAAAAGTATGAAAGTACGATTCTACTTTTCTAAAAGTTCTTACATGATAAATAGAGACAAATCCAGACAAAACACCTAAAATAATATAATATGGCATGTTATAGAAGTTAAAAAACTCTTTTCGTGCAAAGTTTAGCAAAACAGCTTCTTTTAGAAAAATTTCTGAGATGAGTGTTCCCGTTGCTGCCGAAATCATTATGGGGATAAATGCCACAATGCTTACATCTGACAAAACAACTTCTATTGCAAACAAAACCCCAGCAATAGGAGCGTTAAAAGCGGTAGATATTCCTGCCGCCACACCACATGCTAGGAGCAAAATTCTATTTTTTTGGGATAAATGATAGTGTTGTGCAAAGTTAGAACCAAAAGCGGCTCCGGTAATTACAATTGGACTTTCTAAACCAGCAGAACCACCAAGTCCAACGGTTAGAGAGCTTGTAACTATTTGTGCATACATTTGCTTTTTAGGAATAATTCCTCTTTTTCTCGCTACTGCATACAAAACCTTTGAGGTGCCTTTTTCTATATTTCCGTCTAGAAACTTTTTTACAAATAAAACGGTTAGTATAATTCCAACAATAGGTAAAATGCTATTAATGTAAGGTAATTTTAAATAACTATTTACATTGTTTGAAAAAACAAAAACAAAATGCGAAAACAACTTCAAAATCATTACAGCAATAGCACAAGATATTGCCACTAATACACTAGCAAGATATATAAAGTTTCTTTCCGAGAGTAATTCTTTTGCTTTTAATAGTAATATTTCTATCTTGCTTATACTATTGCTAAATATATATTGTTTAACTTTAACAAATTCTCGATTAGTCATATTATTATTCTTTACATAAGATGCAATCTTTTTTTAAGAAATATTATCTGTGTTTACTGCAAATTTATTCTAAGAAGTCTTACTTTTCAGTTATTATTAGTTCAAAATATCGCGGTCCTCTAACTTTTTATCCACAATAGTGTTATTGTTTAATTTTACTACTTTTTTGCCTTTTTTCATACGTAAATTAAGAAATTCTACAAAAAGAGAAAAGAAAATAGAAAAATATAAATATCCCTTAGGAATAATTCCTACTTCTACATCATTACCAAATTTAAAGTGTGCTAGATGAGAACCTTCTGCCAATAACATTACTCCAATTAGTATTAAGAAAGATAATCCAAGTATCTGTATAGTAGGATGTTCGTTTACAAATTTGCTAACAGGTCCTGCAAAAATCATCATGATTATTACCGAAATAATTATGGCAAGAATCATTATTGCAAGAGCCCCTTCATATCCAAAGCCTCCTTCGGCTTGATCTTTCATGCTTATTAAACCAATTGCGGTTAAGATACTATCAAAAGAGAAAACTAAATTTAACAGTGAAATTTGAATAATTGCCGCAACAAGAGTATTGCTAGACTTCCCGTTTTCATTTTCTTCTTCGGCTTCCATTTTGTGGTGTATTTCAGATACCGATTTGTATAACAAAAATAAACCTCCAGCAAAAATAATTAAACTTTGCCCAGTTACATGTGCCGAGAAGACGGAAATATTTATAGAGAATAAAGTTTCCTGCAAACCTAATACCCAAGTAATACCAAAAAGCAATATAACACGAAAAACCATTGCTAACAAAAGCCCAATTTTACGAGCCTTTGGTTGGTCTTCTGCTTTCAATTTTCCTGAAACAATAGACAAAAAAACAATATTGTCTATTCCTAAAATAATTTCTAAGAAAGTTAGAGTTAGTAAAGCAATCCAAGCATCTGGGTTTAGTAATAATTCCATTTTTTATATTTAAGGTTTGGTATTTATACGTAATTAATTCAATTTTGTTACAATTCCTTTTTGTTTTTTTGACTCGCCAACATAAGAAAACTCAAAAGTGTAGGTATTTTTGTTTGTTGTTAAAATTCGCATGGCAATCGCCTTTTTCTCTAGCATGTTCTTTGGGTGTAACTTTTGCAAAATACATTCACAATCATTCACCCATCTTACTGCTGCGGTATCGGTTTTCCCATCAAATGTTTCTATCTGCATTTTTCCTGTTCTAGTAAAAATAGAGGTTTTTTTAACATTATCAATTGTTTGTGTAAAACTAAATTTTCCTGTCTTAAAATCTTTGCATTTTCTTTCTTGCTGATAACAAGAATACAAGCTACCAAACACAAAAAGCAACATAACCAACGGAATTGTATTTTTTTTCATTATTTTATTTTTTTAGAGCAATAAGCATTTTCACTTTTAAGAAACACCAGTCCTGCTATCCGTTACAATCTTTTTTTGCTAAAAAATGCAAAAAAAAGGATTTTCACTTCTATCAGGGCTATTTGTCAAACATACTGCTAATAATTAACATTATCCCTTTATAAATTAAAAACATCGCTAAAAAGCAAAGCCCAATTCCAATTGCTAAAACTAAGTAATGCCAAGCATTATTTTTGTTAATAAAGGCATTATACACTACCGAAGGACCAATAAAAAGCAACGGAAAAGCAGCAATTAATTTTTTTATTCCTTTATTTAATACCGTTTTATTTGTTCCCATTTTTATTTATATAAAATGCCACTGCTTTTCTAACATTACCATGTTCTTGTAGCAATGTGGCTGCTTCGTTGTATTCAATTGAAATTTCATTCATAATCATTTTTACACCTCTATCCACCAATTTATCGTTAGAGAGTTGCATATCTACCATTCTATTTCCCTTTACTTTTCCAAGCCGTATCATGGTAGTAGTAGTAACCATGTTCAAAACCATTTTTTGAGCCGTTCCAGCTTTCATTCGGGAACTTCCGGTTACAAATTCTGGTCCAACCACCACTTCTATCGGGAATTTAGAAACTAAAGACAAAGGACTATTTGTATTGCAAGTTATACAAGCGGTAGTAATGTTGTTTTTGTTACACGCTTCTAAACCAGCAATTACATAAGGTGTGGTTCCCGAAGCAGCAATTCCTACCACCACATCATTTGTGGAAATAGCAAATTCATTTAAGTCTGCCCAAGCTTGTGAGGTGCTATCCTCGGCATTTTCTACTGCCTTTCTAATTGCTTTATCTCCACCTGCAATTATTCCTATTACTAAATAATCTGGAACTCCAAAAGTTGGTGGACATTCTGACGCATCTAAAATTCCTAATCTCCCAGAAGTACCAGCTCCAATATAAAAAAGTCTTCCTCCATCTTTTAATTTAGAAACCACAATGGCAACTAAATTTTCTATTTGAGGCAAAGCATTTGCAACTGCGTCAGGAACTGTTTTGTCTTCTTTATTTATAGATAAAAGCAAGTCTTTGATAGACATTTTTTCTAAATGCTTATATTTGGATTCTTGTTCGGTAATTTTAATAAATTCCATAAAATTTAATTTAGCACATGATAAGCAAGTACATTTTGCACTTCATATACGTTTACAGACTTGTTAAAACTTTTTACAATACTAGGATTTATCTCACTAGAAACCCATATTTTTAATTCTGCTTCTAAATCAAAAGTGCCAGCAGTTTCTATACTAAAACGTGAAATACTTTTGTATAAAATAGATTTGTATTCTATTTTACTGCCTGTAATTCCTTGTTTTTCTATTAATATTAATCGTTTGTTGGTAAATATAAAAGTATCTCTAATAAGTTTGAAACCCATTTCGATGCTTTCCTTTTCTATTAATAATTTTCCAAAGTCTTTTAATAAATTTTCTTGACTAACAGTCCCAGCATTTCCTAGTAGAGCAGAGAATATTCCCATAATTATTTTTTTTATTTTGCCAAATATACTAAAAAATTATACAAAATAAGCAAGTACAATACCGAGTATAATCATTAAAATTTTGGTCAGGTTAAATTTGTGTCCTTCATTGCTTTCATATATAATGGTAGAAGAAATATGAAATAAAATTCCAATTACAATTGCCGTAATTTCTGTGTAATAAGTTTCTAAAAATGGTAATTTTCCAGATAATAATGTTCCAAAAGGAGTCATAAAAGCAAAAAATACCATAAAAGCAAAAAGAACTGTTTTGTTTAGTTGTGCTTCCAGAAAAAACAAAGTCAGAATGATGGCAATTGGCAAATGATGAATTGCAATTCCGATGGCTAAGTTGTGATGATGCTCTACCGGAAAACCTTCTAAAAAAGCATGTAAACACAAACTTATGAACAATGCATAAGGCATTTCTTTATTTTTTCCATGTCCATGTACATGCCCGTGTTCGGCTCCTTTCGAAAAAAATTCGAGTACAATTTGCAATAGTATCCCTACCATTATAAACAACCCAATTTGTGGTCTGTGTCTTTCGTAAACATCTGGTAATAAATGAACTACTGTTATGGACAACAAAAAGGAACCACTAAATGCAAGTAATAGTTTTATCGTATTTTTACTTGTAGGTTTTAATGTAATTGCAACAAAAAAACCAATTAATACAGAAAGTAATGGGAGTAAATATTCCATTTTTTTTGTAAAATTATTTAAAGATTAAGATTAATCTGTCGCTCTTTGTTTTATGAAATTTAGACAATTTATAATCTCCAAAAATATCTAATAGGTACATTCCAGATTCCTCTAGCATTTTTTCAAAATCTTGCAAATTAAAGGCTCTTACTTTCTCGGTAAATGAATAAGTTTCTTCTTGTACTTTAAATTGAATATTTTTATGGATATACCCGTCTAGTAGTTGTCTAGTAATGTTAAATTCTATTTCATCTACTATTTTAACCTCCTGCGGGACTAATGTTTCCAGTACTTTGTTTACATTCATAAAATCTATAACTGCAAAACCATATTCGGATAAATTTTCTTTTATAGAAGCTAACATTTTTAAATTGTCTGAGTCTGTGTCAAAATAGCCAAAACTAGTAAATAAGTTAAAAATAGCATCATATTTATCTGCTAGTGGTTCTCGCATATCATGTACCTGAAACTGCAAAGTAGCATTACTATTTTTACTAGCTTCGGCAATGCTGTTTGGCGACAAATCTACTCCTAAAACATTGTATTCTAATTGGTTAAGGTATATGCTGTGACGCCCTTTTCCACACGCTAAATCTACAATCCTGGCTTGTTCTGGTAAGTTTAAATAATGCGTTAAATTATCCATAAAAACTTGGGCTTCTCTATAATTTCTATCTTTATATAAAATATGATAATATGGAGAGTCAAACCATGATGCAAACCAGCTTTTAGAGACGTTTGTATTTGTTGTAGAAAAATCTTTTAGAGAATCTTGCATTTTATATGAGTTGAATAAAGTATAAAGTGCAAATTTAGTGTATTTTTGCAAAAAAAGAACATTAATATATAATTTACCTGTACACAATTTTAGCAAGGTATTGTATTAGACAATAAATAATGGAAAATTTTAGAATGATTGCCAAAACCTTTTTTGGGTTTGAAGAAATATTAGCCAAAGAGTTGCAACAATTAGGTGCTCAGGAAGTAGAAATGGGAACTAGAATGGTGCAGTTTAAAGGAGACAAAGGGTTTATGTATAAAGCTAATTTATCTTTAAGAACGGCTCTGAAAATAATGAAGCCAATATACTATTTTAGAGCCAAAACAGATGCTTTATTATACAAAAATATACAAGACATTAATTGGTCTAACTATTTAAGTGCAAACCAAACATTTGTTGTAGATACTACAGTACATTCCGATTACTTTAAACATTCTCAGTTTGTTTCCCAAAAATGCAAAGATGCAATTGTAGATCAATTTCGGGCAAAAGATGGGGTAAGACCAAGCATTGACAAAGATTATCCAGATTTAAGAATTCATATTCATATAGATAAAGATCAAATTTCTGTATCGTTAGATTCCTCAGGTGCTTCTTTGCATTTACGTGGATATAAAACAGCAACTAATATTGCCCCAATTAACGAGGTTCTTGCTGCAGGTATGTTATTATTGTCTGGCTGGGAAGGGCAAAGCGATTTTTTAGACCCAATGTGTGGTTCTGGAACTATTCTTGCGGAAGCTGCCATGATAGCTTGCCAAATTCCTGCAAATATTAACAGAAAAGAATTTGCTTTTGAAAAATGGAACGATTGGGACAGCACACTTTTTGACGATATAATGACTTCTTTACTTAAAAAAGTGAAAGATTTTAATTACACGATTACTGGCTATGATAAAGCTCCAAGTGCAGTGCAAAAAACCATTGATAATATAAAAAATGCAAATCTTGACGAGTATATTTCTATCTCTCAAAAGAATTTTTTTGATACCAAAAAAGAAACTCTCGGAAAACTGCATATTTTGTTCAATCCTCCTTATGGAGAACGTTTGGATATTGAAATGGAACGCTTTTATAGAGAAATAGGAGATACCTTAAAGCAAAATTATCCCAATACAAATGCTTGGTTTATCACAGCAAATTTAGAAGCATTGAAGTTTGTGGGACTAAAACCTTCTCGAAAAATAAAACTTTTTAACGGAAGTTTAGAAGCGAGATTGGTTAAATATGAAATGTATGAGGGAAGTAAGCGTACTAAATTTCAGATAGGAGATTCTAACACAACACAAGATGTCTAAAAGTACTAAATCCTTTATTTATAACTTTGCAAGCTTTGCTATTTTTTATTTTGCCTCTAAATATTTGCTAGATGCCTATAGTAATTTAACTGGAATTTGGTTGGGTCTTACTGCATTTTTGATTGCTACCATACTTTCGCCAAAATTTCAGATGGTTAAAACAAAAGAAGGACAAAAATTATTCATGAAAATTGTTTTTGTAAAAGGAGTTAAAGAAATTTCCTAAATTATAATTCTTTAATCGCATTTTTATTAATCCAACCCTTTGTTTGATCTAAAAGTTCTATTTTTTTATAGTTATTTAGTGTTTCTAATACAAAAATTTTTGTGCCAGCATGGATTTTTGTAACTTCTTTGCCAGAAGCATTAGGCTCTTTTCTTACAATTGCTATTTCTTGAAAAACAATAGCTGGTCTATTGTCAATATAATACTCTTTTTCCGAAAATCCAGCAGCAACACTTATAGCTGTAAATAACAAACTTAACGCCATAAGTCCAAAAAAGATGCGTTTTGCGTTTGTTTGAGGCAGTAAAAAATAACCCAAAAATAGCAATAAAAAAATGGCAGAAAATATTACTGCAATCCAACCCCAAGTATTGTAATGATAACTGGAGGTAAGTGTATGAATTATTTTTGAAAAACCAACTTTCGGCACTTCTTGAATTTCATCAATTTTTAACTTTTGTGCATATTCTAAATTAGTTCTAATTTGTTTATTGTTAGGTTCTAAAATTAGTGCCTTTTCGTAATAATATATTGCAGGAGCAACTTTTTGCAATTTGTAATAGCAATTACCAAGATTATAATACAATGCAGCGGATTCTTCTTTTTGATTATTAACTAATTTGTATTGCGTTATGGCATCTTCATACGCTCCTTTTTTGTATAAATTATTTGCCTTTTCAAACAATTTTTTAGAATTGTTAGTTGGAATTGCAAAAGAATAACTAGTAATAAATAATAGTGTTAATAGTATATTTTTCATGTTGTAAAACCCAATTTATTTTTTTAGTTGCTTTTCTAGTTCTAAAATAATAGAAACTGCTTTGTCATAATCTTCTTTAATGCTAACCTTTGTAGCAGGGGCATATCGTGCAATCTCACAATTTTCGGTAAGTGTAATAAAGGCATCAATCATAGTGGTGTCTGCTCCTTTATCCAATAATAAAATGCTAATTTTATCCTTGCGCATCTCGGTAGTTTCTATTTGTAGTTTTGCTTTAAGAAAGTTATGCATTGCTTTTTCTAGAGCCACATAAAATAGTTCCTTATTACCAAGATGTTTTTTAGCTTGCGACAAATACTTTTTGGCTAATTTATTTGATAATCTTGTTTTATTTGCCACAGTATCATTATCTAGTTCTTCTTTTTTATTTCGGACAAATATTATAATTGGAATAAGTAAAAATGGTAAAAATAATAGTGTGTAAAATAAATTAGAGCCTAAAAAGTCTTTTTCTTCTATTATTGAAAATACTGTTTTTTGTTGGATGTTACCAAAAGGAGCTAAAACTTTTTTGGTTTCATTTTCGCCAAAAGGAGCATCTGCTTTTTTTGACTGAGCCATAGTTGGTCCATCAAGAACTTCGATATTTATAGCTTTAGAAAATATTTTTTTGTATGTTTTGGTTTTTAAATCAAAATAAGTAAATTCTAATGGTTTAATAGGATATACTCCTTTGTATTGTGGTACAATTGTATAAGTGTCCGATATTTCTCCTTGCATTCCAGAAAGTGGAGTAGTAATATTTTCTTGATGTTTTGGATCATAAACTTCTAGCGAACTCGGTAAAACTGGTTTCGGTAAAGTAAAGAGTTTTAAGTTTCCTTTTCCAGAGACTAAAACTTTTAGCTCTAAAGACTCTCCGTTTTTTAGTTTTGTTTTAGACGGAATTACTTTAAAGTCAAAGTTTCCAACCGCATTGTTAAAGGGTTCTGGTTTTCCGGGAGTAGGTAATGGTTTTACATTAATAATGTTTGCACCAGCCGATATTTTTTTGGTGCCCATCGACATTTCCATTCTACCAAAGGGATCCACTCTTCCTGTTGGAACTTCTACTTGCACATCAAGTGTTAGAGGTTGTAGTGCTAGTTTTCCTGTTTTTTGAGGGTACAAAATGGTTTTTCTTAAAATAGCACATCGATAATTCTCACCTTTAAATTTTACTTGTGATACATGAAGTTGTTTTATATCTATATTCTGATTCCAAAAGTCTTTGTACTTTGGACTTTCTAGTTCGCTCCAACCTCCAACCGATGTTCTGTTGCTTACATAAATTTTATACACCACTGTAATTGGTTCATTCTCAAATGGATTGCTGTTAGATATTTCTGCTACAAGGTGTACACCCTCTTTTCCTTTATATTGTTGTTGTATATTTTGAGGATACGGATTATATGGGTCGTAAGGATCTCTTTCTTCTGCAACTGCATTCCCAATGGTCACTTTGATTGGGTTTGTTTTATATATTTGACCATTAATTTCTATTGTAGCAGTTTTTATTACGAAACTTCCCTTTTTTAAAGGCATTAAAAAGTAGGAATAGGTTTTTTCAAATGATTTTTTGCCATTAATCCATTGGTAACTTACCGATTGGTTTGGTCCACCAACTATTCTAAATCCTTCAAAGTTTGGTGGTGTAAAATTATCGCCATCTTCATTCATTGCAAAGTCTATTCGTAGGCGTTCATTAATTCCTAATGAGGTTTTGCTTGCTTGTGCAACAAATTGAACTTGTGCAACAATTCCTTGAATGGCAAATAGGGTAATTATTAAATATTTTTTCATTTTAAAGCAATACAAATTTATTTTTTGTTTGAATTTACCAATCTTTTTGATTTTCGGTAGGAGAGCCTTTTACTTTTTTCCCATTTACTTTTTCTTGTACTTTTTTCTCTTCGTTATTTACGGCATCAAGCAAGTTTTTCATTTTTTCTTGTGATGCACCTCCTTGTTGTGGTTGTGGTTTTTGTTTGTCTTCTTTTGGTTTACCTTGATTATCCTTTTTATCGTTTCCTTCTTTTGGTTTGTCTTTTTTATCCTTATCTTTATCCTTATTTTTGTCTTTCTTATCGTCTTTTTTTTCTGGATTGTCTTTTTGCATTTTTTTAGCTAATGCATAATTGTATCTTGTTTCGTTATCTTTCGGATTGTTTCTAAGGGCATTTTTATAAGATTCTACTGCTTTTCCATACTCTTTATCTTTCATGTATGTATTACCAATATTGTGATATGCTGCAAATTTCTGTTGTTTGTCTTTGGCAATGCTTATCGTTTTTGCAAAGGCAATTTGGGCTTCATCGGATTGGTTTTGCTTGTAAATAGAATTTCCTAAATTATAGGTAGCAGAAGCTCTTTTTTCATTATTAAATTTAGAAATTCTATAATCAGCTTCGGCATTTGCATACTCTTTTTTTGCATATTCTTTATTACCTTTAGGTAGGTTAAAGTCTTTTTGTTGCGAATACATATTCGCAAAGATTAATAGTGTTGCTATATAAAAAATATTTTTCATAAGTGCATTATTTATTTTTTTCGTTAAATAAGTCTAGTTTTTGAACCCATTTTGTCTTTTTTTCTAATAAAAACACATCTAGTAGTAATAAGAAAAATCCGATTCCTAAAAACCATTGAAATTGCGATTGATAGTTTGCCACTTCTGTTGCCTCAAATTCCTTTTTTTGAATGTTATTTAGTGCTTTTTTTACAAAATCTACCACGTCTTTGGTATTATTTCCATTAATATAGCCACCATTTGCAGCCTTTGCAATAGCTTTGAGTGCTTCGGGTTTCAATTTTGTGATTACTCTTGAATTAGTAGATTTGTCTATATGATAACTTTCGATAGTTCCATTTATTCTGTATGGAATTGGTCCACCTGCGGTTGTACCAACCCCAATGGTAATTATTTTTAATCCCATTTTTTTTGCATCTTCGGCAGCTTTTTTTGCTCCTTCCGAGTGGTCTTCTCCATCAGAGATTAAAATCATTAGTTTGCTTGTATTGGAACTTCCTTCAAAATAAGATTCGGACAGTTTTATCGCTTCATCTAGATTGCTTCCTTGAGAGGATATCATGCCAGGATTCATGCTTTGTAGGAACATTTTAGCCATGCTATAATCGGTTGTTAATGGCAGTACAGGAAAGGCACTTCCTGAATATGCTATAATTCCAATTCGGTCGTTACCAAGGTTGTTGATTATTTGTGAGACTAATTGTTTACTCTTTTCTAGTCTATTTGGGGCAATATCTTCGGCAAGCATACTTTTAGAAATGTCTATTGCAAATACAATATCTATTCCTTCTCTTTTTACTTTTTCTACTTTTGTTCCTATTTTTGGATTTGCCAAGGCAATTATTCCCATGGCTAGTGCTAATAGAATTATTCCTATTTTCAAGATGGGTTTAAAATTTGATTTTTCAGGGCTTAGAATTTGAATTAATTTTATATCACCAAATTCTTTTTGTTTTTTTCTTTTCCATATTTCGATATATAAATATGCTCCTATTACTATTGGTAATAATAGTAATAGATAAAAATAGGTGGGTTGATCTATTTGGTACATTTGAGTTTATTCTTTTGTGTTTTTTAAATAAAGCTTTTAAATAGTGTGTTACGAAGTGCAATTTCTAAAAGGAGCAGAAAGCCTGCAAGCCATAATAGAGGTCTGTATTTTTCGTCGTAATTAACATATTTTAATTCTTCTATTTTTGTTTTTTCTAGCTTGTTAATTTCTTGGTATATTTTTTCTAAACCAGTATTGTCTTGTGCTCGAAAATATTTTCCGTTTGTTTTTTGTGCAATTTCTTTTAAAAGTTTTTCGTCAATTTGTACTGGCATCATCTTGAATAAAAAATCTTTTCCGTTTGGAGCGTAAGCATATGGGAACATTGCATTTCCGTTTGTTCCAATTCCTATTGTATATACTTTTATTCCGTATTCTTTAGCCATTTCTGATGCCATAACAGGTTCTATAAAGCCTGCATTGTTTACTCCATCTGTCATTAAAATAATAACTTTGCTTTTTGCTTGGCTATCTTTTAGTCGGTTTACAGCTGTTGCTAAACCCATTCCAATTCCAGTTCCATCTTGCAACACGTTGTCGTACTCTATGCTTTTTATTGCTTCTAAAACCATTGGTTTGTCATTAGTTACGGGTACTTTTGTATAAGCTTCGGAGGCATAAACAACAATGCCTATTCTATCTGTTATTCGTTCTTTTACAAAAGAGGATGCAACATTCTTTAAGGCTTCCAGTCTGTTTGGCTTTAAATCTTTTGCTAGCATACTACCAGATACGTCTGATGCTATTACAATATCAATTCCATTAGTAGAGTTTGTTTTGTTGCTAATATCTACTGTTCTAGGTCTTGCAAGTGCTATTATAACCAAGGATAATGTTACTAATCTTAAAGTAAATAGCACTGGACGAAATTTTGCAATGCTCGAAGTTTTTGTTTTAAAACCTTGTAGGGAACTAATTTTTAGGGTTGGTTTTTCTTCGTTCTTTTTGTAAAAATGCCAAACAATTGCAAATGGTAATGTTAAAAAGAACCAGAAAAATTCAGGATTTAAAAAGGTGATATCATTCATTTTAATTGGCTAATTTTAATTCGACAGAGGTAAAAATTCTTTCTGTTATTTTTTGGGCATTTTCATTTCCTTCCTGATGAGAAATCATAATTTGTTGCAAACCACCAGATTGACTAAATAATAAAATTTCGTAATACATTTTTTGATTTTGCATAGTTTGAAATGTTCCAAAGGCTTTTATTCCTTTTATTCCTTGTTCTGTAGAAAAATCTTCTTTTTTAGAGATGATATTTTTTGCACCAATTTGCTCTATTTTTTTCAAGGTGCTATCTAGTGCTTCCTCTAAATTAATTTCTTTTTTTTCTTTAAATTCGGTGGTTGATAATGCTACAAAAAAGTTTTTTGTGATTTCTCCAAAGATAAATAACTGTTCGTTTTTGAGTATTGGATTGCTTTGTACTTCTTTTGTTGTGTTTACTCTGGTTAATACTTCTGGGGTTTCTATAATTATAGATGGAGTTCCGTATTCACTTTTTATCCATTTTTTATTTAAAAGCTCTTTTGTAGAATATCCTGAAAATCCGTTGCTTACGTAATCAAAACCTTTGATGTAGATGGTGTATGCTATGACAAGGATTATAATACCAACAAGAGTTGCTACAATTGCTCTTTTTTTCTTATTTTTTTCTTGTTTTAGTTTTAGTTTTAGCTGTTGTTGTTCCCATTTTTTGCTAGTTTCATCTACCACCACAGGAATTGCTTTGTCTAGTGTTAAAATAGTTTTTTGAATTCGCTCTTTATCTGCTTCAATTTCAAAATCAAGCGGTTTAACTTTGGCAAATTTTACTAAATCGGCTTGCTTTAATACTTTCTCTAAATTAATAAGAGTCTCTTTAGTTACTTTTAGTTTCTTTTTGGTGGAAGTTTCTCTCAGAGCAGTAATAAGTTCTGCTGTGGTACTTTCTTTAGCGGGAATTTCGATTACTTCTTCAATGTAATCTCTAGTAATATCGGTTAATTCCGAGTAATATTCTTTTATTTCTCCTTTGTTTACTAATTCTTTTTTCTCTAATAGTTGCAATAGACTTATCGCTTTTTCTATTGGAGAATTATACACTATTTCTTTTACTTCTTGTTTTTTATATTTGTTATAAAGCCAATAGCCTAAAAATGCCAATCCTATAATAATTATTGCTATTATTATATAAATCCACCAGCTTGTACTAGGTGGTTTTACTTGCATAATAGGTTTTATATCATACATTTTTTGCTTTAAGGTGTCTACTTTAACATCTTGTACTAAAATGCCAATACTATCCGAAAGGAAGATTTTTTTGTTAATGATGACAGGAAGTCTTGGCACTACATATTTGCCAGAATCAAATTGTGTGAGGCCATATTTTTTAATCAATTCAAAAGTATCGTCTTCTTTTATTGTATCTATTGGATAGGATTCTATAACTTCTAATTTTCCAAACGATTTGTTTTTCGGAAAAATAATGATACTATTTGAAGGGGCTTTTGCTTTTAATGTTAGGGTAAATTGTGCTCCAATTTTATTTTGAGTAGTATCTATTGAGGTGCTTACAGCTTGCCCAAAAACAGTAGTTACGGCAAATAGAAATAATATATAAATTTTAAGTTTCATTTTTTTTACTTTATAAAAAATATTTTTTTTAGGAATTTATCTGGATTTAAAATACCCTAATAATTTTTTTACATAATTCTCATCCACTCTTGTGTTTACAACTCCAGAACCACATTTAGAAAATATGCTTGCAAAATTGGCTACTTTTCTCTGGTATTCTTTTTCATATTCTAGTCTAACTTGTTTAGAGCTTGTGTTTGCCCACATAACTTCATTAGTTTCGGCATCTTGCATAGGTACAAGACCTACGTTTATTATTTTTTCTTCTCTATTATCATACACTCGAATTCCAGTAACATCGTGTTTTTTACCAGCTATTCTTAATGTTTTTTCGTAGTCATCTTCAGTAATAAAATCTGAAATCACAAATACAATTGCTTTCTTTTTTTGAATGCTTGACAAAAATTTTAGGGCATTCGAAATGTTTGTTTTAGTGCTTTTAGGTTCAAATTCTATAAGTTCTCTAATAATGCGTAAAACATGCGATTTTCCTTTTTTGGGAGGAATATATAATTCTATTTCGTCTGTAAAAAGGATTAAACCAATTTTATCATTATTTTGCGTTGCCGAAAATGCCATAGTTGCCGAAATTTCAGTAATTATTTCATTTTTTAACTGATTTTTTGTTCCAAAGCTTTCAGAACCAGAAATATCTACAAGGAGCATCATGGTAAGTTCTCGTTCTTCTTCAAAAACTTTTACATGTGCCTCGTTATACCTAGCGGTTACATTCCAATCTATATCTCTAATATCATCTCCATATTGGTATTGTCGCACTTCAGAAAAGGTCATTCCTTTGCCTTTAAAAGAAGTATGGTATTCACCCGAGAAGATATGATTGCTTAATCTTCTGGTTTTAATTTCTATTTTTCGTACTTTTTTCAGTAATTCTTTTGTATCCATTTTTTAAGACATTAGGCATTAGCAGTTTTACTAGCGGCTTTTGGGTTTTGCCTTATCCCTTTTTAAGGCACTTCTACCTCATTTATAATTTTATTAATAATATCTACTGTTGTTACATTTTCTGCTTCTGCCTCATAGGTTAAGCCAATTCTATGACGTAAAACATCGTGTACTACAGCTCTTACATCTTCTGGAATTACATATCCTCTACGTTTTATAAAAGCATAACATTTTGCTGCATTGGCAAGATTAATACTTCCACGTGGAGATGCCCCAAAGCTAATTAATGGTTTTAAAGATTCTAATTTATATTTTTCAGGATATCTTGTAGCAAAAATTATATCTAAAATATATTTTTCTATTTTCTCGTCCATATACACCTCTCGAACTGCTTCTTGTGCACGCAAAATTTGCTCTACCGATACAACAGGAATTACCTTTTGATAGCTTCCTTTTAGGTTTTGACGCACTACCATTCTTTCATCTTCCATTTTTGGATAATCAATTACGGTTTTAAGCATAAAACGATCTACTTGTGCTTCTGGTAATGGGTATGTACCTTCTTGTTCCACAGGGTTTTGTGTAGCTAAAACCAAGAATGGTTTGTCTAATTTAAAAGTAGTATCTCCAATAGTAACTTGTTTTTCTTGCATGGCTTCTAACAAAGCAGATTGTACCTTTGCGGGTGCTCTATTTATCTCGTCTGCAAGTACAAAATTTGCAAATATTGGTCCTTTTTTAATAGAAAATTCATTTTGCTTCATGTTGTATATCATGGTTCCCACTACATCTGCTGGAAGCAAATCTGGGGTAAACTGTATTCTGCTAAACGACCCATGAACTGCCTGCGAAAGTGTGTTTATTGCCAAAGTTTTGGCTAGTCCAGGAACTCCTTCTAGCAAGATGTGTCCTTGCCCTAACAATCCAATAAGTAAGCGTTCAATCATGTGATTTTGTCCTACTATTACTTTGTTCATCTCTAATGTTAACAAATCAATAAAAGCACTTTCTCTTTCTATCTTTTCATTGATTGCTCTAATGTCTAAGGTTGCTGTATTTTCTTCCATTTTTTTTAAATTTATAGAGGTAAAAATTGTTTAAGGTTATTTGATGGTGCAATTTGCCATTTTTTTAAAGAGTATGCTGTTAAAAAATGGTTAAAAATTATGATTCCAACTCTGTTTTAAGTGTCTTTTATGATTGCTTTTATAATTTTTTAACAAAATAGACCTTTTTTGATTATTTTTACCATGTTTTTTAATTTTAATTATTTTGAAATGGCGTATAAAATGGGGTTTTCTAAAATTGTTATGGGAACAATGAACTGGGGAATGTGGGGAGAAAACATGGATACTAACGCTTTAGTTTTAGCATTAAATACTTGTTTAGAAAATAATATTACAACCTTTGATCACGCTGCTATTTATGGAAATTACACTACCGAAAAGCAATTTGGAGTGGCTTTTAAAAAATCCTTGATTAGTAGAGAAAAAGTGCAATTTATCTCAAAATGTGGTATTCAAATGATATGCTCAAATACAAATTTTAAAGTAAAACATTACGATTATTCCAAAAAAAGTATCCTACAATCTGTAGAAAATTCTTTGCAAAATTTACAAACAGATTATTTGGATCTTTTGTTACTCCATAGACCAAGTCCACTAATGCAAGCTGATGAAATTGCCGAGGCTATAGAACAATTGAAAAAAGACGGAAAAATACTTTCTTTTGGTGTTTCTAATTTTACAACATCTCAAACCCAATTGGTGCAACAAAAAGTAGAAATTCAGTACAACCAAATTCAGTTTTCTATCACCCAATTCCAAGCAATGCTAGACGGAAGCTTGGATTATATGCAAAGGAGTCAAATTGTACCAATGGCTTGGAATCCACTAGGAACTGTTTTTAAAGAAAGCAATCCTCAAAATGAACGTATTCATCAACTTTTAGATGTTTTATCAGATAAATACAACGCTCCAAAACACGCTATTCTTTTAGCATGGATTGTGCAACACCCAGCAGGAATCATGCCTGTTATAGGAACTACAAATTTGGTTAGAATACAACAATCGGCACTTGCATTATCATTTATATTAGACACGGAAGATTGGTTTGCTTTGTGGACAGAAAGTGTGGGAAACAGAGTCCCTTAATGTTAAACTCTAATTACAAAATGTTCTTTTCTTTGTTCTTTTCTAAAAAAGACAAGTCCCCATTGATAAATATCGATAGAAACGGAAACCTCTGCTCTTTTTTGTATTATTTCCCAAGCAATTTCCATCTCTTTATTCCAATGAATATCATCAAAAATCCATACAGATTCATTGCTTACGGTTGGTAATAATTGCTCAAAATAATCCAGAGTTGCTTTTTTGGAATGATTACCATCAAAGTAAATAAGCTGGTATTTTTTAGTTTTTAAATCTGGATTTTTAAAAAAAACAGAAAATTCGGTTGTTATGAATTGTGTGTTTTCCCAACCAAATTCCTGAAACATATTTTTTGCAACAGTTTGCGTTTGCTTGCAACCTTCTAATGAGGTAATTTTAGAATTACTACTTGCAACCGAAATTGCAGAAATTGCTAATCCTACCGAAGTGCCTATTTCTAAAACGGTGTCGGGTTTAAAATACTGAACAATTCGATACAGTAATAATGCTTTTTTTGCGGATATGCCTGCGTTTTTCACAATTAAAGAAATTTTTCGGGTATTGCTGTTAAAAACTTTAGAGCCAGCACCAAAATCAGTAACTTCTAAGGTATTATTGTTTGCTAAAAGTTTGTTTCGATACTCATTTATAAGTTTATATTCAGGATATTTTTTTTTGTCGTAAAAACATTTTGTAACTAGTTCAAAAACAAAAGGAGAATGCACACCATGTTCGTTTTTAGACTTCCAAAAAAACTTTAAATAAGAAAATACCTTATGCAAAACAGTTTGAATCATAGTTGTAAATGGGTATTATTTTTTTGTGGATTAGCC
Organism: Flavobacterium psychrophilum; assembly: GCA_022730285.1. Taxonomy (GTDB): domain Bacteria; phylum Bacteroidota; class Bacteroidia; order Flavobacteriales; family Flavobacteriaceae; genus Flavobacterium; species Flavobacterium psychrophilum_C. The sequence continues at coordinate 77,514 of DZCQ01000001.1, forward strand.
TTCCAATTTGGTGCTTAATTCGAACCAGCGTTCTTCCTTTATTTCCATTTTTTCAAGAATTGCTTGGAGTTTGTTTGCTTGATTTTGAATATCACTATCGGGAATTTCTCCATTAGAAAAAAGATTTTCGATGGCTATTTTTTGCAACTCTAAATTTTTGATTTCTTTTTCAATTTTCTGAAACTCTTTTTGCTCGTTAAAGGTTAAATTCCCTGATGTATTGTTTTGTTTCCATTCTTTTTTTAGCTCCTTGTTTTCTTCTTTTTGCACAATGTCTGCACTATCCTCATAGGCTCTAAAATCGGAATAATTTCCTGGAAAATCTTCTACCTCACCTTCTCCTCTAAACACAAATAAATGATCTACAATTTTATCCATAAAGTATCTATCATGTGAAACTACTAATAGGTTTCCTGGAAAATCTAGTAAGAAATTTTCTAGTACATTAAGGGTTATAATATCTAAATCATTTGTTGGTTCGTCAAGAATTAAAAAATTTGGATTCTGAATTAAAACAGTACATAAATATAAGCGTTTCAGTTCGCCTCCACTTAATTTTTCGACAAAATCGTATTGTTTTTTTGCGTCAAATAAAAAGCGTTCTAATAGTTGTGACGCAGAAATAATTTTACCTTTAGTAAGCGGAATATATTCGCCATATTCTTTGATAATATCTATTACCTTTTGGTTGGGTTTTGGATTTATTCCACTTTGGGTGTAATATCCTATTTTTATGGTATCGCCAATAATTATTTTTCCTGAATCGGGAATGGTTGTTTGGGTTAAAATATTTAAAAAAGTAGATTTTCCTGTGCCATTTTTTCCTATAATTCCAATACGTTCTCCTCGCTGAAAGGAGTAAGAGAAATCTTTCAGAATAATTTTTTCATGAAACTGTTTGTTTACTTTAAGTAGCTCTATGATTTTACTACCCATTCGTTCCATATTTATTTCTAACTCCACCACATTCTCTTTTCTTCTGCTTTGTGCTTTTTCTTTTATGGTATAAAAGTCGTCTTGCCTAGATTTACTTTTGCAAGTTCTTGCCTTGGGTTGGCGTCTCATCCATTCTAATTCTTTTACAAATAAATTTTTAGCCTTATCTATCGATGCACTTTCGGAGAGCTGTCGTTCTTCTTTTTTTTCTAAATAATAGGAATAATTTCCTTTGTATGGATATAATTTTCCATTGTCTAATTCTAAAATTTCGTTGCAAACACGTTCTAAGAAAAAACGGTCGTGTGTTACTAAAAATAAGGTTAAGTTTTCTTTTGCGAAATAATTTTCCAACCATTCTATCATTTCTAAATCCAGATGGTTTGTCGGTTCGTCTAAAATTAACAAATCTGGCTTGCTAATTAGTATAATTGCGAGAGAAAGTCTCTTTTTTTGTCCACCCGAAAGATTTTTAACTTTCAGTTTAACATCTTCCAATTTTAGTTTGAACAAAATTTGTTTGTATTGTGTTTCAAAATCCCAAGCGTTATGTCTGTCCATATCATCAAATGCTTTTTGATATTTTGCTTCATCTTCTGGATTTTCTAATGCTTTTTCGTAGTTTTCTAATACTTTCAAAATTGGGTTATCGGAAGCAAAAATACTCTCCTCAATAGATAATTCTTCTTGCAAATTATTATTTTGCGACAAAAAAGACATTTTTATGTCCTTTCTCACCACAATTTTTCCAGTATCTGGTACATCAATTCCATTTAGCATATTCATAATGGTAGTTTTTCCAGATCCATTTTTGGCAATAAATGCAATTTTTTGATCTTTATTGATACCAAAAGAAATGTTTTCAAATAAAACTCGTTCTCCGTAATTTTTAGAGATATTTTCGACCGAAAGATAATTCACGATATATTTTTTTACAAAAGTAGTTTTAAAATTGGTAATTATACCTATAAAAATTAGCGCTTTCACTTTTTTGTAAGCAATTTTAAAGCATTATCATACCAAAGCATCTTATAAAATGTGTAAATTTGCATTATGCAACTGTCAATTATTATTCTGAATTATAATGTACGCTATTTTTTAGAACAATGTGTTTTGAGCGTTCAAAAAGCAATTACAAACCTTGATGCCGAAATTATTATCGCAGACAACCACTCTGTCGATGACAGTGTTTTAAGGATAAAAACATTGTTCCCAGAAATTACCGTGATAGAAAACAATAGTAATTTAGGTTTTCCAAAAGGAAATAATATAGCAGTACAAAAGGCAAAAGGCAAATATGTTTGTATTCTAAACCCAGATACGATAGTTGCCGAAGATACGTTTCTTAAAATTCTAGCTTTCGCAGAAAAAAAAGAAAATGTTGGAATTATAGGTTGCAAACTGCAAGATGGTACTGGAAATTTTTTGCCCGAAAGCAAACGTGGTATCCCAACACCATGGGTTGCTTTTACAAAAATTTCAGGATTATATAAATGGTTTCCGAATATCTCCGTATTCTCCAGATATTATGCCTCACATTTACAGCCCAATCAAACGGGAAAAGTAGATGTCTTAGTTGGAGCTTTTATGGTGCTAGAAAAGCAATTGTACGAACAAGTAGGAGGATTTGATGAGAATTGCTTTATGTATTCTGATGATATAGATTTATCTTATATGCTCTTGTTATTGAAAAAAGATAACTATTATTTCCATGAAACAAACGTTATTCATTATAAAGGGGAAAGCACTGTTAGAGACAAATTATATTTGAAAAGATTTAGCGAAGCGATGCAATTTTTTTACAAAAAACATTTTAATAAATCGCTTTTTTTTGATGTTTTTATGCAAATAGGAAGCTTTTCTTTCAGCCTTTTTAAGTTAAATCAACAAAAAAACAAAAAAACTGAAATACACGAATACGTGATTTTTTCTAAAAATAATCTCCATATTCTGACGGATAAAAATGTGCGATATTTAACAAGTTTAGACGATTTTGTAAATTTGAAAACACAAAACATAGAAGTCGTTTTCAATATATCCGATTGTAGTTTTTTGGAAATTATACGCTTTATGGAAAAACATAAAAGCAAAAATATAACCTATAAAAATTACATTCCAACTGGTAATTATTTAATAGGCAGCAATCATGCAAACAATCAAGGAGAAATAATACAGTTGTAAATAATTTTGCAAATTATCTAAAAAGAACCATTAAAAGTATTATTTTTGTATTATTACTAAAAAATTTCTTATTAAAGAAAAATTATATGGCAAGATTTGAACTAAAACTTCCAAAAATGGGAGAAAGTGTTGCAGAAGCAACTATTACAAATTGGTTAAAACAAGTAGGAGATAAAATTGCTCTAGACGAAGCCGTACTAGAAATTGCTACCGATAAAGTAGATAGTGAAGTCCCAAGCGAAGTTTCGGGAATATTAATAGAACAACTATTTAAGAAAGATGATTTGGTAAAAGTTGGCGAAACTATTGCAATTATAGAAGTTTTAGGTGCTATAACAGAACAACCTTTGCTTACCACAGATATCCCAGAAGTAGTAATTATAGAAAATGAAATTTCGGAGTTGAAAGAAGAAATAACGACACCTAATTTTTCTAATTCTATAAAATTCTTTTCCCCATTAGTTAAAAATATTGCCAAAAAAGAAAACGTAACACTACAAGAATTAGATGCAATTGTAGGGACAGGAAAAGAAAGTAGAGTAACAAAAGAAGATATTTTGAAATTTGTTGCAGAGCGAAAAGAAATCCCTAAAACTATAAAGCCAGAATTTAAAACCGTTGCCACTACTATAATTCAAGAACCAATTGCTGTAAAGCAAGAAATTCCAGTGTCTGTAAATGGTGCAGACGAAATTATAGAAATGGACAGAATGCGAAAACTTATTTCAGGATACATGGTTGCTTCGGTACAAACCTCTGCACATGTACAATCCTTTATTGAGGTAGATGTAACAAATATTGTAAAATGGAGAAATAAGGTTAAAGATGCTTTTGAAAAAAGAGAAGGCGAAAAATTAACCTTTACTCCAATAATGATGGAAGCCGTAGCTCGTGCTTTAAAAGATTTTCCAATGATGAATATCTCGGTAGATGGAGAATATATCATTAAAAAGAAAAATATAAATTTAGGAATGGCAGCAGCTCTACCTAACGGAAACCTAATTGTTCCAGTAATTAAAAATGCTGATGAGTTAAACCTTGTTGGTATGGCTAAAGCGGTAAACGACCTAGGAAACAGAGCAAAGGCAGGAAAATTAAAACCAGACGACACACAAGGTGGCACTTACACAGTTACTAATGTTGGTACTTTTGGAAGCGTTTTCGGCACTCCTATTATTAACCAACCACAAGTAGGAATACTAGCACTTGGAGCTATACGAAAAGTGCCAGCTGTTATTGAGACTTCAGAAGGAGATTTTATAGGAATCCGTCAAAAAATGTTCTTGTCTCACAGTTACGACCATCGAGTGGTAGATGGTGCTTTGGGAGGGTCTTTTGTGAAAAGAGTTGCAGATTACTTAGAAGCATTTGACTTAAACAGAGATATTTAAAACAAATATATAAATTAACAAAAAACAACAAATCTTAGTTCAATAAGAAGATTTTAAAGTTACAAAATGGAACTAATACTAAATAAACCTATTTGCTTTTTTGATCTAGAAACAACAGGTATAGATATAGGAAAAGACAGAATAGTAGAAATCTCTATCTTAAAAGTTTTTCCAAACGGAAACAAAGAAAGTAAAACATGGTTGGTAAATCCAACAATTCCAATCCCACCTCAAACAACTGCAGTACATGGAATTACAGATGAAAAAGTAGCTAACGAACCAATATTCAAAGAGTTAGCCCCTAAAATTCATGCCATGATTAAAGATTCTGATTTAGCAGGCTTTAATTCCGACCGTTTTGATATTCCATTATTAGCAGAAGAATTGCTTCGTGCTGGAGTAGATTTTGATATGAAAAACAAAGTTTCGGTAGATGTACAAACTATTTTTCATAAAATGGAAGAACGAACTCTAGGTGCTGCTTTTCAATTTTATTGTAACAAAAGTTTAGAAAATGCCCACACTGCCGAAGCTGATACCCTTGCAACCTACGAAATTTTAAAAGCACAGCTAGACAGGTATTCAAATTTAACAAATGATACAAAGTCTCTCTCCGAATTTTCAACTAGAAAAAAAATAGCTGATTTTGCAGGAATGATAGCCTTTGATAAAGATAATCAAGAAATATTTACCTTCGGAAAGCATAAAGGAGCAAGAGTAGAAAAAATCCTGGAAACAGAACCTGGATATTACAGCTGGATGCAAAATGCCGATTTTCCGTTATATACTAAAAAGGTGCTTACCGCTATTAAACTTCGAAAGTTAAATACAAAATAACGACAATTTCTGTAAGAATATTGCATTGTTTAGTACTAATTTTAAACAGAATAAAAGTAAATGAAAATAATTTGTATTGGACGAAATTATTCAGAACATGTTTCAGAATTAAACAACGAACGTCCACAAGAACCTGTCGTTTTTTTGAAACCAGATTCTGCAATATTGTTAAAACAACACCCATTTGTAATCCCAGAATTCAGTAACGAAATTCATCACGAAATTGAAATTATTGTTAAAATTAACAAAGTAGGAAAATACATAGACATTAAGTTTGCACCAAATTACTATGACGAAATAAGTGTAGGGATAGATTTTACAGCAAGAGATTTACAAGATACTTTAAAAAATAAAGGACTTCCTTGGGAAAAAGCAAAAGCATTTGACGGATCTGCGGTTATAGGTGATTTTGTTTCTAAAAAAGATTTTGCTTCGTTAGAAAATATTAATTTTGCACTCACTAACAATGGAGAGGTTGTTCAAAAAGGAAATACCTCCCAAATGTTATGGAAAATAGATGAATTAATTTCGTATGTTTCGCAATTCTTTACCCTAAAAATAGGCGATATACTATTTACTGGAACTCCTAGTGGTGTTGCAAAAGTTAGTCCAAACGATGTGTTAGAAGGAATGATAGAACAAAGAAAAATATTTAGAATACACGTAAAATAATGGCAATACATTACAATTTAGCAAAAATTTATGCAATAGCAGACGATGATAACAATTTTGTACTTCAAATACTAAATTGTTTCATACAAGAAGTGCCAGAAGATTTATTAGCAATTAAAGAAGGAATTAAGAATAAAGATTACACGAATACTTACAGTTATGCCCATAAAATAAAGCCAACCCTAGATTTACTTGGAATGGAATTTGCTTTTGAAGAAATACTGCAAATAGAAAATTGGGCAAAAAAAGAAGACCGAAAAAAAGAAATAAAAGAAATATACAAGAGCTTGTCAAAAAGAATTGAACTAGCAATTGTAGAAATCAAAAAGAATTTTAACGTGTAAAAATCTGTAAAACTATTTCTTTATAATAAATGAGCAAAAAAGTATAATGCAAGCAACTATCATTACCATTGGAGACGAAATACTTATAGGACAAATTGTAGATACTAATTCGGCGTATATTGCCAAAGCATTAAATACAATAGGAATAGAGGTGCATGAAATAATTTCTATTGCTGATAGCAAGCAAAATATTTTAGAGACACTTACCTCCATACAAAACAAAGTCGAAGTAGTAATTATAACAGGAGGATTAGGTCCAACTAAAGACGATATAACCAAAAAAACACTTTGCGAATACTTTGATGATACCCTAGTTGTTGATGCAGCAGTTTTAAAACATGTTACTACGCTGATAGAAGAATACTTTAAAAGACCAATATCTCAAATTAATAAAGATCAAGCATTAGTGCCTTCTAAATGCGAAGTTCTTTTTAACAAAATTGGTACTGCACCAGGAATTTGGCTTCAAAAAGAAAACACCACTTTTATTTCTTTGCCTGGAGTTCCTTATGAAATGAAAGAGATTATAAATGAGGTGGTTATACCTAAACTAATAGCAAGATTTAATCGTCCATTTATATTGCACAAAACTATTTTAACGTATGGGGTAGGAGAGAGTTTGCTGGCAGAAAGAATTGAAAAATGGGAAAATAATCTTCCACATTTTATCAAACTAGCATATCTTCCAAGTCCAGGAAAGGTGCGTTTACGGCTAACGGCAAAAGGCACGAACAAAGAAATATTACAAAGTGAAGTAGAAATGCAAATTATAAATCTGGAAATATTAATTCCAGATTGCCTAGTAGGATACAGCGATGACGAATCAATAGAATACCTTTTAAGCGAAATATTTAAGCAGAAAAATTATACTTTATCTACCGCGGAAAGTTGTACTGGAGGAGCAATTTCGGCAAAATTAACAACAATTTCAGGTGCATCTAGCTATTTTAAAGGTGGTATTGTAAGTTACGCAACACAGGCTAAAATTGAAGTTTTAAAAGTTTCGGAAACTGTAATTCAAAAAAACTCCGTGGTAAGTCATGAAGTTGCAAAAGAGATGGCTTTAAATGCACAAAAAATGTTTCAAACAAATTTTGCCATTTCCACCACAGGTAATGCAGGACCGAACAAAGGAGATTCAAATGCAGAAATAGGAACAATTATTATTGCAATTGCTACACCAAAAGAGGTTTTTACTGAAGAATTTAGCTTTAAACAACCACGAGAAATCGTAATAAACAGAACCGTAAATAAGGCATTAGAAATAATTTATAAAGAAATTTTAAAAAACTATTAAAATTAATTTTGAGAAATCATTTATTTTTCGTTCTTTTGCACTCTTAATTTTGAATAACGATAAAAGATAATAATAATGTCAAGAGTTTGTGACCTTACTGGTAAAAAAGCAATGGTAGGAAATAACGTTTCCCATGCAATGAACAAGACTAAGAGAAAATTCTCTGTAAACTTGTTAAAAAAACGTTTTTATCTTGCTGAAGAAGATAGATGGATTACTTTAAGAGTAGCTGCTTCAACAATTAAAACAATTAATAAAAATGGAATTTCTGCAGTACTGAAAAAAGCACAAGCAGAAGGTTACATTAAGTAATCTTTTCCTCTATAAATACAAAGCACGATGGCAAAAAAAGGCAATAGAATACAAGTGATATTAGAGTGCACAGAGCATAAAGCATCTGGTGTAGCAGGAACTTCTCGCTACATTACTACTAAAAACAAAAAAAATACTCCAGACAGATTAGAAATTAAAAAATTTAATCCAGTTTTAAAAAGAGTAACTGTACATAAAGAAATTAAATAACATAAGTCATGGCAAAGAAAACCGTCGCATCGTTACAAACAGCTTCAAAAAGATTATCGAAAGCCATCAAAATGGTAAAATCTCCTAAAACTGGAGCTTACACTTTTGTAGAGTCTATCATGTCTCCGGAAGATGTAGATACATTCTTAAAAAAGAAATAATCTAAAATAATATTATTCTAAAGCTACTCTCTTAAGAAAGTAGCTTTTTTTGTTTTATATTTGTATTCCATTAAGAGCCAATCATTTTGTCTTTTTTACACATCTTGCCTGCTGTATGCTACAATCTACACCAAAAAAAGGCGTAGGATTTTCGCTCCCATCAGGGCTAGACACAAACAGTTGGTACTTTATAGCATTTTTTTATTAAAAAAATATAATTACGTAATCATGAGTCTATTTAAAAAAATATTTTCTTCCGATAAAAAAGAAAATTCCCAACAAGAACCAACTTCTAATACACTAGAAAAAGGACTTGAAAAATCCAAAAGCTCTTTCTTCTCAAAATTAAGCAAAGCTGTAGTAGGAAAATCTAAAGTTGATGATGAGGTATTAGATAATTTAGAAGAAATATTAGTATCCTCAGATGTAGGAGTTCCAACCACTCTTAAAATAATACAAAGAATAGAAACCAGAGTTGCTAACAATAAATATCTTGGCACAACCGAACTAAATACAATTTTGCGAGACGAAATTGCAGGATTACTATCGGAAACAAATCATGAAAATACTACAAAATTTGAAATTCCTATCACACACAAACCACACGTTATCATGGTAGTTGGAGTAAATGGAGTAGGAAAAACAACCACCATTGGAAAACTTGCTTATCAATTTAAAAATGCAGGGTACAACGTGGTGCTTGGTGCAGCAGATACTTTTAGAGCAGCGGCAATAGACCAACTACAAATTTGGGCAGATAGAGTAGAAATTCCTATTGTAAAACAACAAATGGGAAGCGACCCAGCATCTGTAGCATTTGATACCTTACAAAGTGCTGTTGCACAAAGTGCGGATATTGTAATTATTGATACAGCAGGCAGGTTGCATAACAAAATTGGTTTAATGAACGAACTAACAAAGGTTAAAAAAGTGATGCAAAAGGTGGTTGAAAATTCTCCACACGAAGTGATGTTAGTACTAGATGGCTCTACTGGACAAAATGCATTTGAACAAGCAAAACAATTTACAGCCGCAACAGAAGTTACTTGTCTTGCAGTTACAAAGTTAGACGGTACTGCAAAAGGAGGAGTTGTAATTGGTATTTCCGATCAGTTTCAAATTCCTGTAAAGTATATTGGTATTGGAGAAGGAATTTCCGACTTGCAAGTTTTTAACAAAACGGATTTTGTAGATTCTTTTTTTAAATAAAAACTCTTCAAAATTGCATTATTTTATTAAACCCATTCGCACAATATGAATAGTCTTTTAAATTTTTATAAAAACCTAAAACCACTTCACTTATTTATTTTTGGAACCGTATTTTTGCTTTTAGCCCGTACAACTAAAAATAATATCGGTTTTGAACTAGGAGCATTATTTGCTTCCCTTTTTTTATATATTATGGCATTAATTAAATATTCTAAAAAGCAAAGCTAGTCTTATTTTTTTAGTCTAATATTCATAATTATTATTGCTAAAAGTATTAGTATTATACCAATCCATTGTATTAATACGACATTTTCTTTTAGTAAAAAATAGGCCATTAATACCGAAACAGGCAGTTCTAACGAAGCAACAATACTACCCAAGCCTATTCCGGTGTATGGAAAACCAGAATTCATAAGCATAGGAGGTATTATGGTGCCAAAAAGCGATAAAACAACTCCCCATTTTATAAAAATTTCAAAGTTAAAAGGCGTTACTTGTGTTGCTATTGAAAATATAAAAACAATAATTCCACCACCTAACAGCATATATAAACTGCGTTGTGCAGACGAAATTTCTGTTGCAATTCTATTTGCAGTAAACATAGTTGTGGTAAAAGATACCGCCGCTAGAAGCCCCCATGCTATTCCTCTCCAATCTAATGTAATTGTATTATTTAACAGGTTTGTAGCAAGTGTGGTTCCTATCAATACTATAAATACCGATATTATTTTTTGTAAAGATGGAGCTTTTTTATCTAAAATCCATTCTAATAAAACTCCCATCCAAACGGTTTGCATTAGCAAAATAATTCCTATAGAAACGGGTATGTATTTAACAGCTAAATAATAAAAAACGCTAGTCATACCAAGCGATGTTCCTGCTAACATTAACTGAAAAATATTTTTAGTACTTGCTTTTACTATTTTTTCTTTCTTTTTTACTTTCTGAAATAAGTTAATAAGCAAAACACCAATAATTCCTAATACAAACTGTGAGGTAGTAACTTCGGCTGTGGTATAGTTTTCTTTATAAGCCAGTTTTACAAATGTTGCAAGCATTCCATAGCTAGTTGCTCCTAATCCTACCAAAAATACTCCCTTTAAAACCTTATTTTTTATCATTTTGTCCTTTTTAAAAAGCCGACAAAGATAGTATTTAAGATTTAGTATTTGGTGTTAATTTTTTGTTTTTTTTCTTGTGTAAATTAAAAAACATCATTGAACAGTTCTCTAAAAAAGTCCAACTATTGGGTTGTTATCTATTCCAATTTTTGTATAATCAAAATTCAATTTGTTTTTTAATATCGAAGAATAAACACTTCTAAAGTCTATTTCATATTTTAAATCGCCATTATCCAGATTTGTTAAATTTGGATTGTTACCCAATACCTTTCCTTTATTATTTCCACCTATAACAAACATTGGTGCAGCAGTTCCATGATCGGTTCCATTTCCATTATCTTTTACTCTACGTCCAAATTCTGAAAAAACAACAATAGTAGTATTTTGTAATTGGTTAGATTGTTTTAAGTCTAAATAAAAACTATAAATGGCATCATTTAACTCAGATAATTTGTTTTTATGTATAGAAAGCTGATTATCATGTGTGTCAAAACCTCCTAACGATGTATAATAAACATTAGAATTTAAATTCCCTTTAATCAATCTAGCAATCCACTCTAAATTTTTAGATAAATTTGTTTTAGAATAGCTCACTTCCGATTTAGATTTGGCAATAGCTTTTTGTATTTCTTCGGAACCTTCAGATACAGAATTTGCAATTTTTAAAACAAAATCTAATTGCGGATTGTTAGATAATTTTTGGTTTTCAGTCAAATTTTTTGCCATAAAATTAGTAGGATTGTTTACCGTAATGCTATTTGGTTCTTCTCCTTTTAAAGCAAGATTATCAATGCTATCTATGTTTATCCCAGCCGTAGGATTGTGTTCATGGCATTGCAAATCTAAGTATCTTCCTAGCCAACCTTGGTTTAGATACTCTTGATTAGTAGGTGCTGTTTGCCAAATTTCTTGACTTCTAAAATGGGACCGAACAGGATTTGCATATCCTACATTTTGTATTACTGACAAATCTCCTGCTTGTTGTATATTTGCAAAATCCTTTAAAGCTGGATGAAATGCCATGTTGTTACTAGCAGCAATAACTTCGTTTTTAGAAATTGCTATTTTAGGTCTTGCATCATAATACAACGAATCTTGGTACGGAATATAAGTGTTTAGCCCATCATTTCCTCCATTTAGTTGTACAAAAACAACACACTGTTGGGTATTTGTCCAATTGTTTTGTGTTCCAAATGCATGTAAAAAACTAGGAAGTAGGAGTGTTCCTCCTGTAAAAGTTCCTGTTAGCGATAAAAAATTTCTTCTGTTCATAATTGTAGCGTTTGTTATCGGAAATTTTAAAATAGAGATATTTTATATGTTAAATAACCTGATATTCAGGACATTTTAACATGGTGTTGTACAATCTAATCACGGCATTGTTTGCTCCTTCTGACTCACTATCAAAATCGTATTTTAAAATATTTTCAAAATTTTCTTGCGAATTTTTGTTTACTTCAAAAAGAGTTTTCGAAGTAAGTTCTGCAATTATTTGTTTGTTATTACCATTTTTATTCCATTTTAATTGTATCGGAATAGTTTTATTATTTGTGTTTTTTATCTTATTTCGATTTAGATTTTTGCCATTGCAAAGTAAATCGGCAGTATTGTTTCGTTGCAAAAATATTTGTGCTGTAAGCCAAGAATTGCCACCATCCCAACCTTTTACATTTGGCTGATTCATTAAATCCATGCCTTGTTGTCTTAAGAATAAGGCTATTAATGTTTCGTTTGGTTTTTCTATGTTCAAATCTGAAATAATGGGCAAAATAAATTCTAATGGATTTTTTATCTTAGAACCTATATTATTTTCTGTAAATTCCTCTGAAAATATCTTGGTTAATAATGGTTTTATTTCAAAATTTTCTTTTCTAAAATAATTCCCGTAATAGACAACTTTTTCTTCACTTGGGTTATCATAAACAAACCACTGTAATATTTTTTTGGTTATTAAATATGGAACTGCTGGTTGTTCAAAAATAATATCTATCATTTCATCTGCCTTAAAAGTTCCTTTTTTGTCAAAATATATAAATTCTTCGTTATCTTGAAGTACTTTTTTGTAAGTAGCATTTTCTCCATCGGGACTTAGTCCAGCTAATCCTTTTGCTCCATTTTTAATATCTTGTTCCGTATAATTTCCAATTCCAAGTGTAAATAATTCTAATAACTCTCTACTTAAGTTTTCGTTTAATTTTCCTTTTTTATTATCCGAATTGTCTAAATATTTAACCATTGCATTGGATTTTACCATCTTTTTTGTAAGATCTTTAAAATTGCCAAAAGCATTTTCTCTAAGTATTTGATTGTGTTGGTATAGCCAATAATTTATTTTTACTTTTTGAAAAGTCGCTACATAATGATTATGCCAAAAACAAGTCATCTTTTCCCTTAACGGATAGGCATCTTCCATTATTTTTTTAATCCACCAAGCTTTCATTTGTGTAAAAACCGTGGCTTCCGTTTGAATGTTTTCTCTTTTTTCTTCAGGAGTTAAAGTTTTTAATTTTTCTTTCAATTCCTTTAATTCTTCTCTCGTTTTAGGACTATTTTCTAAAAAAGAAGGAAGACTTTTGTCAAAACTTGCAGCAAAGGATTTCTCTAAAAACTTGTTAATTCCAAGACTCTTAATTTCTTGCGATTGTTGCGTAGAATAGCCTAGTCGCAAAGACCATAGTGTGTTTAGTTCCATCTTTTTGTTTTAAATTAGCGTCTTCTTCCCTTTGCAGGCGATTTTTTAGTTTTCGCAATTTTTACTTTTCCACGATTATTTTTATGCACAATGGTAGTTGTACCTCTGTTTTTGTGTACTACAAGTGTAGAGGTGTGTCTTTTTGGAGTATATACTTTTCTTGCAACTACTACTCTGCGGGTTGGAGTTTTATGAAAATAGGCTCTGTGTGGAATATTTTTTTTGTAAAAAATAACATAACTAAAAGGTCTCCATGGTTTCCACCATTTTGGGTGCATTCTCCATCTGTATGGAGATTTCCAAAGCACATATCTTGGGCCATAAATGTATCTTACACTTGGCCATAACCACACGTTTACTATAATTGTATTTGTTGTTATTTGTGGAGTTGCTGGTCCATAACCATTATTATTCGGAACGTCTGTAGTGTCTAATGGTTCTACAATTGTATTTTCTGCATACAAGCTATTATCTCCATCTATTTGCAATATTGCCGATTCACTTCCTGTTTTTTCTATGGCAATTGTTGCAATATCTTGAACATCTGTATCGGATAAGTAAGTGCTTAAAACTATAACATGATTGTCATTTTCCTGAATATCATCTACATTAATATAATCTGTTTCTCCATCGTTATTCAAATCTAGATTATTTACATTATTATTTTCTTGATTTATTAAATCCTCAAATTCTTCAATATTTTTGGCTTTTTTAAACATTGCGAGAGCTCCTTCTAAGCTAAAATTTTCACCTGTAAATTCAGGAGAATCATTTTCTTGTGCAAATCCGAATGTAATTCCTAGAATAACAAACAGTGTGGTGATTGTATTTTTCATGATTTAAATATTTTTGTTATAAGTAAGACTAAATTTATTTACAAAAGTTTAATGTAACACAAAAATATTTTTTTATAGCACTTTTCACTACCAACTTTACATTAGAAATGTTGGTGTATTTTGCTGAAATTATCTAGAAAAATGATTGACAAGGTTTTAAAAACCAAGAATTATCTTAGCAATGGTGAAGTAAAGTATAATTCCAAAAACATCATTAGTTGTGGTAATAAATGGGCCTGTTGCAATTGCTGGGTCTATTTTCTTTTTGTGTAAAAATAAGGGTACAAGCGTACCTAGCGTTGCTGCAAAAAGTATTACTACAATAATAGAAATGGAGATAGCAAGTCCTACCTGAAACTGCCCATACATCATGGTGTGATATCCTAACACAAGTAGTGAAATTATTGTTCCAGATATCATGGCAACAGTTATTTCTTTGCTAAAATACTCTTTGCTAAATCCTTTAAGAGTTCCGTTTGCAAGTCCTTGAACTATTATTGCAGATGCCTGAACGCCTATATTTCCTGCTGTTGCAGAAAGTAAAGGCATAAAAATAACTAGTGTGAAAAATTTGTCCGAAATAGATTCATTTCCTTTTAGCACGTATGATGCAACAAGTTCAATAAGCATTCCCATTATTAGCCAAGGAAGTCTTGCTTTTGTATGGGCATATACATTATCATCTGCCTCCACATCGTGTGTAATACCGGCTGCCATTTGGTAATCTTTATCGGCTTCTTCTTTTATTACATCTACAATATCATCAATAGTAATTCTTCCCACAAGTCTGCCAAGGTCATCAGTTACTGGGATTGCTTCTAGATCGTATTTTTGCATAATTCTGGCTACTTCAATATCTTCGGTATTTACATTTACGGAGTTCAGTTTTCGTATATAAACTTCCTCAATAGGTGTTCTTGTAGAAGTTGTGAGTAAATCTTTGAGAGATAAACGCCCTTTTAATCTATTTTCGTCATCTACCACGTAGATAGAATGTACTCTGGAAATATTTTCAGCTTGAATTCGCATTTGTCTAATACAGGTAAATACATTCCAGTTTTCGTTTACTTTTACAAGTTCTTTATGCATTATTCCTCCCGCTGTGTCTTCTGCATATCGGAGTAAATCTACAATGTCTTTGGCATGCTCAACGTCTTGAATTTCAGATATTACTTCTCTTTTTTTGCTCTGCGAAAGTTCGGCAATAATATCTGCGGCATCATTAGTTTCTAGCTCGTCAAGTTCTTCTGCAATTTCTTTTGCCGAAAGGCGATCTAGTATTTTCTCTCTTAAATCTTCGTCTAGTTCTAATAGTATTTCGGCAGTTTTTTCGCTATCTAATACTTTAAATATATAGGTTGCTTCTTCTATATCTAGTTCTTCTAGAATTTCTGCAATATCAGCATGGTGCATATCATTGAGCAAAATTTCCAATTGATTATTGTTTTTTGCTGCAATAAGTTGCTCTAATTGTGTGATTAGTTCCTTACTGATTTTAAATTCCATCGGCTTGAATTTTTTGTGTTAATTCTATAAATTCTGCAAAATCTAGTTGTTCTGGTCGGAGTTCAAAGATACTATCTTTTCGTAAAGTTTCACTTAAACTTAATGTTTTTAAACTGTTACGTAATGTTTTTCTGCGTTGTTGAAATGCTGTTTTTACAACATTAAAGAACAATTTTTCGTTGCATGGTAATTCAAAATTTTCTTTTCGTTTCATTCTCATAACTCCAGATTTTACTTTTGGAGGTGGATTAAATACGTTTTCATCTACGGTAAAAAGATATTCGGTATGGTAAAATGCCTGTGCCAAAACGGATAATATGCCATATACTTTACTGCCTTTTTTAGAGCATATTCTTTCTGCGACTTCTTTTTGAAACATTCCGGAAAACTCAGGAACTTGTTTTCGTAGTTCCAGTGTTTTAAAGACAATTTGGGTAGATATATTGTAAGGAAAATTTCCTATAATGGCAAATTCTTCTCCGTTAAAAATGCTGTTAATATCAAATTTTAAAAAATCTTGGGGAATTATTTTACCATTTAATTTTTCAAAATGTTGGTCTAAATATTCTACCGATTCGGAGTCTATTTCAATGACGTATGTTTCTATTTCTTTTTGTAATAAATATTTTGTTAGAACTCCCATTCCAGGCCCTATTTCTAATATTTTTTTGTAATTATTTAAAGATAAGCTATTTGCGATATTTTGTGCTATTGTTTCGTCTATCAAGAAGTGTTGCCCTAGGTGTTTTTTTGCTTTTACATTTTCCATTTTTATAATACTTTAAGAGCAAGGTTTCTATTTTTTTAAAATTCTCTAATTACTTCTAATTCGGTTCTAAAAGTAAGCATTTTATCCCCAAATAACTGAATACCTTCTAATCGAAGTTTTGGAGCATCTTCGTTGTAATATTGTTCTAAGGTTTCTTTGTTTTTAGTTGTAAATTGGATAGAATAAGTGGTGCCTCCCATCTCTTCTTCTATCAATACTTTCACTATTTTTGCGGCACTAAATTTATTGGTAGCTAAAATTTCTGGTATGTGCTTTTCTTGCACCCATTGTAACCATTGTTTGTGTACACTTTCATGTATATTAACAGTAATATTGTAAATAATCATTTTCTTATTTTGTTATGTGTTAGTATCACCTCTTATTCTTCGATAATTTTTTCTAGCTTCTATAAAAAAGATGCTGTCTGGGTGCGTAGTAATTATTTTTTCAAAATTTATTTTTGCCTTCTCAACTTCGTGTAATTCTTTTTGATAGATTTCTCCTGTATAAAAAAGTGCTTCGTCTTGGTATATGCTTTCTGGGAAGTTAGTAAGTAGTTTTTGGTAGGATTCTATGGCTTGTGTATATTTTTTTTGTTTTTCAAAAATTTTTCCAATTCTTATTAGACTTAATTCCTGAACGCTTTTGTACTGATTCATTTGTGCTATTTGCTCATATTCTTGCAAGGCTAAACTAGACTTGTTTTGGTATGCTAAGAAATCTGCTTTGGCAAACTTTTTTAATGCTACTTGTGTAGAATCTTCGTCCGTTGCATCGTTTATTATTAAAAATAGTTCCAAGGCATTGTTTGCAATAAGTTGTGATGTTGAAGATTTTAGCACTTTAAATTGGTTGCGTGCCCAACTAAAATCTCCTTTATAATAGTTAGATTGAGCCAATTTAAAACTCGCTTCATGTGCCAATGGGTCATTTTCTAAATTAGTCTCTATTTGTGCATAATACAAAATTGCTTGGTTGAATTGTTCATCAAGTAACAAAATGTCAGCGAGTTCCATTTTTATTTCCGCATTTTGATAAATGTTAATAGGTAAATCCAAAGCCTGCACAAGTCTGCTTTTAGCATTGTCAAATTGGTTTAAGTAAAATGCTTCAAAATGCGATTTTAATATTTGTAGTTTTATAGAATAAGGTGTTATGCCATACTTTTTTAATAATAAATCTAATTTTTCGTTAATATTTGCATATTCTTGTGGCGTTGCATTGTTAATTTCAATAGAAACTAATTGGTAATATGCCTCCATTTGTAACTCTAAATCTTTGGTGTTTTGTATTATAAAATTTAAAATTTCTTTTGATAGAATACTCTCGTTTTCCTCAGAAGCAAGTCCTGCGAGGCTTATAATATTTGTTAAATTGTCTTGTGTTCTTTTAAAAATTGCTTTTTCTTGAACAAAAGCCTTTGCATATTCTTTTTGTTGGATAAAAAACCAACTCATGTATTGATTCCAAAATATATCTTGTGTTTTTTGTGTCCGAATTAACAATGCTTTTTTTAAATACTCTACAAATGTTTTGTTAGTATCTTCTTCTAAAAACCGTGTTAATTGATTTTGAACCAATGCTAGATTATTTGGAAACTTAAATGAATAATCCAGCAAGGTATCAATCATTAAATCTGTTTGTCCAATTTGCCCTTGCAATAGTGCAATTTGATAGTCAAAGTTACTATTTGGTATTAGAGTTGTTGCTAGTTTATAAGATTCTATTGCTTGCTCTATTAATACTTTTTGTTCAAAATCTCTTGCAATTAAATAAACTTCATTTGGGTTGTCTTTAATTTTATCAATAGCAGTTTTATAGTTTTTTTTTGCCCTTACAAGGTCTTTTTGTAATTCAAAATTATAACCTAATGCTACATATAAATTAGGTTTTTTAGTTTTGTTGATTCTGGCAACTATTAAATTTTCTGCTTTTTCAAATTGTTTTAATTGCTGATAGCACAAAACTTGCTTTTGAAATATTGGCATATTATTAGGCTGTTTTTTTGCTAAATCGTCATAAATAAGTATCGCTTTTTCAAATTCTCCTTGGTCAAAATAATTCTGTGCCAATTGCTCATTTTGTGAAAAAATGGCAATTGGAATACAAAGAAAAATATACAAAAAAACTTTTTTCATTGGTATAAAATACTAGTAACGAATTTAGTTTATAATATCAAATCCGGTATATTTTCGTAATACTTCTGGAATTACAATTCCTTCTGGCGTTTGATAATTTTCAAGAATTGCAGCTAGTATTCTTGGCAATGCCAGAGAACTTCCGTTTAAGGTGTGTGCTAACTGATTTTTACCTTCTTTATCTTTAAATCTTAATTTTAATCGATTGGATTGAAAAGTTTCAAAATTAGATACAGAGCTTATTTCCAACCATCTATCTTGTGCTGTAGAAAATACTTCAAAATCGTAGGTTAATGCCGATGCAAAGCCCATGTCTCCACCACAAAGACGCAAAATTCTGTATGGAAGTTCTAGTTCTTGCAATATGTTTTTAACATGATTTACCATTGTATCTAACGCTTGATAGGAATTAGATGGGTGTTCTATTCTTACAATTTCTACCTTGTCAAATTGGTGTAATCTGTTTAATCCACGAACATGAGCTCCCCAAGAGCCAGCTTCTCTTCTAAAACAAGGAGTGTAACCAGTTGCTAGAATAGGCAATTCGTTTTCATTTAAAATTACATCTCTAAAAATATTTGTAATAGGAACTTCGGCAGTTGGAATTAGATATAAATCATCTTTTGCATCATGATACATTTGCCCTTCTTTGTCTGGCAATTGTCCTGTTCCATAAGCAGATGCCTCGTTTACAAGATGCGGAACTTGGTATTCTTGGTAGCCAGCATCTGTATTTTTATCCAAGAAATAGGCAATTAAAGCACGTTGTAATTTTGCTCCTTTTCCCTTATAGACTGGAAAGCCAGGTGCGGTTATTTTTGTACCTAGTTCAAAATCTACAATGTCATATTTTTTTATAAGTTCCCAATGCGGTAAAGCATCTTGATGCAAAACAGGGATATTTCCTTCTTGAAAAATAGTTTCATTTTCTTCGGGTGTTTTTCCATTGGGTACAATATCTGCTGGGAGATTTGGTAAGGTGTATAATTTTTGTGTTAATTCCGTTGTAAAGTTTTCGGTTTGTTCCGAGAATAATTTAATTTTTTCCTTTAACAGAGATACTTTTTTCTTTAATATTTCTGCTTTTGCTTTCTCGCCTGATTTCATTAATTCGCCAATATCTTTTGCAAGTTTATTAGCTTCAAATAGATTGTTGTCAAGAGTTGCTTGCGATGCTCTTTTATCTTCGTCTAATTGAATAATCTCCTGAACGGTAGTAGTTACATCTATATTCCTTTTTGCTAGTGCTTGGATAACTTTTTCTTTGTTTTCTCTAATATATGTTACTTGTAGCATGATTTTTTATTTTAATTTAGTTAGACTTTGCTCTATTGTAGCAATTTTTGCTAGAGCATCTGCTTGTTTTTTGCGTTCGTTTTCTAAAACTTTTTCTGGAGCACCTGCTAGAAATTTTTCGTTTAGTAGCTTTCCTTCTACCGATTTTAAAAAGCCTTTGGTATAATTTAATTCTTCGGTTAATTTTGCTATTTCTGTTGCTATATCTATATTTCCAGAAATAGGAATAAAATATTCGTTAGATTTTACTCTACACGACAAAGCGTTATCCATACCGTTAGTTACATACTGTAAGGAGCTAATATTTGTTAGTTTAGTGATAATGCAATCAAAATTTTCAGGAACTTTCTCGTTGTTAATCACCCGAAGTTCTAAAGCATCTTTGAACGGAATATTTTTGTCTTTTCTGATAGTTCTGATGTTAGAAATTACCTCTGCGGCGAAATCAAAATCGCTAATTAACTGTTTGTTGTAAGAAATAAATTCTGGGTAAATGCTAATAATCAAAGCTTCGTTAGTTGCACGCGGAGAAATTAATTGCCAAATTTCTTCTGTTACAAATGGCATAAATGGATTTAAAAGTTTTAAATTACTTTCAAACAATTCTATTGCTTTTGCAAAAGTCACACTATCAATAGGTTGTTGATAAGCTGGTTTTATCATTTCTAGAAACCAAGAGCAAAAATCGTCCCAAACCAGTTTGTAAATTGCCATTAATGCATCAGAAATTCTGTATTTTCCAAAATCATCTTCAATAGCTAATAGCGTTTGTTGTAATTTTGCTTCATACCATTCTATGGCTACTTTGCTATATTCTGGTTGTGGAATAGTTTCGGAGACTTGCCAGCCTTTTATCAATTTGAAAGCATTCCATATTTTGTTTGTAAATGCTTTTCCTTGATTGCATAATTCTTCGTCAAACATGATATCGTTTCCAGCCGAAGCACTTAGAAGCAAGCCGACTCTAACCCCATCTGCACCAAATTTTTCTATTAATTCTAATGGTTCAGGAGAGTTTCCTAATGATTTTGACATTTTTCTACGTTGATTATCACGTACTAATCCTGTAAGATATACATTGGAAAAAGGTTTTTTGTCAGTATATTCGTAGCCAGCGATAATCATACGTGCCACCCAAAAGAAGAGTATGTCTGGTCCGGTAACTAGGTCGTTAGTAGGGTAGTAGTACTTAAAGTCTTTGTTTTCAGGGTCTAAAATACCATCAAAAACTGCCATTGGCCACAACCATGACGAAAACCAAGTGTCTAAAACATCCGAATCTTGTGTTAAATCTGAGAGTTGAAGTTGTGTGTTTGCGGTTTTTATTTTGGCTAATTTTAAAGCTTCTTCGCTATTTTCAGCTACAACAAAATCGTCTTTGCTATCGCCATAAAAAAAGGCTGGAATTTGCTGTCCCCACCATAATTGACGGGAGATATTCCAATCCCTAATATTTTCTAACCAATGTTTGTAGGTGTTATTAAATCGTGATGGATATAATTTTATTTCTTCGGTTTCCAGAACGGCTTTGATGGCTGGTTTAACCAAATCTTCCATTTTTAAAAACCATTGGTCAGAAAGGCGAGGTTCTATAACCGCTTTAGTCCTTTCTGATGTTCCTACATTATTAACATAGTTTTCTGTTTTGGCTAATGCTCCAATTTGTTCAAGTTCTGTTTCAATTTCTTTTCGTACCACAAATCGATCTTTTCCTTGGTAATGCAAACCATGGGAGTTTAAAGAAGCATCGTCATTAAAAACATCAATAATTTCCAAATGGTATTTTTCTCCAAGGGTTTTGTCATTCACATCGTGTGCAGGAGTTACTTTTAGGCAACCTGTTCCGAATTCAACATCAACGTATTCATCTTCAATAATAGGAATTTCTCTGCCACAAATAGGAACAGTTGCTTTTTTACCCTTTAAATGCTTAAAACGTTCATCTTTTGGATTGATACAAATTGCACTATCTCCGAATATGGTTTCTGGGCGTGTTGTTGCTACTGTTAAGAAATCTTCTGAATCTACAATTTTATATCGTAAAAAGTATAATTTTCCTTGTCTTTCTTCAAAATTTACTTCCTCGTCAGATAAGGTGGTTTTTGCTTCTGGATCCCAATTCACCATTCGATATCCACGATATATTTGTCCTTTATTATATAAATCAACAAAAGATTTAATTACCGATGCACTCATGTTTGGATCCATGGTAAATTTTGTTCTGTCCCAATCGCAGGAGCAGCCTAATTGTTTTAGTTGTTCCAGTATTGTGCCTCCATATTTTGTAGTCCAATCCCAAGCGTGGTTTAAAAATTGTTCTCTTGTTAAATCATTTTTGTTAATCCCCTCTGTTTTTAATTTGGCTACAACTTTTGCTTCGGTGGCAATAGAGGCATGGTCTGTTCCAGGAACCCAACAAGCATTATATCCTTTGTGTCTTGCACGACGAATTAGTACATCTTGAATAGTATTATTCAGCATGTGACCCATGTGTAGTACGCCAGTTACATTTGGAGGTGGTATTACAATAGTATAAGGAGTACGATGGTCTGGGGTGGAATGAAAATATTTATTGTCAGTCCAATATTTGTACCATTTTTGTTCCGTTTCTTTGGCATTGAATTGTGGTGGAATTGTCATATATGTTTTTATTCTATTATTGGGTATTGGTGTGTAAAAAATGTGTGTAAATTTAGTAATTAAAAAATCAAAAGGGAAACGGTTTGCTTACTTTTAAAAAAATATGCTACAAATTTCTTTTTTTAAGTTTTATTTAGCAATAAAAACCAAAACATTTTATGTAAATTTGCCTTTTTTATATTCATTTCCTTGTACTCTATATCTATATATTCTTACTTATTTTTAATTTCATCTCTTAATGTTTAGCATTATACAATTACTTCCAGATCATGTTGCCAATCAAATTGCCGCTGGCGAAGTGGTACAACGTCCCGCATCGGTAGTAAAAGAGTTGCTAGAAAATGCAATAGATGCGGGAGCTACAGATATAAAACTTATTTGTAAAGAAGCAGGAAAAGTGTTAATACAAGTTATAGATAACGGAAAAGGAATGTCTGTAACCGATGCAAGATTGTGTTTTGATAGGCATGCTACTTCTAAAATAAAAAAAGCCGAAGATTTATTCGATTTGCATACGAAAGGATTTAGAGGCGAAGCATTAGCATCTATTGCTGCAATTGCACATGTTGAGTTAAAAACAAAGCAAAATCAGGAAGAATTAGGCACACATATTATCATAGAAGGCAGCAAAATTATATCTCAAGAGGTTGCTGTTTTACCAGTTGGAACTTCTTTTTTAGTTAAAAATTTGTTTTATAATATTCCAGCTAGACGTAATTTTTTAAAATCGGATATTGTGGAGTTAAGACATATTGTGGATGAATTTCAGCGTGTTGCCTTGTCTCATCACACCATTCATTTTACTTTTTATCATAATGGAAGTGATTTGTTTAACTTGCCACCAAGTAATATTAGACAGCGAATAGTAAACGTTTTTGGAGGGAAAACAAATGAAAAACTTGTTCCAATAAATGAGGAAACTGAAATTGTTATCATAGATGGGTTTATTGGAAAACCAGAATATTCTAAAAAGAGTAAGGGAGAACAATTCTTTTTCGTAAACGATAGGTTTATTAAGAGTGGCTATTTGCATCATGCAATTTTAGCAGGATATGAAGGGTTATTACGTGATGGTGGACAACCAAGTTATTTTTTGCATTTAAAAGTGCCACCACATACCATTGATATTAATATTCACCCAACAAAAACAGAAATAAAATTTGACGATGAGCAATCTTTGTATGCCATTTTACGCTCTTCGGTAAAGCATAGTCTTGGGCAATTTAACGTTGCTCCTGTTTTGGATTTTGACAGAGATTCTAATTTAGATATTCCTTATAATTACGAAAGTAAACAAGCGGAAGTTCCTGCTATAGAATACGATAGAAATTTTAACCCATTTAAAGAAAACACTTCTACTAATAATAATAATTATACTGCTAAAATTCCGAAGAGTCCAAGTTGGGAAAGTTTATATACCGGAATTAATCAAAATTTAATAGATGTGTCTCCTCACATATTCGAAACGGAAACGGTAAGTAGTTCTTTATTTACCGATACTGAAAAAGATTTTAATGCCACCAGTGTCTATCAATTACACAAAAAATATATTGTAAGTCCAATCAAATCGGGTATGCTAGTTATAGATCAGCAGCGAGCACATCAACGTATTTTGTACGAACAATTTTTGAAAAATATAACCATAAAACAAGCAAATAGTCAGCAATTATTATTTCCTTTAACAGTACATTTTTCTAGTCACGAAATTACAATTTTAAATAGCATTAAGCAATCTTTAGAAAGTACAGGATTTGTTTTTGAAGAAGTGTCTAGTACAAATATTGTAATATCAGGATTGCCAGTTACTATGCAAGAAGGAGAGGTAACTAAAGTTTTAGAAGAACTAATAGTAGATTTGCTACAAGAAATCCCAGAAGCAAGTTTTAGTCAGATGGATAGCATGGCAAAAAGTTTAGCAAAAAGCTTGGCTATTAAAACCGGAATGTATTTAACAGAAAGAGAACAAGAAAATATAGTAAATGGTTTATTTGCTTGTAAAGAATTTTCTATATCGCCTTTTAACAAAACAATTTTTATTACTTTTAGTACAGAAGATTTAGATAAAAAATTTAATTTATGATGAATATCACGCCTACGGTTAAGCAATTATTAATAATTAACGTGCTTTTTTTTCTAGGAGCTCAATTGGTTCCTCTTTCCGAAAAATATTTTGCACTTTATTATTTTGAAAACCCTAATTTTAGATACTGGCAACCTTTAACACACATGTTTATGCATGGAAATTTAATGCATATTGTATTTAATATGTTTGCGTTAATTTCTTTTGGTAGTTTGTTAGAAAATATTTGGGGGACTAAAAAATTTCTGTTTTTTTATTTCTCCTGTGGCTTGGGAGCAGCATTAATTCATTCAGGAGTAAACTATTATTTTTTTCATGAAGGAGTGAGTATTTTGCAAAATAATGGATTTAATTCTTCTGATGTAATAGCTACTTTGAGCAAAGGAAAGTATGATTCTGTTTGGGAACAGTTACTATCTACAACTCAATTTCAAAATATGATAACTACTTTTAGTACACCCGCAGTTGGTGCCTCTGGAGCAATATACGGATTGCTAATTGCCTTTGCTTTTTTATTTCCAAATGCCGAATTGGCTCTAATGTTTATTCCTATTCCTATCAAAGCGAAATATTTTGTAACTTTTTTGGTTGGTATAGATTTGTTTTCTGGTGTTACAGGATATTCCATTTTTAGTACTGGAGTCGCACATTTTGCACACGTTGGAGGAGCATTAGTAGGCTTTATTATTATGTGGTACTGGAAAAATGACAATTTCAAGAGCAATTCAATAAATTAAATGCAAACAATAAATCTAAATTCATGAATATTATACAGGATTTAAAATTGCAGTACAAAATAGGTGGTATTGCCATTCAATTAATTATTTGGAATATAGTACTATTCATAGTTCCAGAAGTTATCTTCTCGCTATTAACTCTTTTCAAAATAAATATCAATTATTTTGATTACATAGCTTTATCCAATAAATATCAAGTAGTATTATTTAAACCTTGGACGTTAATTTCGTATTCTTTTTTTCATAATGGATTTTTTCATCTATTATTTAATATGATTATTTTAAATTTTGGAGCACAACTATTTACTAATTTTTTCACACAAAAACAGCTTTTAAGCGTCTATGTACTTGGAGGTTTTTTTGCAGGAATCGTATATGTAGTTTGTTACACATTTTTGCCATTATTAGCTAGTGAAAATACACTTTTAGTAGGAGCTTCGGCTTCGGTTATGGCTGTTTTATTCGCATCTGCAAGCTTTAGACCTTTGCAAGAAATAAGACTATTGTTTATTGGCACAATTAAATTATGGCATATTGCTTTTTTGTATTTGGCTATTGATTTGATACAATTGCCTATGGAGAATACTGGTGGACATTTAGCACATTTAGGTGGTGCATTATTCGGTTTTTTGTATATCCAATTTTTGAAAAATGGAACGGATTTAGGTAAAGGTTTCAACCAATTTTTGGATTGGATTGTTCCTTTCTTTTCTACAAATAAACCGAAACCTTTTAAAAAAGTATATAAATCTGCTACAATAAAGCCTACTCAAAATACAAAATCTAGTATTGTGGTAAAGAATAAGCAGCAACAACAAATTGATGAAATTCTAGATAAAATTAGTCGTTCTGGTTATGATAGTTTAAGTACTGCCGAAAAAGAATTTTTATTTAAGTCTGGCAAATCCTGATTTTTTAATATTTTAAATATTGTCAGCTATTTTAATTTTTGTTTATTTGCAATTAATTTGAATGAAACTAATGCATGAAAAACCTTTCTTGGTTTAATAAGTTCGTCTTTTTTATTAATATAGTGCTTACTGTATTAACTTTTCTTGCTTATGTTTTGCCGTTTTTGGCACCAAAATGGTTTCCGTTTCTTTCGGCACTTACACTTATTTTGCCTTTATTTTTAATACTAAACTCTTTGTTTTTTATTTATTGGTTATTACAATTTAAAAAGCAAATAATTCTCTCTGGAATTATGCTATTAATTGGAATTACCTTTATTAATAAGTTCTATAAATTCCCAACGCCAGAAGGGACAATTTCCGATAAAGATTTTGTTGTAATGTCTTATAATGTACGATTACTAAATTTATTTAATTGGATTCCAGATAAAAATGTCCCACAATCTATTTCGAATTTTATAAAAGAAACCAATTCCGATGTGCTTTGTATTCAAGAATATTCTGCAGGAACAAACATAGATTTAAAAATATATCCTTACAATACTATTTTTATAAAAGGAAATAAAATTAAAACAGGACAAGCCATTTTTTCTAAATTTCCAATAGTAAACGAAGGAGAATTGCTATTTCCTAATTCTAACAACAATGCTATTTTTGCAGATATTAAAATTGGTAAAGACATAATTCGTTTTTATAACATTCATTTACAATCTATTAAAATATCGCCAGATGTAACCGAAATTAACGAAAATGTAGAAGAAATTAATCAGAAAAAATCGGAACTAATTTTTAAGCGTATAAGCAAAGCATTTACACAACAACAGCAACAAGCCTCCATAATTGTAGCCCATAAAAACGAATGCAAATATCCAACCGTTTTGTGTGGAGATATGAATAATAGTGCCTTTTCGTATGTTTATAGAAATATAAAAGGAAATATGCAAGATTGCTTTGAAAAAGAAGGCTCTCATTTTGGGCAAACCTATACTTTTAAATATTATCCAGCAAGAATAGATTATATTTTTGCAGATAAAAGTTTTTCAGTTAAAAGTTTTAAAAATTTTCCAGAAATCATACTCTCAGATCATTTGCCAATTATGGCAAGATTGTCTTTAGAATAGTACTTTAAGTAGTACAAACAATATAATTTCGTATTTTAAACAATACAAGATTAACGTAAAATATTTATTTTAACCCTTTTGCCTTTACGACTTTAAAATTTTCGACAACTTAATAACTTACATATTCTGTTATTTCTAATCCGTAACCTATCATTCCAACTCGTTTTCCTTGTTGCGTATTGCTTACCAAACGTATTTTAGAAATATCTATATCGTGTAATATTTGAGCTCCAATACCAAAATCTTTACTGTCTATTACAATTTTTGGAGCTTTTAATTCTCCTTTAATTTGCAATTCTTTTAGCTCCGTAATTCTGTTTAGCAAGCTAATAGTTTGCATATCTTGGTTAATAAAAATCACGGCACCTTTTCCTTGTTCATTTATAATTTTGAACATACCATCTAGTTGCTTGTCCGCATTATGTGTTAAAGTTCCTAGTAAATCATTATTAACCTGAGAGGAATTTATTCTGGTTAAAATAGATTCTCCAAGATTCCAATTTCCCTTTGTAAGTGCTATATGAATTTGTTTATTTGTAGTTTGTTCATATGCTCTAATTCGGAATTGTCCAAATCTAGTTTGTATTTCAAAATCTTCTTTTTTCACAATCAAGCTGTCGTGCAGCATTCTGTAAGCGACTAAATCTTCGATAGAAACTAATTTTAAATTAAACTTTTTAGCCACTTCTACCAGTTGAGGTAATCTCGCCATTGTGCCATCTTCGTTCATAATCTCTACAATAACACCAGCAGATTTGAAGCCTGCTAATCTTGCAAAGTCGATAGCTGCCTCTGTATGTCCTGTTCGCCTTAGCACACCACCTTGTTTTGCTACTAATGGAAATATATGCCCTGGTCTAGCCAATTCATGTGGTTTTGTATCAGAATTTACTAACGCCAAGATAGTTTTAGCTCTATCAGATGCCGAAATTCCGGTGGTTACACCATTTCCTTTTAAATCTACCGAAACAGTAAAGGCAGTTTCCATGTGGTCTGTATTGTTTGTAACCATTGGTCTTAATTCTAGCTCTTTGCATCTACTTTCGGTAAGCGGGGCACAAATTAGACCACGGCCATGTGTAGCCATAAAGTTAATCATTTCTGGGGTTACTTTTTCGGCTGCTGCCAGAAAATCACCTTCATTTTCTCTATCTTCGTCATCAACAACAATTATAATTTTTCCTTGACGGATGTCTTCTATTGCTTCCTCAATGGTGTTTAGTTTAATTTTCGCTGTTGTCATCTTTATTTTTTTTGTTGCGTTGTGTGTATTGGTATAATTTAACAAAAGGTTCGGTTATAAAATCGAAATTTACATTTCCTCCATCTGTTATTGCTTTTCTAGTTAGAAATATTGCTAACGGAACGAGTAAGAAAAATGAAATCCAGGAACCTATAAATGGGGTAGTTGCTGATTCTTGTGCGAGTTTTTTTCCAAAAGTGTTTAAAAAATGAAAAGTAATAAATATTGTCATGGCAAATACAATGGGTAATCCTAATCCGCCTTTTCTGATAATTGCTCCAAGTGGTGCACCTATAAAAAACATTAGGATACAAGCAAATGCAATTACAAACTTTTCGTGAATAGAAATCCAAAAAACGCTTATTTGGTTGCGTTTAAACCCAAGACTCATATTGTTTATTTCAAAATTTTGTTTAGAACTCAAAGCATCACTCGATGCGATTTCTAAAATTTTTGCTTTTTCGGTATTGTTTAAAAAACTAGTTAATTCTGGAGTTTTTGCCTTTTTGGGAACAAGAGAATCTGCTTGCAAATTATAATTAATTCCTATTCGTTGATACATATTGTCCGCCACCGATACGATCTCTTTTTTGTAACCTGTACTTAAAGAATCGACTGTGTAAATAAGTTCTTTTAAGTTTAGCATAAATTCTTCTTTACCAACATTCTGTGCGTTTGGGTCAATAGGATTTAGCTTTTTTAAATCTATATTCAGGTTATATTGTTTAAAATGTGCTTTGGCAAAAGGTACTTTTGGTCTTTCTAAATAATTTCTAGGAATTACATCTTCATAATAATAACCATCTAGCAATACTAATTGCAGCACATTGGAATCTTTACTACTTATTAAATGTCCTTTTTTAGATTTTATAACCGTTTTAACACCATCTCCAAGATTAGATTTTTTGTGCATGGTTACATCTTCTAAATATTCGCCATTTTCTCCTGATTTTTTGTTTACTTTAATATTAATATTTCCAATGCTGCTAAATTGCCCTTCTGTAATTGCCATGGCAGGTTTTACTTGGGCAATATTTCTTCGGAAATTAGCAAACTTATAATCTGCATACGGAATTACATTGTTTGCAAATAGAAATGCTAAAAAACTAAGAAGTAGTATAAAAAGAGTAAGTGTTTTTAAAATTCGTTGAAAAGAAATTCCAGCAGATTTCATGGCAGCAAACTCATAGTTTTCTGCTAAATCGCCAAACGTCATAATGGAAGATAGTAGCACAGAAAGGGGTAGTACTAATGGTACTAAACTTGGCATTTTAAATAATAAAAATTTAAGTATTAGGATAAAATCTAAATCTTTTCCTGCTAGTTCCGATATAAATAGCCAAACCGTTTGTAAAATAAATATAAATATTAAAATTACAAACACCGAGATAAAGGAAGTGGCAAAGGTTTTTAAAAGATACTTGTCTAATATTTTCATTACTATTTGTCCAATTTATTGATGTAATAGTTTGGATAGTTTTTGCTTACAAACAAAAACTGGTTTTTAGGGAGTGTAATATTAGTTTTGTAAGAGGTGATTAGTAACGTTACTTTTGTGCCATTTTTCCCAATAGAAATAGTATTGTATATTTGATTTTTTTTTACATCAATACCAACTAATATTTCCTTTCGTTCGTCTTTTGAGCTAATTGGAATTAGCTTTATATATTGAATTTTTGTTCCTTTAATGTTTTGCAAAATGTCCCAAGAATATTTAAAACCTTTGTTAAAAAAGCTTAGCATTTTATCAGGAGTGTCATTATCATCTTGTCCGATTCCTGTTTTTTCAATGGTTATCTCTTCATCTTCTTTGGATATGGTGTAGGTTTTTTTTCCATCACATATTTTGGTAACTTCCATAAAATTAAGCAAATATTCATTTCCTTGTAAGGTAATATTTCCTTTACTTTCTTGGTTTACTTTTTCTTTGCTATTTTGTAATGAATAGCTAAAATTTAGTTGAATGTTTTTATAAGCTTTTGCCTGTGCAGACACTTTGTCTAATAATGCTTTTGCTTTTAGGGCATTTTGGGAATAGTTTATATTACTATTTATGGCTATAAAAAGTATAATTATATGCTTTATTTTCATTTTTCTTCGTTTTTAAAAAATTGATCTAATTCAATAATGTCCGATATGTTTACTGCTCTAGCTTTGCTTCCTTCAAATGGACCTACAATTCCTGCGGCTTCTAGTTGATCTATCAATCTACCTGCCCTGTTGTAGCCTAATTTTAGTTTTCTTTGAATTAAGGAAGCGGAACCTTGCTGTGCATTTACAATTACCTCGGCTGCTTCTCTAAATAGGGTATCTCGTTCGGATATATCTATATCAAGAGTAATGCCACTTTCTTCGCCAATAAATTCTGGAAGTAAATATGCCGTTGCATAGGCTTTTTGCGAACCAATAAATTCGGTTATTTTTTCTACTTCTGGTGTATCTACAAAGGCACATTGCACCCTTACTAAATCATTTCCGTTTGTATAAAGCATGTCTCCTCGACCTATTAATTGATCTGCTCCACCAGTATCTAGAATGGTTCTGGAATCTATTTTTGAGGTTACTCTAAATGCAATTCTGGCAGGGAAATTTGCTTTAATCATACCTGTTATTACGTTTACAGACGGTCTTTGGGTTGCAATAATTAAGTGTATTCCAATTGCTCTTGCAAGTTGTGCGAGTCTTGCAATGGGTAGTTCCACTTCTTTTCCAGCAGTCATAATTAAATCTGCAAATTCATCTACCACTAGCACAATGTATGGTAAAAAGCGATGTCCTGCCTCGGGATTTAATTTTCTTTTTTTAAATTTTTCGTTATACTCTTTAATATTCCGAACCATTGCATCTTTTAATAGCGTATATCTATTATCCATTTCTACGCAAAGAGAGTTTAGTGTTGCAACTACTTTTGCATTATCTGTTATAATTGCTTCATCTGTATCTGGCAATTTGGCTAAATAATGTCTTTCTATTTTATTAAAAAGTGTTAATTCTACTTTTTTAGGATCTACTAATACAAATTTTACTTCGGCAGGATGTTTTTTGTAAAGTAAAGATGTTAAAACGGCGTTTAATCCCACTGATTTTCCTTGCCCTGTTGCTCCTGCCATTAGTAAGTGAGGCATTTTTGCTAAATCTACTACAAATGTTTCGTTAGAAATGGTTTTTCCAAGTGCAATTGGTAATTCCATTTCTGCTTCCTGAAATTTGGCTGCTCCAATTACAGATTTCATTGATACCATGCTTGGATTTTTGTTTGGAACTTCTATCCCAATTGTTCCTTTTCCTGGAATTGGTGCAATTATTCTTATCCCCAATGCAGAAAGTGAGAGGGCAATATCGTCTTCTAGACTTTTTATTTTAGAAATCCGAATTCCTGCTTCGGGAACTATTTCGTAAAGTGTTACACTTGGTCCAACAGTTGCTTTTATTTGTGCAATTTCTATCTTATAGTTTCTTAGAGTTTCTACAATTTTATTTTTGTTTTCTTCTAATTCTGATTGGTTAATTGTAATTCCAGTGGAGGAATAGTCCTTTAATAGTTCTAATGATGGGAATTTAAAATTAGATAAATCTAAGGTTGGGTCAAACTCGCCAAAATCAGCAACTAGCTTGTTTGCAGTGGTTTCGTTTAAAATATCTTCTTCTTCTACTTGCTGAATTACCAATTCGTTTTCTGGTATATTTGGTTTTTCAATTATTTTTTCCTCGATGGTTGGTTCTAAAATTAAATCAGATGAATTAGCAATGGTTGGCTTTAAATTATCTTTATTAATTTCAAATTGCGAAACGGTTTTAAGTACCATTTCTTCCTCTTTTAAATCTTCTTCTAGATTATTAGTAACTATAAACGAACTTTTAGATGGTTGAATATCTTCTTCTTCAATTGCAAACTCTTCCAGATTGTAAGTTGCAATATCATTAGAATTGGCTGTTTTTAATTCATTTTTAAAATCTTGTGTGGTTTTGTTAAAGTAATCTTTAATCTTATTAGGCGAAATTTTTAACTTGAAAATTAGATAAATTGCTAGACCAAATACTATTACTAAAAGAGTACCTATTTTTCCTAAATAATCTTGCAAGATGATATTAAGTTCAAATCCTATTACTCCACCTAATTCTGGTATAAGAGTAGCGAAAAAGCCAAAAAGAATGGAAACAAATATCATGACAAACATGTCCCAGAACCATGTTTTTCGGAGTTTGAATATGGATAAATCTACTACAAGATAAAAACCTGTTAATACTAATAGTCTAGCCCAAAAGAAAGAAGCGACACCAAAGCCTTTGTAAATAAATAAATCAGAAAAAAAAGCACCTATTTTTCCTGCCCAATTTTGCACTTCTGCACTTCTGTTTGAAAAATTAGTGAGTTCGCTTTGATCCGATTTTCCATTTACAAAATAAGAAACAAACGATACAAACAATGTAATTCCTACTAAAATAAGCAAAATACCCATTGCTAATTTAATTTGGCGTTGTGAACTCATACTGCTTATTACAGCTGCTTCGTTGGTTTTTTTTGGAGACTCTTTCTTGCTTGATTTTGCCATATATTTTACTTAATTAATAAAATTTAATGTATTTTTTAGAAATTAATTTAGATAAAATGAGGTAGATAAATAATAAGTCCGATTGCAATTGCTGTCATAGCAGCAAAAAATACAGAGCCAGCTGCAATATCTTTAATAAAGCCTATTCGATGGTGAAATTCGGGGTGTATAAAGTCTGCTACTTTTTCTACCGCAGTATTTAACCCTTCAATAGCAAGAACAAGACCTGTAGCAAGTGTTTGAAACAGCCATTCTTCTTTAGAAATTTTAAAATAAAAACCTGCAACTATTAGTGCAATTGCAACGGAAAACTGCACCATTACGCTATGTTCTGTTGTTACTAATTTTAAAGCTCCTTTATAAGCGAAACCAACACTTTTAAATCGACCGGTAAAAAAAGTATTATCTTTTTGAAATTCCATATTTAATCTTCTTGTTTGTATTATAAAAACCTTTTTTCAAAATACTAAATGGGTTTTGCGAGGGTTTTTTTGAAACGTCAAAAGTAATTAAAATATCCCAAATATTCATTTTTTTAAGACAGAAATAACGCAACATATTTTGGTTTTTTGTATTAAAAAAAGCTCCTTTTTACAAGAGCTTTCATTTTTTGGGATGTTTAAAAACATAATTATTTGTCTATAGAGCCAAGCACTCTTTTCATAAAAGTATTTAAAGCCTCTTTTTTATCCATTCCTTCTTTAGTCATTTTTGCCACTTCTAGTGCTCCATACATATTCGAAATTAGTTCTCCAATTACATCTAATTCTTCGTCTTTAAGGGAAGATATTTCGGTTATAGACTCTAATACTTCGATAGTTTCTATAAGATAATCGGTGTCGTTATCTTCTATAAATTGTGTAAGATGTTTTATAACTGGTAATTTCATTTTGATTGTTTTAAATTATGCATTTACAATTTCTGTGACTAATTCTGCAAGAATTTCTGTTTTGTTTGTTTGGGTTTCATTTAGCAAAACTCCATTTGTAAAGGTAGCAAAAGTTGGCAAATTAGAAACATTTGCAAGTTTTCTGGATTCAGGAGAGTTTTCTGCATCGATAATCACAAAAGCAATGGATTCGTTTTCTGTAGCCATTTTTTTAAATTTTGGCTTCATAATTCTACAATTTCCACACCATGAGGCAGAAAACTGCACTACTACTTTTTGATTTGTTGCGATAATATGATGAAGGATATCTTCGTTTAGTTCTAAGAGCATAATTGTTGTTTTAAACAAGACATTTTTAAGTTTTGCTTAAAAATGCCTTTTTTTTAATATTAATGAGTTTTTAAATATTCGGCAGTGCTTTTTCTATCTGCATGCATTGCATCTTGTCCTTTTTCCCAATTTGCAGGGCATACTTCTCCTTTTTCTTGTACGTGTGTATAAGCATCAATTAAGCGTAAATATTCGTGTATATTTCTACCAAGAGGCATGTCGTTTACACTTTCGTGGAATATTTTTCCAGTTTCATCTACAAGGAATGTAGCTCTGTATGTTACATTAGAACCTACTAAAAGTTCATCGTCTAATTCCTCGTCATATTCTAAATCTATATCTAAAATTCCTAATGCAGAAGACAAGTTTCTAGTAGTATCTGCAATTATTGGATAGGTAACGCCTTCTATTCCTCCATTATCTTTAGCAGTATTTAGCCACGCAAAATGCACTTCGTTTGTGTCGCAAGATGCACCAATAACAATGGTTTTTCTTTTTTCAAATTCTGGTAAGGCTTCTTGAAAAGCATGTAATTCGGTAGGACATACAAAGGTGAAATCTTTTGGGTACCAGAATAATAATACTTTTTTTCCTTGGTTTACAGCTTCATTTAAAATGTTAATTCTTAAATTATCTCCCATTTCAGAGATAGCATCTACGCTAATGTTTGGGAATTGTTTTCCTACTAATGCCATTGTGTTTTATTTAATGATTTATATAGTACAAAAATAGTTATTATCTTGGTTGCAATACTAATTTTAGGTTAATTTTTATTCAATTTTTTCGTTACAGATTTTGACTATAGTCAATTTTTTTCTACATTACAGTTACGTATATTTGCATTGATTTTAAACTAAACTACTTATCCCAAATTAGTTTTTTAATTTTCACCTACATTTTTTGAGCAATAAAAAAGCTGTTTATTTAAACAGCTTTTTTTAGTTCTTAGGTTATTGATTGAAATGTTCTGAATTGATATTTATTCCTAATCCTGTGGCGATTTCAGAACCTAATACAGGGCTTACTCTAAACCAATGACACAATTGCCTGTTTATAATATCATTTTTGTTGGGTCCAGAAATTGCAGACATTGCGTTTACAATATTATGTATGGTATTTTGTTGTTGTGAAAGTGTCATTATTTTAAACAATTTGCTAGGTTGTGAATAATGATCATTTTCGCCTTCCGCATTTCTGTCAAACCAATCGGCAGTTGAGGACTCTAAATTCCAAGCAG
>DZCQ01000001.1:113262-134983 GCA_022730285.1 Flavobacterium psychrophilum
GAATAACCAATTCCATTTACAACATGAGCGGGTGCAAAAGCAGCCTGTTCTACATCTTGAAAATAATTATCTGGATTTTTATTTAGTTCCAAAACTCCAACATCTATTAATGGATAACTTGCGTGAGGCCAAACTTTGGTTAAGTCGAAAGGATTCATAGTGCAATTTTTAGCCTCTTGTTCTGTCATTACCTGGATTTTTAAATTCCATTTTGGATAGCCTCCATTTTGAATAGATTCAAATAAATCTCTTTGTGCATAATCCATGTCTTTTGCTCGCATTTGGTCCGCTTCTTCTCCGGTAAAATTTTGAATGCCTTGAAGTGTTTTAAAATGAAACTTCACATAAAATAGTTCGTTGTCTTTATTTGTCATCGAAAAAGTATGGCTTCCATATCCATTCATAAATCGGTAACCATTAGGAGTCCCTCTATCTGACATTAAAATTAAAACTTGGTGCAAACTCTCTGGATTCAAAGACCAATAGTCCCATACCATAGTTGGAGATTTCAAATTAGTGTGTGGATCTCTTTTTTGTGTATGTATAAAATCGCCAAACTTTTTTGGATCTTTGATAAAAAAAACGGGTGTGTTGTTCCCTACTAAATCCCAATTTCCATCTTCGGTATAAAATTTTACTGCAAAACCTCTTGGATCTCGTTCTGTGTCTGCCGAACCTTTTTCTCCGCCAACTGTGGAAAATCTTACAAATACTTTTGTTTGTTTTGCGATGCTTTCAAATAGCTTTGCTTTAGTATATTTTGTAATATCATTTGTTACCGTAAATATTCCAAATGCTCCAGTACCTTTTGCATGTACTACTCTTTCTGGTATTCGTTCTCTATTAAAATGTGCCATTTTTTCGTGCAAAATATAATCTTGCAGTAATATTGGCCCCCTATTTCCAACGGTTTGAGTGTTTTCGTTTTCATAATAAACCCTTCCTGATGCTGTTGTTAATTTTTTTTCATGTTTCATGATTATTATTATTTTAGATTAGTTTTTCAAAAGTAGTAAGTTTGTTTTTTATTATTTATAATCATTAATTATAAAAATTTATATTTATATAGTTTTAAGTTATACTTTAATTAAATATGGTACTTTTTAGTTCTTTATCTTTTAAGTTTTATATATTTGTTTTAATTAAAAAAATTAACAGAGAGTTAATGGTAAATTATTATTAGATGTTTTTTATGAGTTTTTCCAATTTATTTAGAAAAAAAACAGTTCAAGATATATTAAATCAAGTAGCAAAAAATGAAGCTGACGGGCATAATTCCTTAGGAAAACATTTAAAAACAAAAGATTTAGCTGCTTTTGGTATTGCTGCAATTATTGGTGCTGGTATTTTTAGCACTATTGGTAAAGCAAGTTTTGATGGAGGACCTGGAGTTATATTTCTTTTTCTTTTTACTGCATTAGCATGTAGTTTTGCCGCTTTTGCGTATGCAGAGTTTGCCTCTATGGTTCCTGTTTCTGGAAGTGCTTATACCTATTCTTATGTTGCTTTTGGAGAAATAATTGCGTGGATTATTGGCTGGGCATTAATAATGGAATATGCCGTTGGAAATATAACGGTTGCAATATCTTGGAGCGATTATTTTACAGGACTTGTAGATGGTATAATTAGTACATTAAATAGCAAATACAACTGGAATTTAGGCTATCTAGCCGATTGGGTTCAAATGGATTACTTAACCGCTTCTAATGGGTTTATCGAGGCAAATGCATTAATGCAAGGTGGAAAAACATTCCAGAATTTACCAGATTCTTTGCAAAATGCTTACAATGCATGGACAACTTCTCCAACAATAGGTTCTTTTCATTTAGTACTAGATTTACCAGCACTATTTATTATTATTTTGATAACAGCCTTGGTTTATAGAGGTATGAAGGAATCTCGTAATGCAAGTAATTTAATGGTAGTGGTAAAGCTTTGCATTATTCTTTTAGTAATTGCGGTGGGTATTTTTTATGTAGATACAAACAATTGGAATCCTTTTGCTCCAAACGGTGTTACGGGAATTTTAAAAGGAGTTTCCGCAGTATTTTTTGCTTATATTGGTTTTGATGCTATTTCTACCACTGCCGAAGAATGTGAAAATCCGCAACGAGATTTGCCACGAGGTATGATGTGGGCAATTATAATTTGTACCGTATTATATGTCGCTATCGCATTGGTTTTAACCGGTATGGTTTCGTACACAGAGCTAAATGTTGGAGATCCTTTAGCATTTGTTTTTGACAAACTAAATTTAAAATGGATGTCTGGAATTATTGCAGTAAGTGCCGTTATTGCAATGGCAAGCGTATTATTAGTTTTTCAGATGGGACAACCTAGAATTTGGATGAGTATGAGCAGAGATGGACTATTGCCTAAAAAGTTTTCTAAAGTTCACCCAAAATACAAAACACCATCTTACGCTACAATTGTAACAGGATTTGTAGTAGCAATTCCTGCTTTGTTTCTAAATTTAACAATGGTAACAGATTTGTGCAGTATAGGTACTTTATTTGCATTCGTACTGGTGTGTGCAGGAGTTTTAGTCTTACAAAATAAAAACGACATTCCAAGAGGCAAGTTCAAAACTCCTTATATAAACGGAAAATATATACTCCCATTACTACTAATTGCATTGTTAGTATTCTCTTTTCAATTTAACAAAGAGGAAACATACAAATTTTTAACAAATGAAAAGCAAATAAACAGTCCACAAACTATTGTAACTTCCTTGTCAGAGAAACAATCTAGTCATGTTTTAAGTTATCTAACTTCTTTAAGCACAAAAAATAAAACTACCGATTTAGAAGAATTACTCAGTAATATAGAATTAGAAGGGAATTATGAAAAAGTGATTATGGAAATGCCAGTTCCGAATAATTTAAAATTTGAAAGCGGATTCAATTTGTTCAAACACAAAATCCCAATGTGGATTTTTCTTATAGTTTTAGTAGGATTAACCATCTGGACATTTAGACAAAATCTATCGATAATACCACTTTTAGGGTTAATTTCTTGTCTGTATATGATGGCACAATTAAGCGTTTGGAACTGGATTTACTTTACAGTATGGCTGTTAATAGGATTAATTATTTATTTTAGCTTTAGTTATAAAAACAGTAAATTATCCAAAAACAAAGCGTAAATAAACTTTTGAATACCAATTTTAAACAAAAAAGTAACCTTTGCAATATTGTCTTTTTTGCTAAATTGTATAATAAACTACAAAAATACTATTTTGGGCATGTCCCTCCGTAAACTACGGGTCGGGCTTTTCGCTAAATCTTTTGTTTCGCTATTGCTTCACAAAAGGATATCGCTTCTATCTCTCACGCAAAAAACATAAATTAAGGCAAGAAAAGATGTTCTTTTTAGACAATAGCCGTTTATTTGGTAAAAAGTATTGGAATATATTGTTTTTATAAAAATAACCTTTAATTTAGCATTCGCTTACTTTTTTAATGTAAAGTAAAAAATAACCAAACATTTTATATAGATGAAATTAGAAGATTTTGATAATGATGAGGATAAAATAATCCAAGATAAATTAAAACAAAAAACTTGGAACGAAATTCGCACAAATGATTCCTGGGCAATTTTTAAAATCATGTCCGAATTTGTTAACGGATATGAAAGTATGTCAAGAATAGGTCCTTGTGTTTCTATATTTGGATCCGCACGAACAAAGCCTACAGACAAATATTATTTACTTGCCGAGAATATTGCTTACAAAATAAGTAAAGCAGGTTATGGTGTTATTACAGGCGGTGGGCCGGGTATTATGGAAGCAGGAAACAAAGGAGCACACAGAGGACAAGGCACTTCTGTTGGTTTAAATATAGAATTACCATTCGAACAGCATTTTAATCCATATATAGATAAAGATAAAAACCTAAATTTTGATTACTTTTTTGTACGTAAAGTAATGTTTGTAAAATATTCACAAGGATTTGTTGTAATGCCAGGAGGCTTTGGAACCTTAGACGAACTTTTTGAAGCTATAACTTTGATTCAAACCAAAAAAATAGGAAAGTTCCCAATTATTCTAGTTGGCACAAGTTTTTGGACAGGTTTGTTAAACTGGGTAAAAGAGGTAATGATAGATAGAGAAAAAACAGTCAGTGAAGAGGATCTAAAACTTATTAGAATTGTAGATACCGAAGATGAGGTGGTTGCTCATTTGGATAATTTTTATAAAAAATATAATCTTAGCCCTAATTTTTAAGATATAATACAATAAAAAAGTAATTCTTTTTCTAAAGTAAAAAGCTAATCATCAAAAAAAAACCATAAAAATTAATTTATGGTTTTTTTTATAAAAGAGATGTTTTTAAACTACTTCTTATAAACCTTCAGTGCTTCACCAAGAATTTGTACAGATTTTATAAGGTCTTCTTTTTTAAGAACATAAGCAATTCTTACCTCATTCTTACCAATACCTTTTGTAGAATAAAATCCTGCAGCTGGAGCAACCATTACAGTTTCTCCATTATAATCATAGCTTTCAAGTAGCCATTGGGCAAAATCATCAGCATCTTGAACAGGAAGTTGTACAATACAATAAAATGCACCTTTTGGAATCGAAACTTTTACTCCTTCAATTTTTTGGAGTTCCAGTATTAGGGTATCTCTCCTCTCTTTATATTCTGTAATTACTTCGTCAAAGTAGCTTTTTGGAGTTTCTAGTGCTGCTTCACTCGCTATTTGTGCATAGGTAGGAGGACTTAATCGTGCTTGCGCAAATTTCATAGCAGTTGCCATTAATTCTTTGTTTTTAGAAACAATGCAACCTATTCTTGCACCACACATACTGTATCGCTTAGAAACAGAATCTATCATTATTGCATTTTGCTGAATATCTGGAATGTTCATAATCGAAAAATGTTTGTATCCATCGTATGTAAACTCTCTATAAACCTCATCTGCAATTAAAAACAAATCGTGTTTTTTAACCAAACTCGCTAATTGATTTATTTCTTGTTCAGAATACAAATAACCAGTTGGATTTCCAGGATTGCAAATTAAGATTGCCTTTGTTTTTGGAGTAATTAATTTTTCAAAAGCAGCAATTGCGGGTAGAGCAAACCCATCTTCTAAAGTAGAAATTACAGGAACAACGGTTACTCCAGATGCGATAGAAAAACCATTGTAATTTGCATAAAAAGGTTCTGGAATTATTATTTCATCACCAACGTCCATAGTGCTACCCAAGGCAAATAGTAATGCTTCCGAACCTCCGGTTGTAATAATAATATCTTCTTTGTTAATTGGTAAACCAATGTTTTGATAGCTAGTAGCTAGTTTGGTTCTGTACGAGTCAAATCCTGCAGAGTGACTGTATTCTAATATTTTTATATCCGAATTTTTAACTGCGTTTAATGCTATCTCTGGAGTTTTGATGTCTGGTTGTCCTATGTTTAAATGATAAACTTTATGTCCTTTATTTTTTGCAATTTCAGAATATGGAACTAACTTTCTTATTGGTGATTCTGGCATTTGAATCCCTTTATTAGATATTTTTGGCATTTTGTTTTAATTTTAAATAATACTGCAAAGTTGCAATTATTTCTAAAATATGTGAGTTAAAAAATGTTTTATTTTGCTAAAAAAACAAAAATCGTAAACATATATATTGTGTTTACGATTTTTGTAAAAAGAATTTTTTATTTAGGCAACTGCATGTACGTGAGCAGCATTAGCACGTCCACTTGGGTCTGTGTTTTCTTGCCATTTTGGAATCCATTTTCTTACGGTTTCTGCAGCAACTTCTTGTGGATAATATTTGTTAAAAATAGTTCGGTAATAGTAAGCTTCTTTAGTTAATGGAGTATTGTATGGAAACAATTTTGAGGCTTCACTTAACTCTTTATCCGTTACTTTTGTGTTGCAATATTCTATTAGTTCATCTATCCAATTGTACCCAACTCCGTCTGAAAATTGTTCTTTTTGTCTCCATAATACTTCTTCAGGTAAATATGGATTATCTGGTGTATCAAAGGCTTTTCTTAAAATATATTTTTCTTTTCCTTGATAAGTTTTTGGTAACTTTTCTTCTGGATTAATTAGTATTGCCATGTCTAAAAATGCTTTGTCCAAAAACGGAACACGTGCTTCTAGTCCATGAGCCATGGTAGATTTATCTGCACGTAACAAATCGGCAGTGAAAAGTTTTTGCACTCTTTCTATGGTTTCTTTCTGAAAATCTTCGGTAGTTGGAGCATTTCTAAAATATAGGTAACCCCCAAAAATCTCATCGGCACCTTCTCCAGATAGCACTACTTTAATGCCTAAATCGGTTATTGCTTTTGATAAAAAATACATTGGCGTACTGGCTCTTATGGAAGTAACATCGTATGTTTCTAAATGCCAAATAAGTTTTTCTAAAACTTCGATGCCTTCTTTTACTGTAAAATGTATTTCGTGGTGTTGTGTGCCTAAATAATTCGCTACTTTTTGTGCAGCAATGGCATCTGGAGCATTTTTATCTAAACCAATAGAAAAGGAATGCAATTGTTTTCCTTTTTCTTTTAAAAGACGTGCTGCAATAGAAGATGTTAAGGAAGAATCTA
Organism: Flavobacterium psychrophilum; assembly: GCA_022730285.1. Lineage (GTDB taxonomy): Bacteria > Bacteroidota > Bacteroidia > Flavobacteriales > Flavobacteriaceae > Flavobacterium > Flavobacterium psychrophilum_C. The sequence goes on from DZCQ01000001.1 coordinate 119,832, forward strand.
ATCCTCCGGAGAGTAAAACACCAATTGGCACATCGCTCATTAATCTTTTTCTAGTTGCTTCGGTTAAGGTTTCTCTTATAAGTTCTAAATCTAATGGCTTGGTTGCTTTTTTGTAATCCTCGTATTCTGGTTTATAATACTTTACAAATCCTGTTTTTGGAGTATAGTAATGCCCAGGAGGGAAGGTAGAGAGGGTTTTGCATTGGTCTGCAATTGGTTTCATTTCAGATGCAAAATACATTCTGCCTCTTTCATCTAATCCATAATATAGAGGTTTTACTCCCATTGGGTCTCGTCCTGCAATATAGTTGTCATCTTGAACTACTACAAAAGCAAAGTCGCCATCTAGTTTGTTAAGAAAATCATTCCCAAACTCTTCAAATAAGTGTACAATTACCTCTGAATCTGATTTTGTTCTAAATGTGTGATGTTTTAAGATTCCATCTCTTAGTTCTTGGTGGTTGTATATTTCCCCATTATGTACCATATATGCCGTGGAAGTTCCTTGTATTGGTTGTCTTCCAGAGTGTAAATCTATAATTGATAATCGTTCGTGACTTAAGATATGACCATGTCTTGTTACATATAAGTCGCTTTCGTCTGGACCACGATGGGACATTCTTTTCGATAATGTTTTAACAAGTTCTTGATCTTTTCCTTTTCCTATAATGGCTAGTATCCCACACATATTTTTTTGTTTTATATTTATAATGCAAATATAAGAATATAGTTTTATTTGTGTAGTAATATCTCATATTTAGTTTTAATTTTAAATATAAAATTAAATAATACATCTTAATTGTAATCAACTATACTGCTAAAGGGAGTTTTATTTTAAAATTGTAAGTTTGAGAGAGTATTTTAGCTATTTGCAAGATTCTATTTTAATGAATTTATTCCTTCTTGGTATAATTTTTCATACATAGGAACGATTTTGTCTATAGAAAATGTTTTTGCTACTTGTGAAGCTTGTTGCTTAAATTGGTTTAAAATAGTGTCGTCTTCTAGTATTTTTAAAGCATTATTTGCCATTTCATCAATATCTCCAACATTGCTTAAATACCCAGATACTCCTTGTATGTTTACTTCAGGAATACCACCAGAGTTACTAGAAATTACAGGAACACACCAAGCCATGGCTTCCAGTGCAGCAAGCCCAAAACTTTCTGTTTCGGAAGGCAGTAAAAATAAATCTGAAAAGGCTAAAATAGCATCAATTTCATTACTATTCCCTAAAAAACTCACTTTGTTTTCAATTCCTAATTCTTCACATAATCTTTCGGCTTTTTCTCGTTCAGGACCATCACCAACCATAATTAGTTTGGCAGATATTTTTTGTTGTATTCTATAAAAAATTTGAATAATATCTGGAATTCTTTTTACTTTTCTAAAATTGCTAATATGGGTAATGATGCGTTCATTTGGGTTTGCAATAGCAGAACGATGACAACAATTAGGTTCTTCGTTTTTTGTTTTTTCTAATTCTATGAAATTAGGAACTACATATATTTCTTTTTTAATGTCAAAATATTTAATAGTATCTTCTTTTAAGTTTTGAGACACACAAGTTACAATGTCCGATTTATTAATGCTAAAGCAAGCTGCAGAGTTGTAATTTGGGTGACTACCAACTAGTGTAATATCTGTACCATGTAGCGTAGTAACCATTGGGATTAAAATACCTTGTTCTTTTAGCATTTGCTTTGCCATGTATCCAGCATAAGCATGTGGTATTGCATAATGTACGTGCAAAAGGTCTATTTTATGCAGTTTAACCATATCTACCAGTTTGCTAGATAATGCTAGTTCGTATGGCTGGTAATGAAATAGCGGATATTCTGCTACATTAACCTGATGGTAATGCACGTTTGAATTTAATAATGCAAGCCTAACAGGTTGTTTGTATGTAATAAAGTGTATTTCATGTCCACGTCTAGCTAGTTCTAAACCTAATTCGGTTGCTACAACCCCACTACCACCAAAGGTAGGATAACACACAATAGCTATTTTCATTATTTTATTTTTTTATTCTATAATTGCTTCTTGAATAATTTTTTGAATATCTTCACGAATATTTTCTTTAGAAAGTTTGTTTGGAGCAAAACCATCTGGAAAAGTTCTGTTCGATAAGAATACATATACGATTTCTGTTACAGGATCTGCCCAAGTCATAGTCCCTGTAAAACCGGTGTGTCCAAAACTAGATGCCGATGCTGGAGCTGTTTTTTCTAATGGGAATTTGTCAAATCCTAAAGCTCTTCTATTTCCTTCGTTGCAAAAATAACAGGTGTTAAAATCGTTAAATGTTTTTTCCGAAAAATACTGTACTCCTCCATAATTTCCTTTTTGCATATACATTTGCATCATCTTTGCAACATCTAATGCATTAGAAAATAAACCTGCGTGTCCGCCAATTCCTCCTTGCATTGCAGCCCCCATATCATGTACATATCCTTGTATTATTTGATGTCTGAAATAGGTGTCGTTTTCCGTAGGTGGTATTTGGTTTTTGTTTATTTTTTGCAAAGGATTGTAGGTAGCACTTGTCATTCCCATGCTTTTAAAAAAAGTGTTTTCGGATAATATATCTAAGGTTTTCCCTGTCGCATTTTCTAAATATTCTTTTAATAAAATAAAGGTAAAATCGCTGTATTTATATTCTTTTTTGTCTAAAAGTTTACTATTAAGAATGGTTTTTATAATGGTATCGTTATAGCTTTTTCTCATGTACAAACTATCTGCAACTTGCTGGTTAAATTCGTCACTAAATGTTTTGCTATAATACTTCTCTAAAGGAATTTTATTGGTGTCTAAAGTTGTTTTATAAAAAGGTATCCAAGCTTGTAGTCTTGCATAATGAGATAAAAAATCTTTTAGTTTGATAGAATCTTTGTCTGTTTTTTTTGCCTGTGGAAGCATTTCTCCCAGAGTTGTGTTTAGATTAATCTTTTTCTGATCGTATTGTACCATCACGTTAGGCAATGTGCTAATAATTTTAGTTAAAGATGCTAAATCATACACATCGCTATTGCTAGATTTTATTTCATTTTCGTATGTATGGTACCCGAAGGATTTCTGATATATTACTTTTCCTTTTCTTGCAATTAAAACTTCTGCACCAGGGGTCATTTTTTCGTTAATTGCTTTATAAACAATCGAGTCAATTTTATGTAAAATAGTAGGATTCATTCCAATATTTTCAGGCACTGAAAAACCAAGTCTGTTTAAAAATTTTGTTCTTATTCCTTCACCCTGCAAGAAAGAATCATTAATAGAAACAGGTAGTTTCCCTTTAGATTGAATAGCACCAAAAATTATTTCTGCTGAAACTTCTTGCGGAATATCACTATTTTGATAAGAAATAATTATTCCTTTAAATGCTGAAAAATCTTTAATTTTTAATAATATATATGGTTTGGTAAAAATATCTAAAATTACAGTATTGTTTTGGGCAATATTTTGTAAAAAAGCTATTTCTTTTTCCGAAAATTCATATTTTTTCCACCATGTTTTGTCCGAAGCGTGATATCCAATGATTACTTTATCAAAATTCTTTAATTTTACATTTAAGCTATCTGTATTTTCGTCAAATATTTGAGTAATATTGGTGTATTTTCTTAGACTTGTTAAGAACACATCACCAGAATCGTCTCCCATTTTTATATAAGCAATTTTGCTTTTAGTTAAATCTTCTATCGGCAAGATAGAATCCTTATTTTGAATTACTGTTATTGCATTTTCATACAATTTGTATTGCAAGGCAGTGCTTTTAGATTGATTTAAATCGGTAGTTAAATTTTCTAAATTGATTGGTTTATACTTATTTAAACCTGCTTTGTATTTATAATGTAGTATTTTTTTTACAGAACTTTCTATTCTGCTATCCGAAATTATAGAGTCTGCATATGCTTTTTTAAATATTTTTATAGCAGTTGGAACATCTTCTGGAAATAGTAAAACATCATTTCCCGCTAGGAAAGCTTCCAAATCTATTTCTCCGGGTTTTTTAAAATTACTTACGCCTTTCATATTTAAAGCATCGGTAAAAATAAGGCCTTTAAAATTTAATTGTTTTTTTAATAAATTTGTAACCACATTATAAGAAATAGACGAAGGATAATTAGCTCTTTCCTCTAAACTGGGCACATTTAAATGTGCAACCATCACTGATGCTAAGCCTAAATCGAACATTTTTTTATACGGATACAACTCCACATCATTAATTCGTTCCTTCGAAAAATTAACAGTTGGTAGCCCTAAATGGGAGTCTGTTTCGGTGTCTCCATGTCCTGGAAAATGCTTTCCTGTAGAAAAAACATTCTGATTCTGAAAGCCTTTCATTAAAGCAACTGCATGCTTGGTTACTTCTTCTTTATTCTCCCCAAAAGATCTATTCCCAATAATTGGATTGTTAGGGTTTGTATTTATATCTATTACAGGGGCAAAGTTAAACTGAATGCCCATTCTTTTGCTTTCTTTTCCCATCTGTGTGCCTAAGTCTTCTAAGAGTTTTAAGTCTTGAATAGCACCTAAAGTCATATTCCACGGATATTTGTAAGTAGAATCTAATCGCATGCTAAGTCCCCATTCAGCATCGTTTCCTATGAACAATGGTATTTTAGATTCTGCTTGGAATCTATTAGTAAGCTTTGCTTGTCTAATTGGCCCACCTTGAAAAAAAATAAGTCCACCAATTTTGTGTTTTATAATTAGAGTGTCTAGCTCTTTAAAATGTGTAGCATCTCTATTAGAATAGGCAGCAACCATGAACAATTGCCCTAATTTATCCTCTAACGAGAAGTTATTATAAATGCTATCCACCCATTTTTTTTCTGATGGAGTATCTGTAAATAAATTAAATCCAATTTTTGAAGGAAGTTTGAATTTTTCAATTTTTGGTTTTGTTTTATTTACAATGTTACTCTCATTTTCTGTGTGTATGTTTTTAGTACTTGTACATTGAATAACGGTAAGGGTTATAACTATTGCAAAAATGGATATTACTATGTTTTTTTTCATTTGTTTTTAGTTAAAAAAAACGACTATGCCAGCTATCTTCTGCGTGTACTTCCCAGGAATCGTTAAATTCCTGAATAGTATTGATTAGATTATTAAACACAATGGTATTTGCAGTTACCGCTTTGTCTTTTGCCATTTTTTTAAATTCTATTAGACTTTTATAAGCAATAAACTCTCCGTTTTTGAAAGTTACATTCATTTTGTCTAGCAAATCTATTTGGTATTTTTGTTCTAAACTTTGTATAAAAACAACCGATGCGTCTATAGAACATCCAGATACAGAGTGCGTTGTTGTATTTACAGCAAATATAATAAATCTGTTGTATTTTACTAAAAAAGAAGCTTCTAAGTTGGTTCCATGAGCACTCCAATCTTCTATAAAATTTTTAGTTTCCGCTTCAATTTCGGCTACTTCTACGTCGGATAGCTTTCTGTTAGATTGATAAATCCAGATTCTAGACTCTTCAGGCAAATTTTCAAATGGAATGTACATTATGGCTTTAGTTTAAGATCTGTTATTACTTTAAAAAATTTATAGTCCTTACTTTTTGGATCAAAAAATTCATATTCTGTGTATGCAACAGTTATTGGTGTGTTTTTTTTAATAGATTTGTCTGTTAGTTTATCGGCATTGTTAAATTGAGTCAAATACAATAAATTGTGTATTCTGCCTTGATTGTCTTTTATTTTAATAGTAATAAATTCATTTTGTATTTGTTCTATAAAAGTTCCTTCAATTTCTGAATTGGTAGTAACTACTTCTTTTTCTTGAGAAGATGCTTTACCTAATGCTATAATAATATCAGGGCAATAATTCATCATTTTTATGCCAATTTTTTCGCCTATTCGTTGCATTTCAGTACTGTTTCCAATATCTATTTGGTCTTCTGGGCTAAGTTCATTTTTATGATTTGTGTAGCTTTCTAGCATACAAAATCCAAGTTCTGTTTGCACTTTTGCGACATCGGTTTGTGTAAAATCTATTTTTTTAGTTTGTGCACAACTACAAGTTTCTTTTGCAATAATTTCTAATGCGTTTTGTGCTTTGGTAGCAACAGTAAAAAATAAGATTGCTAATAGTAGGATATTATTTTTTTTCATGATTATAAATCTTTTGCATTTGCTATTAATTCTGCTATGTCAAGTACTTTAACTACGGATTCTTTTTCTTTTGTTTTAATACCATCGGTTAGCATTGTGTTGCAAAAAGGACAGCCTGTTGCTATAATGGAAGCCTCTGTTTCTAAGGCATCTTCTGTACGTTCTATATTTATTTCTTTCTTTCCAGGTTCGGCATCTTTAAACATTTGAGCACCACCAGCACCACAGCATAGTCCATTTGCTTTAGAGCGTTTCATTTCTAGAAGTTCGGCATCTAACTTTTGGATAAGTTCTCTTGGAGCTTCGTATATTTTATTTGCTCTACCAAGATAACATGGGTCATGAAAAGTTATTTTTTTTCCTTTAAATTCTCCTCCTTCTATGGTTAGCCTGTTGCTATCTAAAAGCGATTTTAAAAATTCGGTGTGGTGTACAACTTCATAGTTACCACCTAATTCTGGATATTCATTTTTGAGTGTATTGAAGCAGTGTGGACAGGCTGTAACTATTTTTTTTGCTTCGTATGCGTTTAATACTTCTATATTCATCATGGCCTGCATTTGAAATAGAAATTCGTTTCCTGCTCTTTTTGCAGGATCGCCTGTGCAACTTTCTTCGGTTCCAAGTACGGCAAATTCAACTTTGGCATTGTTTAATATTTTTACAAATGCTTTGGTTATTTTTTTTGCTCTATCATCAAAACTGCCTGCACAGCCTACCCAAAATAATACTTCTGGTTGTTTGCCTTGAGCAAGCATTTCTGCCATGGTTGGTACAATAATATTTTCTGCCATATTGTTATTTTTTAGTTTGTGCTTGTTTGGAATTAGTGCTTTCCGTCATCAAAAACTTGAATGGTTACTTCTTTTTCTATTAGGTCTGTAAATTTTCCTCTATAGCGAGTAGCTTTTACTAAATGGTTATCTATCCAATGGTAATTTCCTCCTCTTGGTTTTCCGAAAAGAATTCCGTGGTATTTAAAGCCGTGTTTTTTAAGCCAAATTTCGGTATATTCTCGGTGTGCTTCGGTGCGAGAGGTAAAAAAGAATATTATGTGTCCTTCGTCGTACCATTTATTTAATGTTGCTAGTGCGTCTGGATATACTGCTGCAGTGAGCATTCGTTCTGGTTCTTCGTTTGGAATGTCATCACATACGGTTCCATCTATGTCTATTAGGTAGTTTTTTACTCCTTCGGGTAATATTGGGCTAATGGCTTGTCCGTTTTCGGTGGTTGCTAATAGTTGTTTTTCAATGTTGGTTATATCCATGTTGTTTAGGTTTAGTTGCGTGAGGGATAGTAGCGATATCCTTTTGTGTAGCTTGCGGAACAAAAGATTTAGCGAATAGCCCGACCCGTAAGGGACACGCTCAAATTTATATGTTAAATTTCATTTTTCCAGTTTAGTCTATCTTGTTGGTTGTACTGCCATGGAGCTCCATTATTTTCTATATTTGCCATCATGGCGTTTAGAGATTGTGGGGCGGCACTTTGTTCCATTACTAAATATCTACGCATGTCTAGTATTATGGAAAGGGGGCTAATATTTACGGGGCATTCTTCCACACAGGCATTACAAGAGGTACATGCCCATAGTTCTTCGGGGGTAATGTAGGTGTTTAAAAGAGTTTTGTTGTCTGGCACAAATATTCCTTTGTTTTGCTCGATGTTGTTTCCTACTTCGGTTAGTCTGTCCCTGGTGTCCATCATTATTTTTCTTGGGGATAGTTTTTTTCCAGTTTGGTTTGCTGGACATGCAGAGGTACATCTGCCACATTCGGTGCAGGTGTAGGCATTTAGAAGTTGCACCCAGTTTAAATCTTGTACGTCTGCGGCTCCAAATTTGCTTGGGTTGCTGTCTTCTGATGTTGTGGGAGTTGCAAATGGATCAGCAGTTGGATCCATCATTAGTTTTACTTCTTTTGTTACATTCTCTAGGTTGTCAAATTGTCCTTCTGGGTTTAAGTTTGCAAAATAGGTGTTTGGAAATGCTAGTAATATGTGTAAATGTTTTGAGAAATATAAATAGTTTAAAAATAAAAGTATCCCAATAATATGTAGCCACCATGCTGCTCGTTCTAGTAGCAACACTACCCCTTCGGACATTCCATTAAATAGAGGTTCGATGTATTGGGAAATAGGGAAGGCTCCTGCTTGTTGATAATGTGGTACATGGTGTGTTTGTAGCCATAAATCGGCTGCATTCATTAGTAGAAACAGCGACATTAGAACTACTTCAAAATATAAGATGATGTTGGCGTCTGATTTTGGCCAGCCATTTAAATCGGAAGAGATAAATCTTTTTAGTTTTAGTATATTTCTTCTTGTCCAGAATATTATTACAGAAATTAATACAAGAAAGGCTAATATTTCGAAAGTACCGATTAGGAAATTATAGAATTTCCCTAAAAAAGCAAATATTCTATGGGTTCCAAATAGGCCGTCTATTATTATTTCAAGAACTTCGATATTTATGATTATAAATCCTACATATACAATAATGTGCAAAACTCCCATTACTGGTCTATTAACCATTTTGGACTGTCCAAGAGCTATTCTTATCATGTTTTTCCATCGTAATGATGAATTGTTTGTTCTATTTACGGCTTTTCCCAGTTTTATATTCCGTATTATTTTTTTTACATTTATTGCAAAATAGCCTATTCCGATGGACAATAGTATTAAAAATAAAATATTATCTAAGTATTGCATATAATTTTAGTTGAGAATTGTTAGTTTTTTTTAGGCTCTGTATATGGTTTTTCTTTTTTGCCAAATAGTGATACATTTACGTATCTGGTTGGGTGCAAACGCAAATCTTGTAGTAGTAGCTCTAACTCGTTAGACGCTTGATTGAGGTTGTTATACAAAGCTTCGTCGTTAATTAGTTTGCCCATTGTTCCTTTTCCAGATTGTAGGTTTGCCATTATTTTGTTTACATTTTCTAAAGTTGCTTCTAGATTTTTTACTGTTTCACCTAGTTTGGCTTTTTCTAAATCGGCAGAGATTTTAGCGAAATTTGCAGTGGTCTTGTCAAGGTTAGAAACGGCACTATTAAGTTTGGCTTTATTATCTATTAAGATTCCGTCTATGTTTTTTGAAACGGTACTAAGATTTGCCATTGTTTTATTCAAACTAGCAATTGCTGCTTGAAGGTTTGTTTGTGTTTGTGCATCAAGCACGTTATTTATATTCCCAATTAATTGGTCTGCATTGCCTAGAACTTTATCTAATCTTACTTGTAGTGGTGCAAGTTTTTCGCCAAGTGCATCTGTAAGGCTAAGCTTTGTTCCAGAAACTAACGTATCGTTGTTTTCTGCAATTTTACTATCTCGATAATTTGGGATTATTGCAATTTGCTTTCCTGCAATTACTCCTGGTTCGTATATTTGTGCAACGCTGGATTTTGGAATTGGAAATTGTTCTTCATCAATTTGTAGTTCTACTAACAATTTTCCGTTTGTGTTTAGGGTTATTGCATTTACTTTTCCAATAATCTTTCCACTAATGGTTACAGGTGCAGATGTAGCAAGCCCTTCTACATTATTATATTGAACAAATAATTTTTTGTGATTATTAAGTATGTTTTGTCCTTTTAGGAAATTATACCCCCAGATAAAGACTAAGATAGATACAATTACTAGTAATGCTGTTTTGACTTCTTTGGTAATTTTCAAAATAATTATTTTTTTACAAAGTTACTAAATTCTTGTGAGTTTATTTTTTTAAAGCTTCGTTGAGGCTAATTTTTTTATTACTTTTAAATGCAACAATAAAAGCACCATCATATCCTCTTGTTTTCGCTTCTAGCAATTGTATTTTTGCTACAACATAGTCGTTTGTACCACCATATAAATATTTATAATAGCCATTTTCTTTAATAGAAGATATTTCCTTTAGCCCTTTAAAGTTGGCTGAATTTGTGGGAATATTGCTTTTACTAGCTTTAATCTGAATTTTATAAATAGGCAAACTATCATCTAAGGGTTTTATGATTGTTTGCTCTGAATTAGAAGAATTTTTATCGATTTCCTTAGGACTTTCGTTAATTGGTGCGGGTTTTTCTGTTTTTTCTACTTCAATAATTGGCATTGTACCACCAAAGTAAGCTACTTTCATTTTAAATATGGCTTCGGCAATTGCCTTTGCAATATTATTTTGTCCTTCTTCTGAATTTAAGTAAGATCCTTCTTCTTTGTTAGATATAAATCCAGTTTCTATAAGCACCCTTGGCATGAATGCTTTGTGTAAAACCATAAAGCCAGCTTGTTCTACGCCTCTATTTTTTCGTCCTAATTTGTCTTCAAAAGTATTTTGTATTTCATGTGCTAGCTCGATACTTTGGTCTAAATATTCTTCCTGGGCTAAGGTTGCACTAATTAAGGATTCTGGCGAGTTTGGGTCGTAGCCTTTGTATTTAGATTTATAATTATCTTCTAATGTGATTACGTCGTTTTCTTTTTTTGCAATTGCCAAACTGGAAGCACTTTTAGAAAGTCCCATTACAAATGTTTCGGAGCCAAAGGCAGTGGTATTTTTATTAGCATTGCAATGTACCGATACAAAAAAATTGGCGTCATTTCTATTGGCAATATTTGCTCTTTCTACTAAATCTATAAAAGTATCGTCGTGTCTAGTGTATTTAACTTCTACAGATGGGTCTTGTTCGAGTATTTTTCCTACTTTTAAAACAATGGCTAATGCAATTTTCTTTTCGATAAATCCATGGTATGTTGCTCCAAAATCGTGTCCTCCATGTCCAGCGTCTAATACTACTTTAAATTTGAAGTTATTGCCTTGTGCATAGCTGTTTATGGTTGTAATAATGGTTAAAAATAGGACTAATATAAATATTTTTGAATTACTTTTCATACAGAATAAAATTTTATAATAACCTAAAAAGGTTATAATTTTGCTAAATGCTTACTTTTCTTTAAAAATAAATGTAAGTTTGTGCCTTTAAACAGTAAGGCATAATTTTTACAAAAATAGTATTTATAGTGTTGCGTACAAACTTATTTTATATCATTTTTTTAGTTTTCTATGTTAGTAACCATGCTTTTTCGCAAGAAATTACTAAAAACGGAACCTCTATTCCTTCTAAAAAGGAAAAAGATAGCCTCCATATTAACCTAAAAAAAGCTATAAAACCCATTGATTCTATACAAAAAGACACTGTAATAAAGAAAAAATCCTTATTAGAGGGTCAAATTAAGTATAAATCCAAAAAATATGCCAAAATAAATCAGAAGAAAAAGCAAGTAACACTTTATGATAATGCAGAGGTCTATTACAAAGACATAGAACTAAAAGCGGGTATTATTGTTATTGATTATAATAAAGATGAGGTTTATGCGGGAAGAATTAAAGATTCAGCAAATGCATATTCTCAATATCCAGTTTTTAAACAAGGAGATAATGAAGTAGAACCAGATTCTATCCGATTTAATTTTAAAACAAAAAAAGCACTAATCTGGAATTCAAGAACTGATCAAGGGGATTTTAGAGTTAAAGGAGAAATTACGAAACGTGAAAATGATTCGGTTTATTTTATTAAAAATGCCAGATTTACTACTTCTAAAAATTTAGATGACCCAGAATATTATTTTTTAGCTAGAAAGATAAAATTAGTTCCCAACAAAAAGGTGGTTACTGGATTTACCAATATGGTAATTGCGAATGTTCCTACGCCACTAGCTTTGCCCTTTGCCTATTTTCCTTTATCTAAAGAAACTAGTGTCTCTGGAATTTTAGTGCCAACTTTTGGAGATTCTAATTTGCAAGGATACTTTTTGCAAAATGGAGGATATTATTTTGCGTTGAGTAAAAATTACGACCTGGCAATATTAGGGGATTATTACACTAACGGAAGTTATGCCTTACGTGCAGAAACTAGTTATGCTAAAATTTATAAATACCGAGGTAATTTTAACGTGCGATTTGAAAACCAAATTACTGGCGAACGAGGACTTCCAGGCTATGCAAAAACAAATTTGTATAACATTCAATGGAGCCATTCGCCAGATGCAAAAGCAACTCCTAATTCTCGCTTTGCAGCTTCTGTAAATATGGGAAGTCAAAAGTATTTTAGAAGTTCTTTTAATCAAATAAACACCGCGGCATCTTTAAATAACACCTTAAATTCGTCTATTTCGTATTCTAAAACCTTCAATTTTATTCCACAAGTAAACATCTCTGTGATTGCAAATCATAGCCAAAATACCAACACAGGAGCCATAAACATGACTTTGCCTACTTTTACAGCTAATGTAGATAGAATTTATCCATTTGCTCCGAAAAATGCTTCTAAAAAAGGACTGATTAAAAACATTAATTTTAATTATAGTCTTTCGGCTCGTAACGAAATACAAACGGTTGATTCCTTATTTTTTAAACCTCAAATGTTTAGAGATGCTAAAAATGGAATGCAACACACTATTCCTATAGGGACAAATTTTAAAATTTTAAAATACCTAAACGTTTCAGCATCTACTAATTATATCGAAACTTGGTATTTAAAAACAGTTAAAAAGCAATATAACCCACTTACCAATAATGTAGATTTAATACAAAATAACGGTTTTGATTCCTTTAGAACCTATAATTTTAACTCTGGAATTGGAACTACTGTTTATGGTACTTTTAAGATAAGCGACACAAAGCGACTTCAAGCCATTAGGCATGTCATGACTCCAAACGTTTCGTATAGTTATGCTCCAAGTTTTGCAAAATACTACGACACTTATGCAATAGATGGAAGTGGACAAATGGCAGAATATAGCCGTTTTGAAGGCGGAATTTATGGTGAACCAGGAAAAACTTTTGCTAGTAGTTTAAATTTTTCTATCAATAACACCTTTGAAGCAAAAGTACGAGATAAAGATTCTACAAAAGTAGAAGCTAAAAAAATAATGTTATTAAACAATCTTCAAGTTTCTACTGGTTACAATCTTGCGGCAGAACCTAACACACAAAAATGGCAGCCTGTACGAGTTTCTGGTGGAACTAATTTGTTTAAAGAAAAAATGAATGTCAATTTCGCAACCACACTAAACCCTTATGCAATAGATGCTTACGGAAATCCTTTAGCAATTTATAATATTGATAATGGTGGAAGTTTGTTTCGACTAACTAGTGCGAATATGACCCTTAATTATTCTTTTTCAAGCAAAGGTGAAAGTGGAAACGACAAGAAAAAAAACAATAGAAGTTTACAAAATGGTGGAAGAAATGATGATTTGTTTGGGCAAACCACCGACTTTACTAACAGGCAAGAAAGTCAATTTAGCGATGATGATAAAGAACAACCATTTGAAGGTTTTTTTAAATCTTCTATTCCTTGGGATTTAAGACTAGCTTATTCGGTAACTTATAGTAATGACAGGCGAGAGAGAAAAATAGCAACTAATTCCTTAATGTTTTCTGGAAATATCGATATAACTCCTAAGTGGAAAGTTGGAGTTTCCTCTGGATATGATTTTGCAAATAAAGGGGTTACTTATACACAATTGCGTTTTGAACGAGATTTATTAAGCTGGCGAATGGACTTTAGCTGGATGCCTTTTGGAGAGAGAGCCTCTTGGTACTTTTTTATAGGAATTAGTTCTTCCGTACTTAGTGATATTAAATGGGACAAGCACAATACAGCCGACAAGCGATTGTAATTTCTATTTTAATACCATTTTCTTTTTTTAAAATAAACAAGCATAGCCATAAACAATATTGCCATACTGGCTAAAATAATAAAGTAGCCATATTCCCAATGCAATTCAGGCATATTGTCAAAATTCATACCATAAACTCCTACTATAAAGGTAAGTGGCATAAAAAAAACAGAAACTACCGTTAGGGTTTTCATTACCTCATTTAATTTATGATTTTGTGCAGAAAAATAAAAATTAGAAGCACTTTCTAGAGAAATTACATCGTATTCTATTTGTTCTAGTAACTCTAACGTTTTTTGATGTAATCTATCAAAAAAGCTACTGTTTTCTGGTAAAATAAAGTTAAAAACAGTGTCTTCTTTCATGGTTTTTATAGAATACAAAGAATCTCGTAATGGGATAATAGATCGTTTTAAAAAATTAAAATTATCTCTGTGTTTCTCAATAGTTTCTAACACTTGTGGGTTGGTGCTAGTTTTAGATAAGTTGATGAGCAATTCCACTTGATCTTCTTCGTTTTCTAGTGTAATATAAAAGTTTTCAATAATAGAATCTAACAGTAAGTACAACAAATAATCTACTTTTTTTTCTCTAACAATTCCAGAATGCATTTTAATACGTTCTCTAATATGTGTGAAAAAATCGCTTTTTTTTTCTTGAAATGATGTTAAAATTCCGTTTTTTAATAAAAAACTAATTTGTTCTACATTAATACCTTCGTTATTATTAATAGGTAATAATGATTTTACGTTAAAGAAAAGAATATTAGTATATTCCTCTAGTCTTGTTCGTTTAGTGGTGTTTAAAATATCCCCTAAAATTAGAGTATCTACTTCTAGAAAATCTCCAACTTTTTTGATAGATTTTGTGTCATTTAACCCATGAATATTTAGCCAATTCTCCTTTGTAAAATCTATGTTGCTTATAATGTTTTGGCAACTACTATCCACGCATTCTACTAAATAAGTATCTGAATACGTGTATAATTGCATTTCTGTAGAAACTTCTTTGTGTTTCCCAGTGTATTCTAAATATGTTGGCTGAACTTTTTTGTTCTTTTTATATTTAATTTTACGCACTTTACCTATTTAAAAATAACTGAATAATTTATTTTTCTATTAATTTCAAAGAAATTCTTCTATTATCAGCACGACCTTCTTCGGTGTCGTTAGTTGCAATTGGAAATTCCTGTCCAAAACCTTCAGCAGAAATTCTATTTTGTTGAACACCTAGTTTAACTAATGCTTTAAGTACTGCATTAGACCTTTGTGTAGATAGATTTTTGTTGCTGGTTGCATCTCCTAAATTATCTGTATAAGAAGCTATTTTTATTTTTACTTTTGGAAATGAATTTAATATTTCGGCAAG
>DZCQ01000001.1:135083-144056 GCA_022730285.1 Flavobacterium psychrophilum
GTTGCTGCTGTAATTTCTCCTTTTTTGGTATTAGATTGCATCATAAAATAATATCCTATACCAAAAATGCCTAAGATAGCTACAAAAATCAGTATTGGTTTTAAATAGGATTTTCCTTTGCTTTCTTCTGAAGATTCTGTTTTTTCTATTTCTATATTTTGTTCATTATTAGCTTCCGTATTATTTGCAAGCTCCTTTAAATTAGCATCTCTAAATTCTATAATTGTACCTCTATCCATTCTGTTTTCTGAAAGATAAGCAAGTATTAAGAGTGCAGAAATGCCAAGAATAAAACTTGTAGATTCTTTCCTTATAAAAGTTTTATCAGAAATTTTTTTTGAAACAATATCTAAATTTGTACCAAATAAAGCAGATAAAAATTCGTTAGCAATTTCCCTGTTTTCTTGACTATCTACATAACAGTTAAAGATAGTAAACAAAATTTTTTCTGATTTTTTATCTAGCTTTTTTGTTAGCTCAAAAGTTTTATCTAATATTTCATGTTTATCAGATTTACTAATTAACGCATCCATAATAGTATTAACTACAATATCACTTGTTTTTGTAATGCCACTAGTAAATTCGTCTAAGTGCTTGCTGATTTTAGAAACTCTTTCAGGTGTGTAATAACTTTTTATATGTTCAGTTGGAATATGTGTCATTGCTTTTCATTGATAACTAATTATTTATAAATATAATTTGTGTTTTTTGTCTTTAAAAAATTTAGCTTGTACAAAAGTACTACTTTTATCAAAAAAATAATAATAATAAAGCGAATTTATATGACAACCTTACTTATTAATATAAAAGAATTACTCCAAATTAGAAGTGCCTCAGATTCATACGTGCAAGGAAAAGAGATGCAAGTATTGCCAAAACTCGAAAATGCCTTTTTGCTAATGCAAGATGATTGTATAGTTGCGTTTGGTGAAATGAGAAATTGTCCTACCGAAAAAATGGATTTAGTAATTGATGTCTTTGGAAAAACAGTTTTGCCAACTTGGTGCGATAGCCATACACATATTGTTTATGCAGGCAATAGAGAGCAGGAATTTGTAGATAGAATTAATGGATTAAACTATGAAGAAATTGCAACCAGAGGAGGAGGGATTTTAAATTCTGCCAAAAAGCTAAATAGCACTTCTTTTGAAGATATTTATATCCAATCAGAAAAAAGATTGCAAGAAGTAATGCGTTTAGGTACAGGTGCTATCGAAATAAAATCAGGTTACGGTTTAACAGTAGATGGTGAAATAAAAATGTTAAATGTGGCAAAAAAACTACAAGATAATTATCCAATAACTATAAAAAAAACATTTCTAGGGGCACATGCTTTTCCTGCTATTTATAAAAACAATCATCAAGATTATATTCAATTGATTATCAAAGAAATGTTGCCTAAAATTGCAAAAGATAATCTAGCAGATTTTGTAGATGTTTTTCTAGAAACTGGTTATTTTAGCACGAAAGAAACCCATGAAATACTACTTGCTGCAAAAGAATATGGTTTAGTGCCTAAAATACATGTTAACCAATTTACTGCAATTAACGGAATAAAAACGGGTGTAGATTTACAAGCACTTTCTGTAGATCATCTCGAGATTATCACAGATGAGGATATCGCAATTTTAAAAAAATCGACCACTATGCCAGTAGCATTACCAAGCTGTTCTTTTTTTATAGAAATCCCATACACTCCTGCACGAAAAATTATAGATTCAGGATTGCCATTAGCACTTGCTACAGATTATAACCCAGGAACAACTCCATCTGGAAATATGAATTTTGTGCTTTCACTTGCATGTATCAAAATGAAAATGACTCCAGAAGAAGCTATTAATGCTGCTACAATTAATGGAGCCTATGCAATGGGACTCCATACCTCTCATGGTAGCATAACCGTTGGGAAAAAAGCAAATATAATTGTTACAAAAGCATTAAACTCTTACTATGAACTGCCTTATGCTTTTGGGACAAATTTAATAGACAAAGTTTTTATAGATGGTAAGATTATTATTTAAGCACGAAACTTGTTTTTAAAACAGGTTCCGTTTTGTCAAAAATAGTTACAATATATTTTCCAACCTTAGAGTTTGGAATTTTTATATCTGCACTTACATCTATATTTTCTCTATCATATTTAAATCTAGAGGAGTAACTGTAATCTAAAATTATAGGGCCAAATTTTTTAGAAAGTTTTTCGCCAATTACCACATCATTTTCGTCCATAATTTGTACAAAATATTCTTTCACAATTGGAGAAGTTAATTTTGTACCTATTATTGTGAATTTTATGGCAAGAATATTTACTTTAACAGCTTTGTCAGTTGCAATTGCCCCGCCAGAAAGTCCTTGTTTTAAAGTCTCAACTTTTAAATTCACAAAAGATACTTTATTACTTTTTCGTATCATTTTGTTCATATCAGTATTCTGAACTTCTAGCTTTTCGTTTTTGCTAGCAGCCATTTCAAGAGCATATTTAGTGCTATCTTGTGACATTTTTAAAGCATCATATTTTTCCACAAGCTGTAGTTTTTCCTTTTTTAGGATAGTAACTTGTTTGCGAAGTCTTAGTACTTCTGCCTTAAATCTGTCTAACTCTTTTAATGAAATTTCAGATGCCTTTACTTCTTCAATTAAATTGCTTAATTTTTGTTTTTCTACAATAAGCTCTTCTTTAATAGAAGTATTTTCGTTAATTGCAATATCCAACGAATCTTGCGATTTTGCTAAATCGGTTAGAATATTTTTCTTCTGTAAATTTAATTGTTGGTTTTCATATCCATAATACATAGCAATTCCCCCAATAATGACTGCTAATAATATGGCAATTAGTGTTTTACTGTTTTTTTTAGGATGTTTTTCTTTGTCTAAAGCCATAATAATAAATAGTTTTGTTTGTTTTTTTAATGACATCTTTAACAATAAAGAGTTCTTTATTTTGGAGTTATAATTTTATAGTTCAAAAAATATTTCTCGTTTAATGTGAATTCAATTTCATCAAATAATTCCAAAAGTAAAACTCCACTATTTTTTAATCTAATATAGTTAATGTAATACTTTATATAATTTAATGTTGCTGTTAATAATAGCTTATAATCAAAACTTTGCAAAAATAGTTTTTTTTACGTCAAATAGCAATGTTATCTTCTTTTTTTATACAAAAAAAACAAAAAGCATAAAAATATATCAAACAGTATTGTATTTTTTTTGTAATAAACTATCTTTGCAACCTAATTAAGTAATATATAATGATTAAGATAACATTGCCAGACGGTTCAATTAAAGAATTTGATAGTGGAGTTACGCCAATGGAAGTAGCTCTGAGTATTAGCGAAGGATTAGCTAGGAATGTAATTTCGGCTTCTTTTAACAATACAATTATCGAAACCACAACGTCTATCTTGCAAAACGGTTCTCTTACCTTATATACTTGGAATGACTTAGAGGGCAAAAAAGCATTTTGGCATTCCACATCTCACGTATTGGCACAGGTTCTAGAAGAAAAATTTAAGGGTATTAAATTAACACTAGGGCCTGCTATTGACAATGGTTTTTATTATGATGTAGATTTCGGGGATAATAAAATTGTAGAGGCTGACTTTAAGGAAATTGAAAATAGAATACTCGAAATTGCTAAAGAGAAACATGCATTTAAGTTACGTTCTGTTTCTAAATCAGATGCACTAGAAATCTATAAAGATAACGAATATAAAACAGAGCTAATTGAAAATTTAGAAGACGGAACTATCACTTTTTGTGATCATTCTACCTTTTTCGATTTATGTCGTGGTGGACACATACCTAATACGGGCATTATAAAAGCGGTTAAAATTATGAGTGTGGCAGGTGCTTACTGGCGTGGAGACGAAAAAAATAAGCAGCTTACCCGTGTATATGGAACTTCTTTCCCTAAACAAAAAGATCTTACAGATTATTTAGAATTGCTTGAAGAGGCAAAACGTAGAGATCATAGGAAACTTGGTAAGGAATTAGAACTATTTGCTTTTTCGCAGAAAGTGGGACAAGGTTTGCCATTATGGTTGCCAAAAGGAGCTGCACTAAGAGAACGTTTAGAGCAATTCTTAAAAAAAGCGCAGAAAAAAGCAGGTTATCAGCAAGTTATCACTCCGCACATAGGGCAAAAAGAGCTGTATGTAACTTCCGGTCATTATGCAAAATATGGAGCGGATAGTTTTCAGCCAATACATACACCAGCAATAGGAGAGGAGTTCTTGTTAAAACCAATGAACTGTCCACACCATTGCGAGATATATAATGCAAAACCTTGGTCTTACAAAGATTTACCTATACGTTATGCAGAATTTGGTACTGTATATAGATACGAACAGAGCGGAGAACTACACGGTTTAACTAGAGTAAGAGGATTTACACAAGATGATGCACATATATTTTGTACGCCAGATCAGTTAGATTTAGAATTTAAAAAAGTAATAGATTTAGTATTATACGTATTTGGTTCTTTAGGTTTTGAAAATTTTACAGCTCAAATTTCTTTGCGTGATAAAGAAAATAGAGATAAATACATCGGCACTGATGCAAATTGGGAAAAAGCAGAAACTGCCATTATAAATGCAGCAAAAGATAAAGGACTAAAAACCGTTGTCGAATATGGTGAAGCAGCATTTTATGGACCTAAATTAGACTTTATGGTAAAAGATGCATTAGGTAGAAGCTGGCAATTAGGAACTATACAAGTAGATTATAACCTTCCAGAACGATTTGAGCTCACCTATAAAGGAGCAGATGATAAATTGCATACACCAATCATGATTCATAGAGCTCCATTTGGATCCATGGAACGATTTATTGCTATTTTGCTAGAACATACAGCAGGTAATTTTCCGCTTTGGCTAATGCCAGACCAAGCCATAATACTATGTTTGAGCGAAAAATATGAAATTTATGCAAAAAAAGTTTTAAATCTCCTAGAAAATCACGAAATTCGCACGCTAATTGATAATCGAAACGAATCGATAGGTAGGAAAATTAGAGATGCAGAGATGCAAAAAATCCCATTTATGCTGATTATAGGCGAAGAAGAACAAATAAACAACACTGTTTCTGTTCGTCGTCATGGACAAGAAGGAAAAGGAAATAATACGGTTACAATAGAACAATTTGCAGATATTGTAAACGATGAAATACACAAAACGTTAAAAACATTTGAAGTTTAATCATTTTGTCTAACAGGACAAGTTAAAAATTAATAGCCATAGCAATTAGAAACAGTAGAGGTTATCAACCTCGAGTAGAAAAAAAAGACGAACATAGAATAAACAATTTTATTCGTGTTCCCGAAGTACGTTTGGTAGGGGAAAATATAGAGCCAGGTGTTGTTAAAACATCTGAAGCATTAAAACTCGCTGATCAATTAGAGCTTGATTTGGTTGAAATTTCTCCAAATGCAGAACCACCTGTGTGTAAAATAATGGACTATAAAAAGTTTGTTTACATGCAAAAAAAGAGAGAGAAAGAACTGAAAGCAAAATCTACTCAAATTGTAGTAAAAGAAATTAGATTTGGACCTCAAACAGATGAACATGATTATGAATTTAAAAGAAAAAATGCCGAAAAATTCCTTAAAGAAGGATCTAAACTAAAAGCATTTGTGTTTTTTAAAGGAAGATCTATTATTTATAAAGATCAAGGACAAATACTTTTATTAAGATTAGCACAAGATCTAGAAGACTACGGAAAAGTAGAAGCTTTACCAGTGCTAGAGGGCAAGCGTATGATAATGTTTATTGCTCCAAAAAAGAAGAAATAAATGTGTCATAAAGTCGTAATATCCAAAAGCCTTAACATTAGACTCTATGATTTTTGACTTTAAGACCAAACAATAGTAAGTAAGAATAAATTTTAAAAAATAGGAAAAATGCCTAAAATGAAAACCAAATCTAGTGCCAAAAAACGCTTTAAAGTGACTGGCTCTGGAAAAATTAAAAGAAAGCACGCTTTTAAAAGTCATATTTTGACTAAAAAGTCTAAAAAGCGTAAGTTAGCATTGACACACTCAGCGCTAGTACATTCAACAGATATGAAAAGTATCAAAGAACAATTAAGAATTATCTAATATGTCTTAAAGTTAAAAAGTCATAAAGTCTTTCTAGACATTTGACTTTTAGACATTTTGACTAATAGAATTCTTTAGGTTAAAATTCAATTTTAAATAACCTTGGAGTACGGCCTTAAGTTCCCTTGATTAAATTCGGGACGCCTGCTACAAAAAAACAAGAAAATTATGCCAAGATCAGTAAATTCAGTTGCTAAAAGAGCAAGAAGAAAAAAAATAATGAAGCAAGCCAAAGGTTTCTTTGGTCGTCGTAAAAACGTTTGGACAGTTGCAAAAAATGCGGTAGAAAAAGCAATGAGCTATGCTTACCGTGACAGAAAAGTAAATAAGAGAAATTTCCGTTCTTTATGGATTCAACGTATTAACGCTGGAGCAAGACTAGAAGGAATGTCTTATTCACAATTTATGGGAAAAGTAAAAGCTAATAATATTGAATTGAACCGTAAAGTTCTTGCCGATTTAGCTATGAATCACCCAGAAGCTTTTAAAGCTGTACTTAACAAAGTAAAATAAACGTTTTATCAACATAAATTTTAACTTACTTACTGTAAAAAACCCTGCAAAATGCAGGGTTTTTTCTTTTATAAAAAAATAAATTTCGTTGGTTTCCTATTAAACCTATTATCTGTTATTTTTAAATTAATTTGTTGTATATGGGACATTTTTTCTAGTTTAAGAAGTCTTAAAATCTGTAGCATCAGCTTAGTAATTATTTTGAGAATATATTTGTAGTTTTAATAGTATATTTTGCATAAAAATTTGGTCAATATTTAAAAAAGACTTACTTTTGCACACCCTTAATTGAGAAGAGTTTCTTTTGGGTGTGAACACTTTATAAAACCATTTTGTTTTTTAATCAAATCGTGAAACTCATAAAAAGCAAAATATAAATTTTATCAGCATGTCTGAAATATTAAAAGAACAAGAACAATTTTTAGCAGATTTTAACTGGCATAACTATTCTGAAGGAATAGATGCAGTAGATGCTAACAATCTTAGAGAATTTGAGGAATTAGTTGCGAAAACTTTTATCTCAACAGATCAAGAAGAAGTTGTAGAAGGAGTAGTAGTAAGAATTACAGATAGAGATGTAATTGTGGATATTAACGCCAAATCTGAAGGAGTAATTTCATTAAATGAATTCCGTTACAATCCAAACCTAAAAGTTGGAGATAAAGTAGAGGTTTTAATAGATATTCGTGAAGACAAAACAGGGCAATTAGTATTATCTCACAGAAAAGCAAGAACAATTAAGGCTTGGGACAGAGTAATTTCTGCTAATGAAACTGGAGAAATTGTAAACGGTTTTGTTAAATGCAGAACAAAAGGTGGTATGATTGTAGATGTTTTTGGAATAGAAGCATTCTTGCCAGGTTCACAAATTGATGTAAAACCAATCCGCGATTATGATGTTTATGTAAACAAAATGATGGAATTTAAAGTTGTTAAAATCAACCACGAATTTAAAAATGTTGTTGTTTCTCATAAGGCACTTATTGAAGCAGATATTGAGGTTCAGAAAAAAGAAATTATTGGTCAATTACAAAAAGGTCAAGTACTGGAAGGGGTTGTTAAAAATATTACTTCTTATGGTGTATTTATAGACTTAGGTGGAGTTGATGGATTAATACATATTACAGATCTTTCTTGGTCTAGAATTAATCATCCAAGCGAAGTATTGGAATTAGATCAAAAATTAAATGTTGTAATTCTTGATTTTGATGATGAAAAAACAAGAATACAATTAGGATTAAAACAATTAAATGCACATCCTTGGGATGCCTTAGATGCTAATTTAAATGTAGGTGATAAAGTAAAAGGTAAAGTAGTTGTACTTGCTGATTACGGCGCATTTATTGAAGTTGCAGAAGGAGTAGAAGGATTAATACACGTTTCTGAAATGTCTTGGAGTACACATTTACGTTCTGCTCAAGATTTTGTAAAAGTTGGAGATATTGTTGAAGCAGTTATTTTGACACTTGATCGTAGCGAACGCAAAATGTCTTTAGGTATTAAACAAATGACACAAGACCCTTGGACAGATATTACATCTAAATATCCAGTTGGTTCTAAACATACTGGTACAGTTCGTAATTTTACTAATTTCGGAATTTTCGTAGAATTAGAAGAAGGAATTGACGGATTAGTGTATATTTCAGATTTGTCTTGGACTAAGAAAATAAAACACCCATCAGAATTTATTGCTGTTGGAGAAAAATTAGATGTTGTAGTTTTAGAGCTAGATGTAGATTCTCGCAAACTTTCTTTAGGTCACAAACAAACAACTGCAAACCCTTGGGATAAACATGAAGATGCTTTTGCAGTAGGTACAATTCATAATGGTACTATTTCTGAAATTGTTGATAAAGGTGCTACGGTAGATTTTGGAGACGATGTAATTGCTTTTATTCCTACTCGTCATCTTGAAAAAGAAGATGGTAAAAAATTGAAAAAAGGAGATACTGCAGACTTTAAAGTTATCGAATTTAATAAAGAATTTAAAAGAGTTGTAGCATCTCATACAGCTATTTTCCGTGAGGAAGAAGAGAAAAATGTAAAAGTTGCTACCGAAAATACAACTGCTTCGACTACTAATGCACCAGCTGCAACTTTAGGAGATAATAACGATGTGTTAGCTGCTTTAAAAGCTAAAATGGAAAAATCAGAGAAAAAATAATTTCTGGTTATTTTCTTAATAATTAAAAACCGTCTCAGGATATTTTCTTGAAGACGGTTTTTTTTATGCTAATTTTTAGAACCTATCTAAAAACATTACTTTTCTTTTTTGGAAACTAGAAAAAGGAATACTTCTATTAATACAATACAAGATAATATATTTAAAATTCTAGGATTGTAGGAGATGTATTTTTTGAGTT
>DZCQ01000010.1:0-24051 GCA_022730285.1 Flavobacterium psychrophilum
AAAATAAAGCAATTTGAGAAACAATTTAAAAAATAATGTAAAAACACCTTGAGTGATTTTTTTATTGCTTTAAAGTTAATTTATGAAAGTCGCTTTTTAAGTAAAAAACTATAAAAAATAAATTGTAAATAGAAAAAATCTATAATTATAAAATCCGTCCAATTTATGAAACGAGACGGATTTTTTTGTGAAAAATAAAATTGAAAGTGATTTATAACAATTCTAAAACTTTTTCATTTTTCTCTGATTTTTTCAATTCAGTTAATTGATTTTGAAAATTAGAAAAATTAACAATGTCCATTTTTAAATTTTGAATTGCCAAAATTCTAACAATAGCCAATTGACTTTTTAACGACATGGAATATAATTTTGAAATAGTTTCAGATTCAAAATCATTTGAGGCAACTTTATCAGAATGTTTCAAAATTAAATTTGAAAACAAAAGTGCATTATTATCGTTTTTAATATTTTTAATTATAGTGTTAACAAGTAAACTGTAATTATCAATTGATTTTATGGTTTCGATAATTGGGACTAAAATAGTTGCAGCAGCAGTTTCGTCTTTTTCTTTTACAAATTTATTAATTTCTTTTTGCAAATTCATTAATAGATTTTCTTCTTTTTTTCCTTTCTCTTCCCACGCATCTTTGAGACCAACTGTTTTGTTAAAAACTAATTTTGAAGTAGTTGTATCTTTATCAACAACAAAATAACCCAGCCTTTGAAACTGAAATTGTTCACCAATTCTTGCATCAGCAAGACTTGGTTCTACAAATCCTTTTACGATTTCTAACGAATTATTATTCATAAAATCCAAGAAATTTTTCTCTTTGTGAGAATCGGGTGCTTCGTCAATAAATAATCTGTCGTACAAACGCACTTCAGCTTGAATAGCATCTTTGACCGAAACCCAATGAAGTGTTCCCGCGACTTTTCGTTTACTGGCTTCGGTTCCGCTACCGCTTAAAGAATCAGTGTCATAAGTAGCTTGAATCTCAGTAATATTTCCGTTTGTATCTTTTGTAACCGATTCAGCTTTAATGATATAACCATTTTTTAATCGTACTTCGTTACCAATACTTAATCGGAAAAATTTAGGTGGTGCAACTTCCAAAAAATCATCTTTTTCTATGTATAATTCACGTGAAAAAGGTACTTTTCTAAAACCAGCAGCCTCGTCTTCTTGATTATTTTCTGCCTCAAGCATTTCTGTTTTATCTTCTGGATAATTTGTAATTACCAGTTTTATAGGGTCTAAAACCGCCATAACTCGTGGAGCAGTTTTATTCAAATCTTCCCGTAAACAAAAATCCAAAAGCGAAACATCAATCACGTTTTCGCGTTTAGCAACACCAATTGTATCGCAAAAATTACGAATAGATTTTGCGGTATAACCACGTCTGCGTAAACCAGAAATAGTTGGCATTCTTGGATCGTCCCAACCATTAACTACTTTATCTTGAACGAGTTGTAAGAGTTTTCTTTTGCTCATTACCGTATAATTCAAATTGAGACGTGCAAATTCATATTGATTTGGACGCACTTTTGAATTATCATAAATTTGGTCTAAAAACCAATTGTATAATTCGCGGTGCATTACAAATTCTAATGTACAAATAGAATGTGAAATTTGTTCGATATAATCGCTTTCGCCATGAGCAAAATCGTACATTGGATATATTTTCCAATCATCTCCAGTTCTGTGATGATCACGGTGTAACACTCTGTAAATAATAGGGTCGCGCATCAGCATATTAGTAGAAGTCATGTCAATTTTGGCTCTCAAAATATGAGTTCCTTCTTCAAAATCACCATTTTTCATTCCTTGAAATAAGTTCAAATTTTCTTCCACCGAACGGTTGCGAAATGGTCCGTCAATTCCAGGTTGCGTTGGTGTTCCTTTTTGAGTAGCCATATCTTCTGAAGATTGTGAATCAACATAGGCTTTTCCATTTTTAATCATTAAAACTGCCCAATCGTATAATTGCTGAAAATAATCAGATGCATAACGTTCCTCAGCCCACTGAAAACCAAGCCATTGCAAGTCATATTTGATAGCATCGACATATTCTTGTTCTTCTTTGGCAGGATTTGTATCATCAAAACGAAGGTTTACTGGTGCGTTGTATTTGAGCCCTAAACCAAAATTCAAACAAATGGATTTTGCGTGACCAATGTGCAAATAACCGTTTGGTTCGGGTGGAAATCGGAAACGCAATTTGTTTTGAGGAAAACCATTGGAGAGGTTTTCTTCTATTATTTGTTCTAGGAAATTTAAAGATTTATCTTCAGACATTTTTGATTGATTTGAAATGCAAAGATAATCTTTAATTTGAAAATTAGATAATTTGAAAATTAGATAATTGTAACTTATAAATGAGTAATTTTGTAAAAAAAATAAAATGGGAATTATTAAACTAAACAATATAAGAACTTTTTCATACCATGGTTGTTTGGTAGAGGAATCTCGAATTGGTTCGGATTATTCTGTAAATTTAGAAATAAAAACAGATTTAAGAATATCTGCTAAAACAGATAATTTAGAAGATACTATTGATTATGTGTTACTTAACAAAATTGTGGTGGAAGAAATGGCGATAAGATCTCATCTTTTAGAACACGTTACAGAACGAATAATAAGTAGAATTTTTAGAGAAAGTGCTGCTGTTTCAAGAATTAAGCTGAGTGTTTCTAAATTAAATCCACCAATTGGTGGTGATGTAGAGTCTGTTACAATAGAAATGGAAGAATATAGAAATTAATTACTAATTAAGAATTACTAATTAAAATATTTTTATATATTTGCATTCCAATAAAATTGGCGTCGTGGCCGAGTGGCTAGGCTGGGCTCTGCAAAAGCTCCTACTCCGGTTCGAATCCGGACGATGCCTCAAAGAGATATTAAAGTATCTCTTTTTTTTTTGACTAAACCACTATGAACTGCAAGTCCATATATTTGGCTTGGCAGATTGAAAGTCTGCAAGGTTGAGAAACTTTAATTTTTAACACAAATTTCACATATTTGCACGAATTAAATTTGTGTGAATTTGTGAAATTCGTGTCAAATTTTTTAGAACCTTAAAGATAAATGCACTAAAAGGGCATAGTTTTAACTGTTTTTGTGACCAATAAATTTTATTGAATTTTTTGAATTGTTTTTTCTACAAATGTTTTTTCTGAAGGAAATAATCCTTGTGTGATTAATATTATTCCAAATACTATTAACAAAAGGCTGGTTAGTTGCTTGGCTCTTTTAATATTTATCGGTGTTAATTTACTTAATAATTGTTTTGCGAGTAAAATTTTTCCAATATCGGTTAGAATGTAAGTTCCTATTACCACTATAAAAAACCATAAAACCGTTAGACTTTCTCCTTGAAATTTAGGAACAAAAGTAATTATTATCAACAACCAAAAACCTAAAACACCTATGTTTATAAAATTAAGTAAAAACCCTTTGATAAATAAATTTAGGTAATCTTTTTTAATTAATTTAACTGCTTCTTCCTCTTTTTCTTCTTTATATTTTTTAAGTTTAAAAAAGGAAATTAAACCATATATTATCATTATAAATCCTCCAAAAATAAACAATCCAGGATCGTCTTTAATTTTAGAAATTAATCTATAACTACCTAAATAAGATAAACTTATAAATAAAATATCTGCTAATATGACACCAAAGTCAAAAAATAATGCGGCACGAAAACCTTTTGTAATACTTATTTCTAAAAGTACAAAAAATACTGGACCTATCATGAAACTTAAAAATATTCCTAACGGTATTCCATTACTTAAAATTTGTTCTATCATTCTTATTTTAAATCTTTAAGCAAGATACAATTTTTTTACAAAGAGTTATTCATTTTTAGCAATGAAATTAAAATCTAGCTGTTTTTTTACTAAATCTGCGTTTTTAACTGTTACTAATACTTCATCTCCTAATTGTAGTAAATTTTTGCTAATTTGTCCAACTAATGCATATTGTTTTTCGTCAAATGTGTAATAATCGTCTTTTATATCCCGAATTCTAACCATTCCTTCGCATTTATTTTCTATAATTTCTACATAAATTCCCCATTCGGTTACACCAGAAATAACTCCTAAAAATGTTTGATTTTGATGATCTTGCATGTATTTTACCTGCATATATTTTATAGAATCTCTTTCGGCATTTGTTGCTAAACCTTCCATAGTGGAACAATGTACGCATTTTGCTTCGTAAGTATCTGCATCGGCTGATTTGCCATTATCTAGGTAATATTGTAGTAATCTATGCACCATTACATCTGGATATCTTCTAATTGGAGAAGTAAAGTGGCTGTAATAATCGAAAGCTAAACCATAATGTCCAATATTATCGGTAGAATATTTAGCTTTACTCATAGATCTAATGGCTAGTGTATCTATTAGATTTTGTTCTTTTTTTCCATTAACATCTTCCATTAATTTGTTTAATGCTTGTGATATTGAACTGTTTGTAAAATCTAATTTATGACCAAATTTTGCTATAATTCCTTGCATTGCTAAAAGTTTGTCTTCATTTGGTTCATCATGAATTCTATAAATAAATGTCTTTTTTTGTTTTCCGATGTATTCTGCTACTTTTTTGTTAGCTAATAACATAAATTCTTCTATTAAATGGTTTGCATCTTTAGAAATTTTAAAAAATACGCCTTCTGGGTTTCCTTCTGGAGATAAATTAAATTTTACTTCTACTTTATCAAATGAAATTGCACCATCTGCCATTCGTTTTTTACGCATTATTTTAGCTAATTCATCTAGTTTTAAAGTTGCTTGCACTATAGAATTAGAAACAGTATAAGAATTATCAGTTATAGAAGTTTCTATTGGAATGTTTCCATTTTTATGTTCTATTATGTGTTGTGCTTCTTCATAAGCGAATCTTTGATTAGAGTTTATAACCGTGCGTCCAAACCATTGATTTTTAATCATAGCTTTAGCATCTAATTCAAAAATTGCAGAGAAAGTGTATTTTTCTTCGTTTGGTCTTAAAGAGCAAGCAAAGTTTGATAAAACTTCTGGGAGCATTGGTACAACTCTATCTACTAAATATACAGATGTTGCTCTATCATATGCTTCTGTATCTAATATTGTATCTTCATGTAAATAATGAGATACATCGGCTATATGAATACCTATTTCGTAATTTCCGTTTTCTAGTAATTGAAAAGATAAAGCGTCGTCAAAATCTTTTGCATCTTTTGGATCTATGGTAAAGGTTAATATATTACGCATATCTCTACGTTTGGCAATTTCGTCTTCTTGAATTGTGGTGTCTATTTGTTGTGCAAATACTTCTACTTCTATCGGAAATTCGGAAGGCAAGCCATATTCTGCAAGAATAGCATGTATTTCGGTATTATGTTCTCCAGGTTTTCCTAATACTTTGATAACTTTACCGAAAGGAGAATCTGCTTTTTTTGGCCAATCTTCTATATGTACTAATACTACATCACCTTCTTGGGCATCTAAATAATTGTTTTTTGGAATAAAAATATCGGTGTACATTTTTGGATTTGCGGTACTTACAAATGCAAAATTTTCATGAATTTTAATAATACCTACAAAGTCAGTTTTTGCTCTTTCTAGTATTTCAATTACTTCTGCTTCTGGTCTTTTTCCTGTTCTTTTATTATATATATAAACTTTTACAGTATCTTTATCTAATGCATGATTTAAATTATTGGTAGGAATAAATACATCTTCTCCATATTCTGGACAAATAAAATAAGCAGTTTTACGCGATGTCATATCTATTTTTCCATCGTAATAGTTTTGCGATACGTTAATAACAGTATATTTTCCTGGTTCTGGCTCTATAATAATTTTTTGAGAAGCAAGTAGTTTTAAATCTTTAATAATTTCATTTCTACTTTTCGTATCATTCAGTTCAAGAATGGTTATAATTTGCTTATAATCAAAAAGTTTATTGGAATTTTGAGATAATATTTTTAATATTTTTTCGGAAAATGTTTTATTTTTTTTACCGAATTTTTTTGGTATTTTATTCATATTTTTTTCTAATATTGGCTAAATTACAAATTACAAGTTATATAAGATGTATTCTATAAATATTTTTGTAAGAAATAAATTTTATTTTTTATAAAAGTTTTTAACAACTATTTAAATTATTAAAAAAAGAAAAATTTAATTTAAAAATTTTTAATGGTTATTATAGTGTGTTTATAGCTAGTATAACTTTATAATTTATTTTTGTTAGTAGTAAATAAATGTTTTTATAACATTTTATTAACAATCATTTTTAAGTTTAACTTACTTGTTTAATAGTATTTTAAGTTTTTTTATTAACAGTAGTTAATAGTTTCAAATAAGTCTTTTTAGTGGGTAACTTCTTTTTATTTTTTTGTTAATAAAAACAAAATGGTAGTCGATAACTTTTATATAAAAGATTTAAACTAAATTTGTTTTTTAATTCGAAAATATGCAATACACTATTAATAGTTATAATTAAAAAATAGTTTTAAAAAATTACTTTTAGTTATCAACAATTAATGTTAAGTTAATATTAACTGAATATCAAATAATTATAAAAAATATCAACAAACGTTTTTTTTGTAATTAAATTATCATTTTAATAACATACCACAACTTTATTCATTATTATGAAAATATCTATAGGAAATGACCATGCAGGACCAGATTATAAAAAAGGAATACTAAACTATTTATTATCAAAAGGATATGAAGTAATAAATCATGGAACAGACACTTTTGACAGTGTAGATTATCCAGATTTTGTTCACCCAGTAGCAATAGATGTTTTAAATAATAAAGCTAATTTCGGAATTGTTATTTGTGGAAGCGGAAACGGAGTAGCAATGACAGTTAATAAACACCAAGGAATTCGTGCCGCTTTGTGTTGGACAAAGGAAATAGCTAGTTTAGCAAGACAACACAACAATGCGAATATAGTAAGTATCCCAGCAAGATTTACCTCTATTCAACAAGCAATTGAAATTGTGGATACCTTTTTAAACACTGATTTTGAAGGTGGAAGACACACAACAAGAGTTGATAAAATTAGTTGTTAGTAAATGGAGCACAATCACGTTCATATACACAAACACGAAGTAAAAGGAAAAAACTTGGTTTACTCTATTTTACTCAATTTACTTATCACTACAACTCAAGTTATTGGAGGAATTATTTCAGGAAGTTTAGCCTTGATTTCAGATGCTTTACATAACTTTTCGGACGTAATTACGTTAATTTTTAGTTTGGTTGCTAACAAATTATCACGCCAAAAGGCCTCTATGAATCATACTTTTGGTTACAAACGAGCCGAACTTATTGCGGCTTTTGTAAACGCTTCAACATTAGTAATTGTTGCTTTATTTTTAATTTATGGAGCAATTGAACGTTTTTATAATCCACATGTTATTGAATCTAATTTAGTAATTTGGTTGGCACTTTTAGGAATTGCTGTTAATGGAATTTCGGTTTTAATGCTAAAAAAAGATGCAGAACACAACATCAATATGAAATCGGCCTACTTGCATTTATTTACCGATATGTTGGCTTCAGTTGCTGTTTTAGTTGGTGGATTATTGATGAAATACTTCGGTTGGTTTTGGGTTGATAGTTTAATGACAATTCTAATTGCAATTTATCTAATAGTTGTTGGAATTGATTTGCTCAAAACATCAACCAAAATGCTAATGCTTTTCACACCAGAACATATTGATATTAAAGAAATAGTTAGAGAAGTTCACAAAATTTCTGGAGCTGGAAAATTGCATCACATTCATGTTTGGCATTTAAATGACGAAGAATTACATCTCGAAGCACATTTAGACTGTTCGGAAGATATAAAAATAAGTGAATTCAACGATTTATTGCACAAAATAGAACAAATTTTGTTTACACAATTCCACATTAACCATATCAATATTCAACCAGAGTTCAAAAAAGAAGATCCAAAAGATTTTATAGTTCAGGATTAACTACTGACCGAATTAACATTAATTAAGCCAACCAACTCACTTAATTAATGTTAATTAAGTCAATCAACTGACTTAATTAATGTTTTTTTTATTATATTTGTACTTTGTTTTCAAATATAAACCATCATGAATTACTACAAAAGAGCCGTTTTAGATGATTTTCATCTTAAACCAATACCTAATAAAGTACTTGTTTTATTGGGAGCAAGGCGTGTTGGCAAAACACAACTAATTAAAAAGTATTTAGAAACTAGTAAAGAAAACCTACTACAATTAAATGGCGAAGACATCAATGATGCTCGTTTATTGGAAGAAAGAAGTGTTTTAAATTACAGTAAATTGTTGAAAAATACTACATTATTAGTTATCGATGAAGCGCAAAACATTCCAAACATTGGTTTAATATTAAAATTAATTGTAGATACTATTGATGGTATAAAAGTCATTGCAACTGGCTCGTCTATGTTCGATTTGGCCAATAAATTAGGAGAACCATTAGTTGGAAGAAAAAACACGTTATATTTATTTCCGTTAGCACAAATAGAATTTTCGGAATTTGAAAATTATAAACAAACCACTGAAAAACTCGAAGAAAGATTAATTTTTGGAGGTTATCCAGAATTGACACAATATGATTCTTGGAACGAAAAAACAGTATATTTGAAAGAAATAATAAATTCTTATTTGTTAAAAGACATTTTGATATTTGATGGAATTAAAAATGCAGATAAAATTTATGATTTGCTAAGGTTAATCGCTTTTCAAGTTGGAAGCGAAGTTTCAATGCAAGATTTAGGCAACCAATTAAATTTATCCAAAAACACGGTTTCTAGTTATTTAGACTTACTTTCAAAAGTATTTATCCTTTTTAAAATCGAAGGCTTTTCTAAAAATTTGCGAAAAGAAATCACGAAATCATCGCGTTGGTATTTTTATGATAACGGAATAAGAAATACTATAATTAATAATTTTAACGAAATTAAAAATCGAACAGATGTTGGTGTTCTTTGGGAAAATTATTTAGCTTCGGAACGAATTAAAAAACAACACTATCAAAAAATATACAAACAAAATTATTTTTGGCGTACTTATGACCAACAAGAATTGGATTGGCTGGAAACCCATGCAGAAACAATCGCTGGTTATGAATTCAAATGGAACGAAAAACGAAAAGCCAAAATTCCAACTGCTTTTGCAAAAGCGTATCCAGAAGCTACTTTTGACGTGATAAATAAGCAGAATTATTTAGATTTTATACTATAAAACAAACCCTGTCAGAGTTTCAAACTCTAAAAGGGTTAAAAAACCAACAAAATGACAAATATAAATTTCATTCAAAGCCAAGTAAACACAATACCTAAAAACATTGAAGCAACTTTAAAACTGCTTTCAGAAGATTGTACCATTCCGTTTATTTCGCGTTATCGAAAAGATCAAACAGGAAATTTTGATGAGGTTCAGGTTGAAACTATTGCCAAACTTTCTAAACAATACGATGAAATTATAAAACGAAAAGGAAGCATTCTGAAAACCATTGAAGAACAAGGAAAACTTTCACCTGAACTAAAATCGAAAATTTCCAACTCTTTTGATTTACAAGAAATAGAAGATTTGTATCTACCATATAAAAAGAAGAAAAAAACCCGTGCCGATGTCGCTAGAGAAAACGGTTTGGAACCATTGGCAAAAACAATCATGAGTCAAAAAAACGACAATGTAGATTTTCTTTCAACTCAATTCATTAATAAAAATGTGGCAAATGAAAAAGAAGCTTTGCAAGGCGCAAGAGATATTGTTGCCGAATGGATTAACGAAAATATCGCTGTTCGTCAAAGTTTGCGACGATTGTATAACCGAAAAGCAGTAATTTCTACAAAAGAAATAAAAAAGAAAAAAGAAGCAGTTGCAACAACCAACCCTGACAAGGTTCAAAACCCTGTCAGGGTTGGTGTTGATGAAGATGTAAAAAATAAATATTCGCAATATTTTGATTGGTCAGAACCATTATCCAAAGCACCATCACATCGATTATTAGCAATGTTGCGAGCAGAAAACGAAGGTTTTATTAAACTAAAAATCGAGACCGATATTGATGAAACTTACGATTTGATTGACGAATTAATAATTAAAAACAGTAACAGTCCTTCCGTTTCTCATGTGCAGCTAGCTATTGAAGATAGTTACAAAAGATTACTTCATCCAGCCATTTCAAACGAAACATTGCAAGAGGCTAAAGCAAAAGCCGATATCAAAGCAATAGACGTTTTTGCTGGAAATTTGAGTCAATTATTATTGGCACCACCATTGGGAGAAAAACGCATTTTAGCTATCGATCCAGGTTATAGAAGCGGTTGTAAAATTGTTTGTTTGGATGAAAAAGGCGATTTGTTATACAACGAAACCATTTATCCGCATCAGCCACAAAATGAAACTGCAATGGCGATGAAAAAGATAAAATCGATGGTAAACGCTTATAACATTGAAGCCATTTCTATCGGAAACGGAACTGCTAGTCGCGAAACTGAATTTTTTATCAAGAAAATTGCTTTCGATAAACCAGTTCAAGTTTTTGTGGTTTCAGAAGCAGGGGCATCTATTTATTCGGCAAGTAAAATTGCTCGTGATGAATTTCCAAATTATGATGTAACGGTTCGTGGTTCGGTTTCTATTGGAAGACGACTTTCAGATCCATTAGCTGAATTGGTAAAAATTGACGCAAAATCTATTGGAGTTGGGCAATATCAACACGATGTTGACCAAACCAAATTAAAAGAAGAATTAGATACGGTTGTTGTTCGTTGCGTGAATTCGGTTGGAATAAACATCAACACGGCAAGCAAATCGTTGTTGAGCTATGTGAGTGGAATAGGGGAGAAGATGGCAGAAAACATTATAGCTTATCGTTCAGAAAATGGCCCATTTGAAGACCGAAAACAAATTAAAAAAGTGCCACGTTTGGGTGAAAAAGCGTATCAACAAGCAGCGGCTTTCATTAGAATTCACAATGGTAAAAATCCGTTAGACAATTCTGCTGTTCATCCAGAGGCTTATGGAATTGTTGAAAAAATGGCAAAAGATTTAAAAATTTCGGTAAACGAATTAATCGCCAACAAAGAAAAAATAGCTTTCATAAAACCTGAAAATTATACCAACGAAACCATTGGGATTTTAGGTATAAAAGATATTTTAAAAGAACTTGAAAAGCCAGGATTAGACCCAAGAAAAGCAGCCAAAGTTTTTGAATTCGACCCCAATGTAAAAACCATAAAAGACGTTCGCACAGGAATGATATTACCCGGAATTGTAAACAATATTACCGCTTTTGGATGTTTTGTTGATATTGGCGTAAAAGAAAGTGGTTTGGTTCACATATCGCAACTTAAAGCAGGTTTTGTTTCGGATGTAAATGAAGTCGTAAAACTCCACCAGCATGTTCAAGTAAAAGTTGTTGAGGTTGATGAAGATAGAAAACGCATTCAGTTGACTATGATTTTGTGATTTTAAAAATTAGGATCTATTTAGTTAATTTTAATGCAAAAAAAATATTTCAATTTGTATATTTACAACTTGTAGAAGATTAAGGAATGAATATAGTTAGAAAGAAAAACAGTAATACATTTGAGGAAATTTGTTATACCTATTTTGATGAAAACCAACTATGGAAAAATCAAAGGTATAACGAAGATATTGTTGTTGCTTTAATAAATACTATTCGTCCCAAAAAGTTAAAGGGTATTGAGGTTGTGGATATTTCAAAAATATTGCTTTATTTTACAGAAAATCCTGAAATAAAAAGCAATTTTGTTTTATTTTTAATGATTCTTTTAGAGCAAAAAAGTTTTGTTTCTATTTTTACCGATGCTGGAATTTTACAAAACACTGATTTTATTTATGAAGTTAAAAAACGCATTTACGCCAAAATTTTACCATACCAAGCACCTAAAAATACTTTACAATACTTATTAAATCAAATTTTTTATTTAGATTCAGATCCTGTTTGGGTGAATAAAATTCCCAAAAAACAGCTAGAAGAACTTTTTGAAATCCTGGAATTTCCTGGAATTTATACTACTATACAAGAAGGTTCTGCCCTGTTTGAAGTGACAAAAGCGATGAATTTATTATCACAACGTAGTAGTGGAAGAGCTTTAGAAACGGAGGTTTTAAAAATGGTTCCTGAATATGCCAATATAGAAAGTCCGTTTGCTGCTTTTGAAAAAGAATTGTTTGCCATCGAAAATACAATCAAAGAAAAGGAAGTTGATTTCTATATTACATCGTCAGATATTAATTACAAACAACTATTGCTGTTGTACAAACAATGTAATGATTTTGTAGAAAAAGCATTTCAAAACTCTTCAAAATACGGAATTTCGATACGTGTAAATCAGAATTTGTTGCGTATTAAACAGCAACTGCATCGATTGGGTATTTTGTTGCCATTGTTAGTAATTGATGATCCAAAAGAGAAGAAAACTAAAAGTATAGAATTAGTTATAAAGTTGATTAAATACAATTGTCAAAAAACAAATGTTAGGAAACTGATTAACGATAGCACACAATTATTATCTTACGAAATTACGCAACATACTGCAAAAACAGGAGAAAATTACATCACCGAAAGCAAAACAGAATATTTTAAAATGCTCTACGCATCACTTGGTGGAGGATTAATTGTTGGTTTTTTATGTATTTTTAAATTATTGCTTTCCAAGACAGAAGCTAGCGATTTTGGTCATGCCTTTTTTTATAGTTTAAATTATTCGTTCGGATTTATTGTTATTTATTTGCTCGGATTTACTTTGGCAACCAAACAGCCCGCAATGACAGCAGCTACTTTTATAATAGCATTAGAAGATGGTTTAAAAAAAAATTTACTTTCAGCTGATGAAAAGCACAAAAGTTTTGCCAAGTTATTCGCCCGTTTATTTCGTACCCAATTTATCGCCTTTGTAGGAAATGTTGCCATGGCTTTTCCAGTTTCGTTATTGGGTATTTGGTTAATAGACGTTACATTTCATTATAATATTGCCGAAACAAAGTGGAATACACTAATTACTGATTTGAGTCCAATTCATTCCTTGGCAATTTTTCATGCTGCAATTGCTGGGTTCTTCTTGTTTTTATCAGGAATTATTTCAGGAAGTGTTTCTAATAGAGATAAGCATTTTGAAGTAAAATATAGAATTGAAGAACATCCATGGCTTAAAATGACATTTGGAAAAAAAAGAACGCAAAAATTTGCTAACTGGTACGAAAAAAAATGGCCTGGTGTTATTTCAAATTTTTGGTTCGGAGTGCTTTTAGGAAGTACTGCTTCGGTAGGCTTGTTTTTTGGTTTAAACTTAGACATTAGGCACATTACTTTTGCCAGCGGCAACTTGGCTTTAGGTCTTTATGGAGCAAATTATGTAGTAAGTGATAGTATGCTTTTTTGGGGAATTTTTGGAATTGGAATTATAGGATTAGTTAATTTTTCAATTAGTTTTGGATTGTCGTTGGGATTAGCCTTTAGGGCTAGGAATATTCCTTTGGCGGAATTAAAACCAATTTTTTCATCTATTAAAAGAAGATTTTTAAGCAAACCTATAAGTTTCTTTTTCCCAATAGATTAAATTAAAAACTTGTAATTTCTTTAACTATTGATAAGATGCATAAATATAATTTAAGCAAAATTTTTCAACAATCAAAAAACATTGTTCTTTATAAGAGTTAAAACTAACGCATTTTTTTTACCTAAAAAAGATAATTACAGAATTATTCTTTTGTTTCTTCTTTTTTAGCAGAAGCACCCTCTTCTCCTTTTGAGGCATTTTTAAATTCTTTGATACCAGTTCCTAAACCTTTCATTAATTCTGGTATTTTTTTTCCTCCAAAAAGCAATAAAATAATAACTAGAATAACAATTATTTCTGTAGCACCTAATCTTCCCATAATATATAAATATTTATTTTTTAATAAAAAAAAATTAAAAGACAAAGATACTAAACTATGTAATACAATTTTATTTTTTTAACTTTTAATTATTTTTTAAAATACAAAATCAATAATCAGTATCTTTGTGAGCGAAAAAGTTAAAAAACATATGTTATTTCCAAGATTAAAACACAAAGCTTTTTTGGCTATTATTAAAACCCCAAGAAGGTTAATTATTTTAAATGAAGACACATTTGAGGAGCAATTTTCGTTTAAATTAAGTATTCTTAATGTATTTATAGTAGGGACATTAGGAGCAATTTTTTTAATATCCATCACTACTTATATTATTGCTTTTACAACACTTAGGGAATATATTCCAGGGTATGCATCAACCCAGCTTAAAAAAGACGCCTTAAATTTAGGCTTAAAATCTGATTCTTTGCAATTTGCTTTACAAAAAAATGACGCATATATAGAATCTATAAAAAAACTACTTACAGGAGATTTAGAATATGCAAAAGTAAATAAAGACTCTATCATGGCATCAGAATATGTGGATCCCTCAGAATATGATTTTGAAGCCTCAGAAGAAGAATTAGCATTGCGAAAAAAAGTAGAAGAAGAGTCTAAAAAAACTAAAAATTAACTAATTTTTTTATTCCCTTTTAAAAACAATGAGTATCAAGTCTATTATTGCAAAGCAATTCTCTAAATACCTATTTTATAAAACACAAAAATGGGCAAATAATCCCATTTATACTCAGCAAAAAGTATTTCAACAACTCATTTTTCAAGCAAAAAACACTTTTTTTGGTAAAAAACATTCCTTTAAATCCATACTAACATATCACGATTTTGTAAAAAATGTTCCTATTCGAGATTACGAGGATTTAAAACCA
This sequence comes from Flavobacterium psychrophilum, assembly GCA_022730285.1. GTDB lineage: Bacteria > Bacteroidota > Bacteroidia > Flavobacteriales > Flavobacteriaceae > Flavobacterium > Flavobacterium psychrophilum_C. Next base: position 14,804 of record DZCQ01000010.1, read on the forward strand.
TACATTGACCAAGTGGTTGCAGGACAAAGAGATATACTTTGGAAGGGAATTCCAATTTATTTTGCAAAAACATCTGGCACAACCTCTGGAGCAAAATATATTCCGATAACGAAAGATTCAATGCCTACACATATCCAAGCAGCAAGAAATGCAATTTTGAGTTATATTCACGAAACAGGAAATGCAAATTTTGTAAACGGAAAAATGATTTTCTTACAAGGAAGTCCAATTTTAGAAGGAAAAAACGGAATAAAAGTAGGAAGGCTATCAGGAATTGTTGCACATTATGTTCCAAAATATTTGCAGAAAAACAGAATGCCTAGTTGGAAAACCAATTGTATAGAAGATTGGGAAACCAAAGTAAATGCAATAGTTTCAGAAACTTTTAATCAAAAAATGACAGTTATCTCTGGGATACCATCTTGGGTACAAATGTATTTTGAAAAACTGCAAGAAAAAGAAACAGCTTTGGCTATAATGGAACAGAGAAAGTCGAAACCTATTGGTGAAATTTTTAAAGACTTTAGTCTCTTTATTTATGGAGGTGTAAATTACGAACCGTATAAATCGAAATTTGAAAGTTTGATAGGTAGAAAAGTAGCTTCTATTGAACTTTTTCCTGCTTCCGAGGGTTTTTTTGCTTACCAAGATAGTCAAACAGAAAAAGGAATGTTGTTACTGCTAAACGCAGGTATTTTTTATGAATTTATTAAAACAGACGACTTTTTTCAAGAAAATCCAAAACGATACACCATTGGCGAAGTAGCTTTGCAAACAAATTATGTGTTAATAATATCTACCAATGCAGGACTTTGGGCTTATAATACTGGCGATACCATAGAGTTCACTTCGTTAAAACCGTATAGAATAATAGTTTCTGGGCGAATAAAGCATTATATTTCTGCTTTTGGAGAACATGTAATTGGGAAAGAGGTAGAAATAGCACTTAGCGAGGCAATTAAGCATACAAATGCTTCGATAAATGAATTTACAGTTGCCCCACAAATAAATCCAAAAAGCGGACTTCCTTATCATGAATGGTTTATTGAATTTGAAAAAGAGCCAAAATGTTTAGATGAATTTATGGAAAAAATAGAGAAATCTATGAGAGCACAAAATATATACTATAACGATTTAATTGTAGGAAAAGTTTTACAATCCTTAAAAGTTACAAAAGTTTCCAAAAATGCCTTTCAAAATTATATGAAATCTATTGGGAAACTAGGCGGACAAAACAAAATACCTAGACTTAGCAATGATAGAAAAATTGTCGATTTATTACAATAATTACTGTAATAAATTGACAATTTAAACACTATATTTTAGTTTTTTTGCTAGTGCAAATGTATTCTAGGGGTATTTTAATTATAAATTTTTTTAAAAGTGTGATAAAATTATTATTTTTATTTAGTCTAAATAAATTTTAATTAAATAATTTTATTATTTACATTTGTATAGAACTAATTAATAAGTTATGTCTTACAATTTCACCATTTTGAAACAAACAGAAAACGGAATGTTAGTTTTGTTGAAAGGCTATGGAAACTACCAATTGACTTATAAAAATTTGAATCTGAGTTTAACTAAAACCGAATTGTGCAGTTTTGAAAAACACTTAAAAGAAATCGATATAAATTATTGGGAAAAAGAATATGAAAATTCTATTTACGAAAAGAAAATTCCTATCCCAACATTGCAAAGCAATTTAATGCTTTTGATAAATAGACAAGAATTACAAGAATTAGTCAAATTGATAGATTACCAAACCCAAAGAGCATTTTTAAAGCACAATGAAATAAATTATAATATTGTTTGGAATTAGCATTTTGCATAAATTAAAAAAGCTCTAATTATTAGAGCTTTTTAGAAATAAAAAAATCAATCAATCTATAACGAATTAATAAATTCTAATAAATCATTTCTATCTTTTGCAGAAAGTTGTTTGAATTTATTTTTAGCATTTTGTGCTTCTCCACCATGCCAAAGAATTGCTTCGGTTATGTTTTTAGCCCTACCATCATGCAAAAAATTAGTATGTCCGTTTACTACTTGCGTTAGCCCAATTCCCCATAAAGTTCTAGTTTTCCATTCATTCCCGGTAGCTAAAAAATCGGGTCTATTATCTGCTAAATTTTCGCCCATATCGTGTAGCAACATGTCCGAATAAGGATAAATAGTTTGATTCGCTAATGCGGAAATGGAAGAAGAACCTGTTTGCATTTTAGGAATATGACATTTAGCACATTCTAATTGTTCAAATATTTTAGCACCATGGCGTACATTTGTATTAGCAATATTTCGTGGAGCTGGAACTGCCAGTGTTTGGCAATAAAAATTAACATCGTCTAGAATTTCATTTTCAATTTCAGGGTCATCAAACAAATTATCGTTTCCATTTGTTTGACCAAAACTAGATTCTTGTGGAAATAAATAAGATGTTATTCCCATGTCGCCATTATAAGCACCAGCCGATTGCTCAATAACCGATGCAGTATTCGCTTTCCAACCAAAACGACCTATTTTGCTAGTTCCAGTAACTACATCATAAACGTAATTCGCTTTTCCTGAAATTCCATCGCCATTGGCATCATTTATATCTTGATTTTGAAGAATATAACTCTCTGAAATAGCCTCTAAAAGCCCTAATCCAAAAACTGGAGATGCTAGTCTTGGGGAAAGCATCGCATTAGACGGAAAAGATATATATGTATCGATTAGATGATAGGTTGGTTTTCTTAATATTATTTGAGTTCCGTCTGCTAAAGTTTCTATTATATCTGAAAAAGCAACTTGGAATTTAGCTTCAGGTTGATATCCAAAAATGGCTTGATTTTGAATTTGTGTACCAAATCCAGGAACAGGTTTAGGCCCACCATGTGGGTCAGTACCTGGTAAACTAGTTCTTAGAAAAAAACCACTTCGTGCAGACAAATCTATTGGAAAAGCCGATCGTCCATCTTTTGGATGACATGCTACACAAGACGAATTGTTAAAAATAGTTCCTAATCCAGGGTTTATATTTGCTGGTGCTGTAACAAAAACTGTTTCAAAATTAGCATCACCATCAAGATGTGTTGCTAAATCTGCACTGTTCAAATTTGTTGCTGGGGTGCTGAAAGAGTTGCTAGAAGTCAAAAAAACGGTGGTTTGTCCGCCTGCGAATAAACGTTCTTCTAAATTTGGTAAATCTTCGTAAACTTCTTCCGAATCGTTGTTGGAACAAGAAATAAGAGTGAAGAAAGCAAATAGTAGCGATAGGTGTTTTTTAATAAAACTCATTTTGAAAAGAGGATTTAAGATTTTGATTTTATAAACGGAATTTTAAATTTTGCACGAATTTGCACCCCGAGCTGAACGGAGCTCTTTTTTCTTGCCTCTTTTTTGGGAGGCAAGGTAAAAAAAGCGGGAGTGGAGGGCGGAAATAGGTGCCCAAATAATTTTTATTAAAATTTACTTACAAATTAGAAATAAGAGGTTGTAATTGTGATTCTAAAGTTACTTTTAATTCTGCTACTTTTTGTTGAGCGTTTTGAACTGCTGTTCTATTATTTACAATAGCATCTGTAAAAGTCCCCGGTATTGCTTCAATGGTATTTATAGCGTCGGTAATTTTAGCTTTGATTGTTATGTCTAAAGTTGCATTTTTTGCCGCGACTAAATCGGTTAAGCCTTTCCCTTGAAAAGTTCCGTAATCGCCTAAATAAATACTTTGAATGCTTCTGATATTATTAGCAAAATCTAATTTTGAATTATTACTAAAACGAGATTCCTCGTCTTGTGGACTTGCATTTCCATTATTTCCATTAAGAGGTGTTTCTATTTTTCCGTTTGCAACTTCGTCTGCAATAATTACAAGTCCTTCGGTAAATTCTTCTAAAGCGCTTTTTTGGGAGGTGTAAATAGAACCTGTTTTTCCTGCATTGATGAAATTATTGACAAAATTCCCGCCTGTTTGTAACCAACCATTGTATAGTTGTTGTGTTTTGCTTTGCAAATTTTGTGCTGCTGCCACTAAATATTCCAATTCTCTTGTGGTTAATTGGTTTGCTGTTTTATTGCCATCTAAACCCCAAATAAAATATTCAATAGTGTGAAAACCTCTTGCATCATCATTGTCAAGTAATGCAGAAGTTATAGCTTGAGAACTGCTTAATATATTGTTGATTGCATTTACATCTACTGGCCACGAGTCAATTGCAGGGTCAATTCCTTCGGTATCCACCGGTCCGTACAAAAACCCTTCTGATTTTTCCCAAGGAGCACGAGTGGTAGCCCAAGCGTTTTTAACAGCCGTTAATTCTGCTTCGTCACCAATGGTCAGATTTTGACAAGCTGTTGCTAATAAAACGGAGTTGTCATACAATTCTTTGTAAGTTGCGGTAATAACATTTACAGAAGTGTTAGTTAAAATTTCTTGATTAATGGTGTTATCAGCAACCACAGGATCGCTCTCGTTATCGCTACAATTTACAAACAACAAAGAGATTGACGCTAGTCCTAAAACAAATATGTTTTTTTTCATAATATATAAAGTGTTAAATTAAAATTCGAATCCTATACCAACAGAAAAAGTATTTTCTTGTTGTTGTTTTCCAGTATAAACTAAGGTGTTTAAGTCATAGTTTTGAGAACCTAATCTTCTATTAGAATATTGTGCTTTTATGATGATTTCTTGAGCTATAAACCAGTTCAAACCACCAGTTATGGAACTTCTTTGCCATCTTGGATTGTCCACAATACTTCCCTCCACATCATGCATAGTATCATAATAATCGTATCTTAAAAAGGGATATAACATGTGTTGCTTGTAATTTGCAAAAAGATGCAAAACTTCATATCCTGCTTCTGTAGTAAAACCAACTGCATTTTTTCCGACAGGTGTTCTTTTTACCCCTAAATTATTGGATAAATTAGAATTTCTGACAGAAACAATATTTGAATTTTCAAGATTCCCATAAATTCCAGTTGAATAAACTCTTAAAGGATATTCATTGTAAGTAAAATGACCTTCAATCATTGTTACATAAGCACTTTCTTTCATATCCTCTTTAGGTCTATTAGCAGAAGAATCACCAATATAGGCAGACATACCAGCATAAGTATGTTTATGTTTTCCAAATTTGTAATCTAATCTCAGCATTGTAGCAAATGATTCAGCTGTGACCAATTCAAAACGCTCTTGATGTCCATTTTTAATCCAACCACTTGAATTAAACCCAGAAGAATCCAACCCGTTTGTTAGCGTAAAATAGTAATTGAAATTTTTAGCAAATGTTCCATAAAAACCTATACCATTTTCGTACCAACCTAATGGAGTAATCGCATTTTCCATTTCTTGCCTATGAGTTGTAAAATACTCATCTGGATCATCAAGACTTTGAGCTAAATTAAATAATACTTTTAATCTTCCAACTTTAACATTGAAATACGATTTTATATGAAAATCCACATAAATTTGTTCTAGTTTTACACTTCCACCTTTTTCAATTTCTTGTTCAAATTCCCCAAATTCTTCTTGTGTGTCATAATCGATGGAAGCACCAGTTCCTCCGTGTTCCAATTCTATTTCGGATCTAAAAGTGATCCAATCTTTAAATTGATATTCGGGATATATGTTTAAACGTTCTGCGTCAATTTTATCTTTCAAAGTTGGGTCTGTGTTGTAATCATAGTTATAATAATTTACAACTGCATATCCGTGAAGAGAAAATTTATTTAATTCATTTTCAGTTGAAACATTCGAAATTTGGTTTTTGGTATTAATTTCTTTGAGTAATTCTTCTTTAAGCTCTGATTTTATTTTTTTCAAAATACTATCATTAATTGTTTGAGCGTTTGTGGATACGGAAAATGTTAATAAAATAACCAAAAAAGAGTATATAGATTTCATTGTATAAATAATTTGATGCAAATATAAAAACTTATTTTTATTTATTCTAAATAAAGAATATTTTTTTTAATTAAATAGTACAAACGATATAATGTTGTATTTTGAATTATACGAAAATTACATAAAATATTGATTTTTAATTATTTAAATTTATTTTAACCCTTTTGACATATGACTTTAAAACTTTCGACTTACTTACATTATTTATGTCAAAAATAGTTTTAGAAAATAAAAGCAATATGTTTATATTTGCATACACAAAGATTTATCTAAAAACATCATGAAATATAAAAGAATTCTTCTAAAACTAAGTGGTGAAGCACTTATGGGAGACAGACAATATGGGATAGACCCGAAGCGTTTAGCAGAATATGCAGAAGAAATTAAACAGATTCATGAATTAGGAGTAGAAATTGCTATTGTAATAGGTGGAGGAAACATTTTTAGAGGTGTTGCTGGAGCTAGCAATGGCATGGATAGAGTGCAAGGTGACTATATGGGAATGCTTGCCACGGTTATAAACGGAATGGCATTGCAAGGAGCATTAGAAGAAAAAGGAATGCTAACTAGGTTGCAAACAGCTTTAAAAATTGAGGCAATTGCAGAACCTTATATAAAAAGACGTGCAGTAAGGCATCTTGAAAAAAATAGAATTGTTATTTTTGGAGCAGGTACAGGAAACCCATACTTTACTACCGATACTGCTGCGGTACTAAGAGGTGTGGAAATAAATGCGGATGTTATATTAAAAGGAACAAGAGTAGATGGCATATATAACGAAGACCCAGAAAAAAATAGAAATGCGGTTAAATTCGACTATATTTCTTTTGATGATGTAATTAAAAAAGGATTAAATGTAATGGACACAACGGCATTTACATTAAGCCAAGAAAATAAATTACCAATTATTGTTTTTGATATGAATGTGCAAGGAAATTTGCTTCAAATTTGCCAAGGAAACAATGTGGGAACTATTGTAACAATTTAAAAAAAATAGGATGACAGAAGAAATCGATTTTATACTAGAAAGCACTCAGGAATCTATGGAAGGCTCTATTGCCCATTTAGAAAAAGCATTTTTAAATATTAGAGCAGGAAAAGCATCTCCAGCAATGCTAGGAAGTGTTTTTGTGGATTATTATGGTTCTGCAACACCGTTGTCTCAAATTGCAAAAATTAGCGTGCCAGATGCCAGAACCATTACCTTGCAGCCATTTGAGAAAAATATGCTACACACCATTGAAAAAGCAATAATGATAGCAAATATTGGATTTAATCCTATGAATAATGGAGATCTAATAATAATAAGTGTGCCACCACTTACAGAAGAGCGAAGAAAAGATTTAGCAAAACAAGCAAAAGTAGAAGCAGAAGACGCTAAAATAGGAATTAGAAATGCTAGAAAAGATGCCAATGCTGCTATAAAAAAATTAGAAAAAGAAGGAACTTCTGAAGATATTTGCAAAACGGCAGAAGATAGTATTCAAAAATTAACGGATTCGTACATAAAAAAAACAGAGGAGTTGCTGGTAATAAAAGATGCTGAAATCATGAAAGTTTAGGATTTTTTAAACTCTCATTTTCGTTAAAAAGATATTAAAAAAGTTGTTCACAGCAACTTTTTTGCTTTTATAAAACTATCTTTGTTTTTTTAGAAAAAATGCTTAATGACAAGAAATCACTATTTTAATCTATTTATATTTATTTTTTGGAGCTTTTCATTTGTTGGAAATGCACAAGAAACAAAAATAGATGCAGACAGTATTATGCAAAAAGTACTTTTATATTCTACAAAAAATGAATTAAATAATTGCCATATTACTGCTTACAATAATCTGATTATTACTGCAAACCCAAATCTTATTGAGGGCAGAATAGACTCCATTTTCACAATAAAAAGAAAGAAAAAAGTACTGTTTGAAATAGACTCTTCCGACTATATTTTTAAAAAAATAATTAGCAAACAGCATTTATATCAAACAGAAAAAATTGCAAAATATACTTTTAAATTACCTAAATACCAAGAAAAAATACTCGCCGCTAAAATGGCTGGCTTTAATGAGCCAGTTTTAGAATATTTTTCATTACAACTAACTCCAATATCGCTTTACCACAAAACCTATTCTATTGTAGAAAAGAAATACATAAGCCCAATATCTATCAAGGGACTAAAAAAATACGCTTTTACATACTTAGAAACTACCACTATTGCAAAAAGAGAAGTGTATAGAATAGAATTTAAATCTAAAAATAAGAATAAAAAACACAAGCTTGAAGGTACACTTTATATAGATTCTAAAAACTTTGCCATCGCAAAAGCTGTTTTTAACATTACAGGATTACTAAAAATAGTTGCTGACTACAATTTTAACTACCAAGATAACCTCCAAAAGTGGATTCCAAGTTCCAATGTCCTTCTTATAAAAAAAGGAATTAGTAAAGTTCCAATTAAAATACTTGGCGAAACAATTACCTTTGATGGCACGGAATCAAAATGGAATGAGAAAGGAAAGAAATATGCCTCAGATTTTATAGAAATCAAATCGTATACTCGATTTTTTGACCCTGTTTTTTCTTCCGAAATAAAATTAAAAAACCCAGACATTTCAATAGAAATTTCCAAAAGTGCTAGTACAAAAAAAGATACCATTTGGTATTCTTATTTCAAAGATTCTACCGATGTTCGCAGCAATGCAACATACGTTTCGCTAGATAGTTTGTCTCAAAAAAATAAAGTAGAGAATATACTTTACATTGGCAGAAAGGTGTTAAAGGGAAAATATCCAATAAGTGTTTTTGATTTGAATTTGAGATATTTATTTAAGTACAACAATTATGAAGGTTTTCGTCTTGGACTTGGTGGTAGCACTAACGAGCGACTATCTCCGTATTATAAAATAGGGGGGTATTATGTTTATGGTACAAAAGACGGTATGTTTAAAGGCAATATTTTTAATACGGTTTCACTACATAATAAAACCGAAACATTATTAACCGTCTCCTACACAGATGATTTGAGCGAAATTGCAAGCACCACATTTTTAGTAGATAAACAGTCTTTTAAAATTTATGATCCTAGACCGTTTAATATTAGTACCTTTTACAATCATTTTACTTGGAGTACCACTTTGTACACAAAACTTATTCCAAAATCTGAAACAATTTTACAACTTTCTCAAAGTGCAATTGAACCAAAATTTAATTATCAATTTGAATCGGGAAATGTTTTATATACGAAATTTAAAACCACAATGGCAACTATTGCAGTGCAGTGGAATCCTTTTAGTAAATTTATGCAAACTCCAAGCAAACGTATAGAAATTGAAAAACAATTTCCGAAATTTACTTTTCAATTTTC
>DZCQ01000010.1:24151-55247 GCA_022730285.1 Flavobacterium psychrophilum
GGATTTGAGCTAAATCAAATTTACCAAGGACTAGGCTTTGTTGCTTTTTATAGATATGGACCTAACAGATTAGCTACTTTTGAAGACAATATTGCAATAAAATTAAGCTTAAAAATAGATTTAGGGTTTAATTAATGCAAAAAATCAAAACATAGAATCTTCGCTTTTATAATTCTAATAAAATTTCAATTTTTGAACACAATACCATTTCTGTTTTGAATTTACTACATAAAAAATCTGTATTTTACACGAAATTCAAAACAGAAATGGTATAGTCATTTACACATTGCCGAAAAATTTCTTCACATAATTTACTAAAAAATTATTGGCACAGCAAAAGAGAATTTTGTTTATTCAAATGCGGGTATTCCAGTTATGTCCATTCCAGTAATTAGCAAGTGAATATCGTGTGTACCTTCATAGGTAATTACACTTTCTAAATTCATCATGTGTCTCATGATAGAATACTCTCCAGTAATTCCCATTCCACCTAGCACTTGTCTTGCTTCTCTAGCAATATGTATTGCCATATCCACATTATTTCTTTTAGCCATCGATATTTGTGCCGATGTGGCTCTACCTTCATTCCGCAATACTCCTAATCTCCAAGTTAATAGTTGTGCTTTGGTAATCTCGGTAATCATTTCTGCCAATTTTTTTTGTTGTAATTGGGTTGCAGCAATTGGTTTTCCAAACTGAATTCGCTCTTTAGCATATCTTAAAGCAGTATCATAACAATCCATTGCTGCTCCAATAGCTCCCCAAGCAATTCCGTATCTTGCAGAATCCAAACATCCTAGCGGAGCACCAAGTCCAGATTTATTTGGTAATAAGTTATTTTTAGGAACTTTAACATTGTCAAAAATAAGCTCCCCGGTTGCAGAAGCTCTCAGCGACCATTTGTTATGAGTAGTTGGGGTAGTAAAACCTTCCATGCCTCGCTCCACAATTAATCCATGAATACGACCTTCCTCATTTTTTGCCCAAACAACTGCAATATCTGCAAAAGGAGCATTCGATATCCACATTTTAGCACCATTTAATAGATAATGATCTCCTTTATCTTTAAAATTAGTAACCATTCCAGAAGGATTAGACCCATAATCTGGTTCGGTTAAACCAAAGCAACCCATTGTTTCTCCAGTTGCTAATTTCGGCAAATATTTCATTCTTTGCTCCTCATTTCCATATTTCCAAATAGGGAACATTACCAGTGACGATTGCACAGACGAAGTAGAGCGAACACCAGAATCTCCCCTTTCAATCTCTTGCATTATCAAACCATAAGACAAATAGTCCATACCAGCACCACCATATTCCGCTGGAATAAATGGTCCAAACCCACCTATTTCTCCCAACCCTTTTATTATTTGTTTCGGAAATTCAGCCCGCTGAGCATACTCTTCTATTATCGGAGAAACCTCCTTTTTTACCCAAGAACGAGCAGAATCTCGAACTAATTTATGTTCCTCTGACAATAAATCATCTAATAAATAATAATCTGGCGATTGAAATAAATCTGGTTTCATAGCAATTTTTGTTTTTTAAAATGACAACAAAATTACATAAAGAAATACTAAAAATAACCCTATTTTTTATTTTTTTTCAGGAACATAAAAACCACAACATAATCCTGCTACCCTTAAAAATAAATCTATTAATATCACAACCAATAATCTGAGATAATTCTTACCTAATACACAAACATTCTCAAATAAAATAATAAATTTGCAAAAAATAATTTTTTGAGAAGCAACACAAAAGGCTTTTTTTAAACCTATTTCCCGCTTTCGCCTATATCTTTGCTCGTCCCTCACAAAGGATAACGGCTCTATCGGGGCTACATACAATCAGAGGGTTTGTTTAAAAAGAAATTATTTAAAAAACAATAACCAAAAACTACTTTACATAAAAAGGGAAGTAAAAAACAGCATTAAAACATGAAATATAATCCGATAGAAATAGAAGCTAAATGGCAAAAATACTGGGCAGAAAACCAAACTTTTGCAGCACACAACCCTAATTCTTTTTCGTTGGAAGAAGAAAAACCAAAATATTATATCCTAGATATGTTTCCCTATCCATCAGGAGCAGGGCTTCATGTAGGACATCCACTAGGATATATAGCATCTGACATTGTATCAAGATACAAGCGTCACAAAGGATTTAATGTATTGCACCCACAAGGATACGATTCGTTTGGATTGCCAGCCGAACAATATGCAATTCAAACAGGACAACATCCAGAAAAGACAACCAGAGAAAATATTACTCGTTATCGAGAACAATTAGACAAAATTGGATTTTCCTTTGATTGGAATAGAGAAGTTAGAACCTCCAATGCCGATTATTACAAGCACACACAATGGATTTTTATACAATTATTCCATTCATGGTACAACAAAAACACAGACAAAGCAGAAGATATTGCCAGCTTAATAGCTATTTTTAAAAAAGAAGGAAACACCACTGTAAAAGCAGTTTCTGATGACAATATCACTCCGTTTTCCGCACAAGAATGGAACGCCTTTTCAAACGGAGAACAACAAAAAATACTTTTACAATACAGATTAACCTTTCTAGCCGAAACGGAAGTAAATTGGTGTCCAGCATTAGGAACAGTACTTGCAAATGACGAAATTGTTAATGGGGTTTCTGAGCGCGGTGGACATCCAATTATCCGTAAAAAAATGACCCAATGGTCAATGCGAATATCTGCTTATGCCGAAAGATTATTACAAGGTCTAGAAACGATAGATTGGAGCGAATCTATTAAAGAAGCACAACGAAACTGGATTGGAAAAAGCGTTGGTGCAAGTATTGATTTTGTCATTCCTAATTCGGGATTTGTAATTTCTGTGTTTACAACAAGACCCGATACCATTTTTGGCGTTGCTTTTATGACACTAGCTCCAGAGCACGAACTGGTTTCACAAATTACAACACCAGAGCAAAAAGAGGTTGTTTCTGCTTATATTGAAGCTACTGCAAAACGCTCTGAACGAGAAAGAATGGCAGATGTAAAAACTATTTCGGGAGTATTTACAGGGGCTTATGTACAACACCCATTTACAGACGAGCAGATACCAATTTGGATTGGCGACTACGTTTTGGCTGGCTACGGAACAGGTGCGGTAATGGCAGTACCTTGTGGAGACGACCGAGATTATGCTTTTGCAAAACATTTTGACATTCCAATAAAAAACATTTTTGACCAAGATATTTCTACAAAAGCATTTACCGAAAAAAGTAATTTTAAATATATCGTTTCCGATTTTTTAAATGGATTAGATTATACAGCAGGTATTAAACGAATGTTTGCTGCAATAGAAGCAATAAAAATAGGACAAAAAAGAACTAATTATCGCTTGCGTGATGCTGTTTTCTCTCGTCAGAGGTATTGGGGAGAACCGTTTCCGGTGTATTATAAAAACGGATTGCCACAGATGATTGATGCCAAACATTTGCCAATTGTATTACCAGAAGTAGAAAAATATTTACCAACAGAAGACGGACAACCACCATTAGGAAATTCTTTAAAATGGGCTTGGAATACCATTACTAATGAAGTTGATTTTAATAAAAAGATGGATAATATTACTATTTTCCCGTTAGAATTAAACACCATGCCAGGTTGGGCGGGAAGTTCGTGGTATTGGATGCGTTATATGGATGCTCACAACAAAAACGAAATTGCGTCTGCAGAAGCACTAAAATATTGGGAAAGTGTCGATTTGTATATTGGCGGTAGCGAACACGCAACAGGACATTTGTTGTATTCTCGTTTTTGGAACAAATTTCTGAAAGACAAAGGTTTTGCACCAACAGAGGAGCCATTCAAAAAATTGATTAATCAAGGAATGATTTTGGGAATGAGTGCTTTTGTTTATCAAGTTTTTGCATTTTATGAAGACGAGGTTGGAAGTCAAGTGAAAGTAGAACTAAAACATCCGATAATTGCTACTAAAAAACAATTTGAAGAAACTAAAAAGGATGTTTGGGAAAGTTATAGTAAACTTCAACAACTTATTTCCGAATTGTCAGTTTCATATAAAGGAAAACCTGATTACAAAATATATCCAATCCATGTCGATTTAGCTTGCATCAATGAAATTACTAACGAATTAGACATTGAAAAATTCAAAAACAACCCATTGTATTCTGACTATAAAGATGCCGAATTTATTTTAGAAGATGGAAAATACATTGTTGGTCGCGAAGTCGAAAAAATGTCTAAATCAAAATACAATGTGGTTAATCCAGACGATATTTGTGTGGATTATGGTGCTGACACCTTGCGTTTGTACGAAATGTTTTTGGGGCCATTAGAACAAGCAAAACCATGGAATACAGCAGGAATTACAGGAGTTTATAATTTCTTAAAAAAACTTTGGCGTTTGTATTTTGATGATAATGGTTTGATAGTAACTAGCAATGAGCCAACGCCAGAAATGTACAAATCCTTACATAAAACTATCAAAAAAGCAACCGAAGACATCGAGAATTTCTCCTTTAACACTTCGGTTTCTCAGTTTATGATTTGTGTAAACGAATTGCAACAACTAAAATGCAATAGCCGAAAAATTCTAGAACCACTAGCAATTACAATTTCACCGTATGCACCTCATATTGCCGAAGAATTATGGGTACAACTAGGTCATGAGGGTACTATATCAAGTGTTGATTTCCCAATATTTGAAGAAAAGTATTTGGTAGAATCAAATAAAGAATATCCTGTTTCTTTTAATGGAAAAATGAAATTTACGATTACACTGCCCTTAAATTTAACCATTGCTCAAATTCAAGAAATTGTAATGGCAGACGAAAGAACCATAAAACAACTAGACGGAAGAATTCCAAACAAAATAATTATTGTGCCAGGAAAGGTTATTAATTTAGTTGGTTAAAAAAGCATAGCAATTTTAATGTCAAAATGACATTTAGTTAAAATTTTGTTTTTTGGCTCACAATTTGTAGTGATTTAAGTATTAAATTAAAAATAAACACTAAAATGTTTTCAAATTCGTATATGTTACTTGCTGGTGTAATTATGTTAGCAAGTTGGTTAGTAAGTAGTAGATTAAAAAGCAAGTTTGAGCATTACTCTAAACTGCATCTTCAAAATGGTTTGACAGGGAAAGAAATTGCCGAAAAAATGCTTGCCGATAATGGAATTTATAATGTAAAAGTGATTTCCACACCAGGAAGATTAACAGATCATTACAACCCAACCGATAAAACGGTAAATTTGAGCGAATCAGTTTATAATGAGCAAAATGCCGCCGCTGCCGCTGTTGCTGCTCACGAATGTGGTCATGCTGTGCAACACGCAAAAGGATATCAATGGTTAGAAATGCGATCTAAACTAGTTCCAGTGGTTACTATTGCGTCTAGTTATGTACAATGGATTTTGTTGGCGGGCATTTTTATGATTAAAATTTTCCCAGGTTTATTGTTATTAGGAATAGTAATTTTTGCCATTACAACCATATTCACCATGATTACACTTCCGGTGGAATATGATGCAAGTAACAGAGCGTTAGCTTGGTTTAAAAACAAAAATATGCTTACGCCAGCAGAATATAACGGTGCAGAAGATTCTCTGAAATGGGCTGCAAGAACTTATGTGGTAGCTGCATTAGGCTCTATAGGCACATTGCTTTATTATATTTCTGTTTACAATAACAGGAAATAATCTCTTTTTTGTCATAAATTAAAAAGTAAGTACGTTAAAAGAAATTATGTTGATTTTTTTCAGATTCAGTAATTTACTAAAATTTATTGGTCATAAGAATAGTTAAAACTATGCACTTTAGTGTGTTTCCCCTTTCAGATTCTAAAAAATTTGACACGAATTTCACAAATTCACACAAATTTAATTCTTGCAAATATGTGGAATTTGTGTTAAAAATTTAAGTTTTGCAACCTTGCAGACTCTCAGTCTGCCAAGCCAAACCTATGGACTTCCAGTCCATAGTGGTTTATTTTAAAATATTTTTCGATTTTTTTACATAATTGCTAACGTGCAAATTTGTGAAATTCGTGTTAGAAATTTAAGTTTTGCAATTTGGCAAACTTTCGGTATACATATTATTAAAATGAATAGAACAATTTGTATATTTGTTTTGAATTAAAAACCTTTATTATTTCTCCTTCTAAAAAAATATATTTTGCTAGCGACCAACACTTAGGAGCTCCTACTTCAGAGGAAAGTTTCCTTAGAGAAAAAAAATTTGTTGTCTGGTTAGAGCAAATAAAAACCGATGCGGAAGCGATATTTCTTCTTGGAGACTTATTCGATTTTTGGTTTGAGTACAAAACAGTTGTTCCAAAGGGATTTATACGAGTTTTAGGAAAATTAGCAGAAATTAGAGATAGTGGAATTCCAATATACTTTTTTGTAGGAAACCATGATTTATGGATGGAAGATTATTTTGAAAAAGAACTAAATATTCCTGTTTTTCACACTACTAAAGAATTTGTTTTTAACTCCAAAACTTTTTTGATAGGACATGGAGACGGATTAGGTCCTGGAGACTTGGGCTACAAACGCATGAAAAAAGTGTTTACCAATCCGTTTTCTAAATGGCTTTTTAGATGGCTTCATCCAGACATTGGAGTTAGACTTGCCAAACACCTTTCGGTAAAAAACAAACTAATATCAGGTAATGACGATGTTGTTTTTTTGGGAGAAGACAAAGAGTGGCTAGTGCAATATTCCAAATTAAAATTGCAGTCCAAACATTACGACTTTTTTGTTTTTGGACACAGACATTTGCCAATGGAAATAAAAATAGCCGAAAATTCGAGCTATATTAATCTTGGTGATTGGATTGGATATTTTACCTATGGAGTATTTGACGGAAACACTTTTCAAATTCAAAAATTTGAATAACCCTATTTAAAATAATAATTTCAGCCTAAAAAAATAGTTTTAGAACTACAACAAAAATAAATTTAACTCTATCAGGGTTATAAACCCTGATAGGGTTAAGAGGTAAAGGTTAAATTAATTTTGGTTAATTACTCTTTCTTGATGTGTAATACTTTCTTGATGTATTGCTTTAAACATTTTTAATACAAATTCTTCTGTAAGTCCTTTTTTTTCGCCTTCTAAAATCATTTTTCCTAAAATCTCGTTCCAACGATTATTTTGCAATATGGCTACATTGGCTTCTTTTTTGACTTTACCAATTTCATCGGCAACTTTCATTCTTTTTCCTAATAAATCTAGCAAATTTTCATCTAAAATATCTATGTTTGTTCTTAGCTTAGTCATTTTTTGACTATATTCATTAGTGGTATCGTCTAGTTTACGTACTTTTAAATCTTTAAACATTTGTTTTAGGACTGTTGGCGTAACTTGTTGTGCTGCATCACTCCAAGCATTATCAGGATCTATGTGTGTTTCGATAATCATTCCATCGTAATTCAAATCTAGTGCTTCTTGAGTTACTTCAAATATCATATTTCTGTTTCCTGTAATATGTGATGGGTCGATAATTAAAGGAAGGTCTGGAAATTTATTTTGTAATTCAATAGGAATTTGCCATTCGGGTATGTTTCTATATTTTGTTTTTTCGTAAGTAGAAAATCCACGGTGAATTACTCCCAGTTTTTTGATATTGGCATTATACAAGCGTTCTACGCCACCAAGCCAAAGGGATAAATCTGGGTTTACAGGGTTTTTGACCAAAACAATTTTATCCGTATTTTGCAAGGCATCTGCTATTTCTTGCACTGCAAATGGATTAACGGTAGTTCTCGCTCCAATCCATAAAATATCTATGTCATGTTCTAAGGCTAATTTTACGTGAGCGGCAGTTGCTACTTCTGTTCCCATTAGCAATCCTGTTTCTTGTTTTGCTTTTTGTAGCCATTTTAACCCAATTTCTCCTACCCCTTCAAATCCTCCTGGACGAGTTCTAGGTTTCCAAATACCAGCTCTAAATACACTAACATCAGAATTTTTTAATTCGTGTGCAATTTTAAGCACTTGCTCTTCGGTTTCTGCACTACATGGGCCAGCAATTACTAGTGGATGGTCTAATTTGAATGCTTCCAACCAGGTTCTCATTTGTTTGTTATTTTCCATAATTTCTAAATTAATTTGTTTTTATTTTAATATTTCTTTAATACGATTGGTATTTTGCATTTGGTTGTTTAGTTCTTGGAAATTTTCTGTTTCTAGCAATATTTTAAAATGTGTTAAGTTTTGAATGTATTCGTTTAAGCTATCTACAATGTGTTCTTTGTTTTGTTCAAAAATAGGTGTCCACATTGCTGGTGAGCTTTTTGCTAATCGGACAGTACTTTCAAACCCAGAGCCAGCCATGTCAAAAATATCTTGTTCGTCTTTTTCTTTTTCTATAACTGTTTTTCCAAGCATAAAAGAGCTAATGTGTGATAAATGAGACATATAGGCGATATGTTTATCGTGGGATTTTGGATCCATATAGCGTATTCTCATTCCCATTTTTTGAAATAGCTCCATTGCTTTTTCTTGTAGTTTAAAGGTAGTTTTTTCTACCTCGCAAATTATATTTGTTTTTCCATTAAAAAGTCCTTTTATTGCGGCTTTTGGTCCAGAGAATTCCGTTCCTGCAATTGGGTGAGTTGCTAGAAAATTTCTTCTTTTTGCATGATTTTCTATTGTCTTACAAATGGATATTTTGGTTGAACCAACATCTATAACTAATGTGTTTTCAGGAATTGTATCTAATATTTTTGGTAAAAGTTGCAAGCACACATTTACAGGAACCGCAAGAATTACTAAATCGGCAATGTCTAGATTGCTTAACACTGCTTTTTGATCAATAATTTTTAATTCAATAGCGTGATTAAGATGTGTTTCGTTTGCATCAACACCATAAATAGTGGCAGTTGGGAGAATAGATTTTAGGTCTAAAGCCATAGAACCACCTATTAATCCAGTACCTATAATAAAAATATTTTTCATGCCTTTTAGATTTTAATTCTAGCAATTGCTTCTTCTATTTCTGCTTCTTCTACACACAAGGAAAAGCGAATATATCCTTCCCCATTTGTTCCAAAAATGGTTCCAGGGGTTAAAAATAGATTTTTTTGGTATAATAATTCGTCAATAAATTCTTCTGATTTTCTGCCTTTGGGTAATTTTGCCCAAACAAACAATCCAACAGCATTTCTATCAAATGTACAATGGAGGTTTTCTGCTAGTTCAAACATAAGATTTCTCCTTTTTGTATAAATATTATTCTGTTCCTCAAACCATTCTTTTTGTAATTTCAAAGCAGCAATTGCTCCTTTTTGAATGCCGTAAAACATTCCAGAGTCCATATTTGATTTTACTTTTAAAACACTGTTAATTAAATCTTTATCTCCACAAACCATTCCTACTCGCCAACCTGCCATGTTGTAGGTTTTAGACAAGGAATTTAGTTCTAATGCTATTTCTTTAGCCTCTTTTATTTGAAAAATGGATAACGGATTGTTGTTTAAAACAAAGCTATACGGATTGTCATTTACAATTAATATATTGTGCTTTCTCCCAAAATTAATTGTTTTTTGGTATAAATATAAAGTGGCTTTCGCTCCTGTTGGCATGTGTGGATAGCCTAGCCACATTAGTTTTACTTTGGATAAATCTTGCTTTTCTAATGCTTCAAAATCTGGTTGCCAATTATTTTCTTCTTTCAAATCATAAAAAATGGCTTTTGCTTGGACTAATTCGGTTACAGAAGCGTAGGTTGGATAGCCAGGATTTGGAATTAAAACTTCGTCTCCTTCGTTTAAAAAAGCTAACGAAATGTGCATAATTCCTTCTTTAGAACCCATTAATGGCAAAATATCATGGTTAGAATTTAATTCAACATTAAAATTATTTTTATAAAATTCTGCAAAAGCTTGACGTAATTCGGGCAAACCCTGATAACTTTGATACTCATGTGCTTTTTTATCTAGCAACGATTCTTGGATTGCCTTGATTACCGATGGATGAGGTGCTAAATCAGGACTTCCAATTCCCATATTAATGATTGGTTTTCCTTCTAGCATAAGCTGCCG
The DNA here is from genome assembly GCA_022730285.1 of Flavobacterium psychrophilum. GTDB lineage: Bacteria > Bacteroidota > Bacteroidia > Flavobacteriales > Flavobacteriaceae > Flavobacterium > Flavobacterium psychrophilum_C. Next base: position 34,196 of record DZCQ01000010.1, read on the forward strand.
TACTTCTCGTAGTTTATGTGAAAAGTAGTATTCTTGCACTTTTTTTAATCTATTGGCTATTTCCATTATTATCTTATATTTTCGGTAGTTTTAAATTTATTTTGGTATTCGCCTAAAATTTTAAAATGATTCGTCATTATTTCTAATATTTTAGTTGCTTTTTCAAAATGTTTGTATTTTTCAAAAATTACATCTACAAAAAAAGAATATTGAAAAGGGGTTTCAATAATTGGCATAGATTGGATTTTGCTTAAATTTAGTTTGCAATTATTCATTACATTTAAAACGGTTGCTAGGCTTCCAGGCGTATCGTCTAATTCAAATTTAACCGATGCTTTATTAATAGTTTCCTTTGGGATACTATTTTTTTCTTTACTGATAATAAAAAAGCGGGTTTTATTATTATTTATAGTTTGAATTTCGGGGGCAATTGTTTTTAAATCATACATTTCTGCCGCAACTTTGCTCCCAATTGCTGCAATATTTTTTAATTGATTTTGATGTATTCTACGAGCTGTTTCGGCAGTATCTTTGTCTTCTACCAATTTTATATTTGGATGTTTTTTCAAAAAATCCATGCATTGTAACAAAGCCATTGGGTGCGAATGTACTTCTTTTATATCCTCTAAATTTTGATTCTCTAAACCCATTAAATTCTGGATAATATCTAAATAATATTCACCAATTATGTGTAAATTATTTTTGTCAATCAATGCATAATTTGGTATTATAGAGCCAGCAATAGAGTTTTCGATAGCCATTACTGCAAGTTGTGAATTATTACTTAATAGGCTGTCGGTTACTGCCTCAAACGATAAACATTCGTGCAATAAAACATCTTCTTTAAAATATTCTAAAGCAACTTGATGGTGAAAAGAACCTTGTATTCCCTGAATGGCAATTTTTTTATTCATTTTTTATCAAAAAAAAACCCCGAGTAAAATCGGGATTTGTATTTATAATTTTATAGTATTACATAATATTATAACAATCCCATTTCTGTTTCCAGATAAAATAGAAAAAATTGTTAAAATAAAGAGTAAAAGTGCTGTTCATAATTGAAATTTATTTTACGAAAGTAGTTAAAAAAAACAGAATAACTACTATAATTGCATTTATTTTTGATATTTTTTTACTAAATCGTTATAGTTTTTTCAGAATCCACCTTTTTCCTTCAGAAATTCGGCTTATTAGCATGGATGCCACTAAATCACCGTTCGCATTCAGTAAAGTTGCCATTGGATCGACCAGAGTACCGATAATCATTGCTGCTGGCAAGGCTTGTTCCATTGGGAAACCATAAACCGTAATTGCTAAAACTTCCCCAATATATCCTCCGTTTGGAATCCCGCCTTCTACAACGGATACAATAATTGTAATTCCTAGTGCTATAATTAGGTTTTCGGGCGATGTAAAATCTTTTCCAAAAAGAGCAAAAACAACTGCAATTTTAACTATTGACGACATTGCCGACCCGTCTTTGTGTAAGGGTGCACCAAGTGGAATTGCAATATTCTTGATGTGATTTGGAATATTTATTTTTTCAGCACCTTCTAAATTTGCTGGAATTGTGGCAATGCTGCTACAAGTTCCTAATGCGGTTAAAGAAGGTGTGATATTATTTTTCCAAAAGGTTTTTACGCCCAATTTCCCTGCCGATAGATAAGCGTATAAACTAAAAAAAACAACAAAATAAAAAGCACAAACACCATAATAAACCGCTAGTGGCTTTGCATAAGCTCCAAATAGTTGTGGTCCAAAAACACCAACTTGATTAGCAAAATAGGCTCCAAGTCCAATGGGAGCTAGTTTCATAATCAAGTGCAAAAGATTTTTCATTACTTCGTTTCCAGAAATCAAAAACAATTTAAAATTTTGTCCTTTTTCGCCCGATTGTAAGGTAGAAAATCCAATTAGAAACGAAAAAAGAATAAGTGCCAACATATTTTTTCGTGACAATAATTCCCAAAAATCATTGGTTGTTAGTAATTGAGTAATTTGAGAACCTGCCGATCCCGTTTTTATAGTTTCTAGAACTTCGTTGGACAAAACAATTTCTTGTTGGATAGGAAAAATTAATATGCCAACAATCATTAAAAACGAAGATATAATAACTGTGGAGAGGAAAACCAAGATAACAATCGTAAACAGTTTGCCTAATTTTTCGGTTCGCTCTAAACTTGCAATTGATGATGAAATAGTGAAAAATATCAACGGAATAATTGCTGTAAACAATAAATTCAAGAAAATATCGCCTATTGGTTTTAATATTTCGACCTCTTTACCAAAAATTAATCCAAGCAAACTACCTGCAAAAATACCACCAAGCAATAAAATAATACTTTTATAATTTTTAAAAATAGAGTTTTTCATATATGTACAATTTTAATTTGTTAGTGGTGATTTCGCAGTTATATTTTATGTAAATATAAAAGTATGAAATTTAAATAGAGAATTTTAATAAAAAAATCAATTAGATAATTTATGTAATATTATTGCAGTATTAATGTTTTATATTCCCATTTAATCGATACCATAAAAAAAGCCATCTCAAAATTTTTTATGAGATGGCTTTTTACTTTTTTTGTTTTCTTTAAATAACAGGAATTCTCAAAACTTGTCCTGGATAAATTTCGTCTGGATCTTTAAGCATCGGTTTGTTTGCTTCAAAAATAATTTCATATTTCATGGCATCATCATAGTATGTTTTAGCAATTTTAGAAAGCCAATCTCCCTCAACCACAGTATGATATCTAGCTTCTGGTGCTGGTATCTCAACAACCATTTGGTTATCTACTTTTTCCACACCATCTACATTACCTAGAGCTAGAACAATTTTTTCTGAATCAGCTTGCTTTTCTACCTCACCACTAACTACAACTGTTTCATCTGGCATTACAGACACTTTTAATGTTTTAAAAGGCAATTCTAATGCTTGTACATGTCCTAATAGTGCACTTGCTTTTAATTGTGATTTTTCCTCAGCAGGAGCATCTTGTTCTTTTGTACCAAATATTTTTTTACCAGCACCTTTAATAAATGAAAATAAACCCATAATTTGTTTTTGTTAAAATTGAATACCAAATATACAAAAAAATCATCAAAAAAACACAATAAATAAAAAACACACAATTTAGTAACAGTTAGTTAATTTTGGAGGTGTTAAATACAAATTTTTTTTCAAAAGTCTTTTTTCAAATAGATTTTCTTACTAGTAAAAGCATTAAAAACTTGATTATATTATGTACATTTGCCGTATATAAACAAAATTTTAATGAAAGAAATTAAAAACATTTCGCGTTCACGAGCGCAAGAATCCTCGGCAGCTATCGAGCGATTGTACATTACAATGAGACATCTTTTTAACAGGGGTTTTTATAAACCAATGGGCGTTTCTGGAGATACACTTAGAGAAGCATTACTAGCTTTACGACCTGAAATTTACGGGAGTATCGCCGAAGAAAAAGTAGAGCTTGATGGATTATTATACGTAATAGAAAGACTTCCTATTGGGATAGAAGAATGTCGATTTATCAATTTAACATCTGATGAGGGCTATTCAAAATCGCACTTTCAAGCAATTATTCCTCCTAAAAGAAGAAGAAATTGTTATCGAATTGATGAAGAGCAAATGAATGTTGAGATAACTAGAGGAAGATCAGATATATATGACATTCTAACCCACTTGACTTTTATTTTTGTAGAATCTCATAAAATTAAAAATCGTGTTCTGTTAGACGAAAGCAATGAGGTAACTAGGGATTGGCTAAAATTGCAACAAGCTGTTTTGCAGCCCAAAAAATTATCTCAAATAGAAAAAGAAAAGGCGATATCTCATACTGCTAATATTTTAGGAAGAAGCTTTTCGGAAGTATTAGAAATTTATGATGCTTTTGGAACAACAGAAAAACCCGATCGTTTTTTACAAATTATTTATTGGTTAGGAAAATTAGCCATAGAAGAAGTAATTGATAATAATAAACGCACCATTACTTTTAGTCCACTGTTAAGAGAAAGACTTGGACATCATATACATGGGGAAATTTGGGCAACTAATATTAAGGAAGTTTTACAACAAAACAACTTAATAAACAGACCTATTCATATAATTAGCGCCAATATGCATTCGGTAATGAATTCCCTTTTTGCAAATACCGTTTTAGGTGTAAAATACAAAGATAAAAATGATTATCAAATTTATGAAGATTTAAGTGCTTCAGGAAACAAAGATTTACGTAAAAAAGTAGAAGATTATGCATTACAGCACGGTATGCTATTTTTGCCAGATAAATCAGGAACGAATATTGATGTGCAAATTTTTGATACTGATAAAATAGATTGGGGCAAGTCTAGTTTATTTGATGCAAATTTTATTGGAGAAAAGCCAGTATTAGTAGTAATGGATTATGCCTTTGGAGAACAAGCTTTTGAAACTATTGACGAGTTATTAAAACCATTTAAAGCTCAAAATAACACCCTGTTTCTGGATGTAAAATCTGTTTCTATCATGGGGAAAGCAGGAATTTTACAAGGTGGAAAGGGAGACATTATGATTCCAACTGCTCATATTAACGAAGGAACCGCAGATAACTATCCGTTTGAAAACAAACTCTCTGCGAACATGTTTGAAGGAAATGATATACCTGTTTTTTATGGACCGATGATTACTGTTTTAGGTACATCTTTACAAAATAGAGATTTATTAAAATTTTTCCACGAATCAACTTGGGGTGCAATTGGGTTAGAAATGGAGGGAGCTTATTACCAAAAAGCAATACAATCTGCATCAAAAATACGAAAAAGTATCAATCCAGATGTAGAAGTTAGATATGCTTATTACGCATCTGATAATCCATTAGAAACTGGAAGCACTTTAGCCTCTGGAGGTTTAGGAACCACTGGTGTCAAACCTACTTACCTGATTACTATCAAGATAATAGAACAAATATTTAATGTAAAGTAAAAATGCAATTTATTCCAACAAATTTAGAAGGCTGTTTTGTACTAGAACCTACCGTTTTTAAAGATGAAAGAGGTTATTTTATGGAGAGTTTTAATGAAAAAACTTTTCAAAAAGGAGTAGGGCATGACGTACATTTTGTACAAGACAATCAATCTTTCTCGTCGAAAGGTGTTTTAAGAGGATTGCATTATCAAACAGGAAATTATGCACAAGCAAAATTAGTTCGTGTTTTACAAGGTGAAGTATTAGATGTTGCTGTAGATTTGCGTCCTGAGTCTAAAACGCATGGAGAATATTTTTCTGTTTTACTTTCGGCTGAAAATAACAAGCAACTGTTTGTTCCAAGAGGTTTTGCACATGGTTTTTTAGTAACAAGCGATACGGCAACTTTTTTTTACAAATGTGATAATTTTTACAATAAAGAGAGTGAAGGAGGATTAATGTATAACGACCCAACTGTCAATATAAATTGGAATTTTCCAACAGAAAACTGCATAATTTCAGAAAAAGATTGCTTATTACCATCTCTTCAAAACGCATTAAAAGTATGGTAATCTTAGTAACAGGAGCAGCAGGACAATTAGGACAGGCAATACAATATGTTGCCCCTAAATACAGTTCTTACAAATTTTTATTTGCCTCGTCCACAGATTTAGATATTACTAATTTGGAAGATGTAAATGTCTTTTTTGTCAAAAATGATATTGATGTTTGTGTAAACGCTGCAGCTTATACCGCAGTTGATAAAGCAGAAACTGATATAGAAGTTGCTAAATTAATTAATGAAATTGGACCAAAAAACTTAGCTATTGTTTGCAAAAAACATAATGCAAAATTAATTCATATATCAACTGATTTTGTTTTTGATGGTAACAAATCAAATCCATATTTAGAAGACGACATTACCAATCCGATAAATGTATATGGAAAAACAAAATTGGCTGGGGAGCAAGAAATTATTAATAATACTCAGGAATATTATATTCTGAGAACCTCTTGGGTATATTCACAGTTTGGAAATAATTTTTTTAAAACAATGCTTCGTTTATCTAAAGAAAAAGAGTTTTTAAACATTATAGCAGACCAAGTAGGAACACCTACTAATGCGGTAGATTTAGCAAATGTTATACTACATATTAGTAGCAAAACAACAGATATTTCAGCCTACGGAATTTATAACTTTAGCAATGAAGGGAGTTGCAGTTGGTTTGATTTTGTAAACGAAATTTTCAGAATTTATAATATATCTATCCCTGTAAATCCTATCCCGACTAGCCAATATCCTACTCCTGCACAACGTCCAAAATATAGTGTAATGGACAAATCTAAAATAAAAGAAACATTTGAAATACATATTAAATCTTGGCAAGAATCTTTGCAACAAATAGCTAAAATACAATGAAAAGAATACTTATTACAGGAGCAGCAGGTTTTCTAGGATCGCATTTATGTGATCGTTTTATTTCTGAAGGATATCATGTTATAGGCATGGATAATCTAATAACCGGCGATTTAAAAAACATAGAACATTTGTTCCCTTTGGAACATTTTGAATTTTACAACCATGATGTTTCAAAGTTTGTTCACGTTGCAGGTAGTTTAGATTATATTTTACATTTTGCATCGCCAGCAAGTCCGATAGATTATTTAAAAATACCAATACAAACCTTAAAAGTAGGCTCTCTAGGAACCCACAACTTATTAGGTTTGGCAAGGGTTAAAAACGCTAGAATACTAATTGCTTCTACATCAGAAGTTTATGGAGATCCGTTAATTCACCCACAAACCGAGGATTATTTTGGAAATGTAAACACCATAGGGCCTCGTGGAGTGTATGACGAAGCCAAACGGTTTCAGGAATCTATCACCATGGCATACCACCGTTTTCATGGACTAGAAACCAGAATTGTAAGAATATTCAATACTTATGGTCCAAGAATGCGACTAAATGATGGACGTGTAATTCCAGCATTTATAGGGCAAGCTTTGCGTGGAGAAGATTTAACAATCTTTGGAAACGGAATGCAAACTCGTTCCTTTTGTTATGTAGATGATCAGGTTGAAGGAATATATAGATTGCTACATTCTGATTACACATTGCCAGTAAACATAGGAAACCCTGACGAAATTACCATTAAAGATTTTGCCGAAGAAATTATAAAACTTACTGAAACTAATCAAAAAATTGTATATCATGACTTGCCAGAAAACGACCCTTTGCAAAGACAACCTAATACAGATTTGGCTAAAAAAATATTAGGATGGGAAGCTAAGGTTTCTAGAGAAGAGGGTATGAAAATTACTTACGAATACTTTAAAAATTTACCAAAGGAAGAATTATTAAAAGAAGCTCACAAAGATTTTAAAGAGTATATTAAATAAAATTTTATGTCTAAAGGGAGGTACTCTAAATATATAAGACCCATCAGTATTACAATTGATTGTATTTTGCTGGTAGTTTTATCATTATATTTTCTAAGTAGCTTTTCAATTTCACTGCCTTACTTTTTGTTTTACGAATTGTCTTCTTGGTTGGTTTTGTCTTATTTTATAGGTTTTTACGAGGTTTATAGATTTACAAAACCTGTAGAAATTATGAGTTTGTTGTTTAGGCAACTATTTGTTTTTTTGTTAATGGTAATTGCCTTTTTCTCCATTACGAGAGAAATAATTTTTAGCTTTAGTTATTTGCTTTCTTATTTTGTAAGCTTATTTCTGCTAATTACTCTTTTCAAATCCTTGTTGTTTTATTATTTAAAAAAATACCGAATTGTTCTAGGGGGAAATTATCGAAAGGTAATAATTGTAGGTTATACAGAAAGCTCTTTAAATCTCCAAAAACTATTTGATTCTAGACCTGATTATGGGTACAGATTTAATGGTTTTTTTTCCAATACAATTCAAAATAATCAAATTAAAGGAGTGGTTCAAGATATTGAAAATTTTGTAATAGAAAACAAAATTGACGACATTTATTGTGCTTTAAAAGAATTATCAAATGAGGAATTAAAAAAGCTGGTAGAATTTGCAGACTACCACAAAAAAACAATCAAATTTATCCCCGAAAGCAATGAAATATATGCTAAAAATTTAAAAATAGATTACTACGAGTTCTTTCCAGTATTATCCCTAAAAAGAACGCCTTTACATGAACCGTCACTTAAATTTGTAAAAAGAACATTCGACATAACCTTTTCCATTTTTGTAATAGTGTTTTTACTGTCTTGGCTAGTACCAATAATCGCTATTTTAATAAAGTTAGACTCCAAAGGCCCTGTTTTTTTTAAACAAGGACGACCAGGGAAAGATGAAAACGAATTTTTTTGTTTTAAATTCCGTTCTATGTTGCAGAATAAAAAAACAGAAGAATCTGTAACTAGAAATGACGAAAGAATTACAAAATTAGGCTCTTTTTTGCGTAAAACAAGTTTAGATGAAATGCCACAATTTTTTAATGTTTTGCTAGGCGATATGTCTGTTGTGGGACCAAGACCACATTTATGGCTTCACAACAACGAGTACCAAACAAAAATAAGAAAATATAACATTAGGTTACATGTAAAACCTGGAATTACAGGGTTAGCTCAAGTCAAAGGATTTAGAGGCGAAATAGAAACAGATTTAGAAATGGAGAATAGAATTAAATACGACTTGTTTTACATAGAAAACTGGTCTCTACTCTTAGACATTAAAATAATTGTTTTAACTATAATTAATATTTTTAAAGGACAAGACAAAGCTTATTAAAATGAACGAATTAGTATCTATAATAACTCCTTGTTATAACTCCGAAAAATACATTGCAAATACCATTGAAAGTGTTATAAAGCAAACCTATCAAAACTGGGAAATGATTATTATAGACGATTGTTCTACCGACAGTACAATTAAAATTATTGAAGAAATAGTAAAAACAGAAACTAGAATTAAATTATTGAAATTAGACACAAATTCTGGAGCGGCAAAATCTAGAAATGCAGGAATTAATATTGCTGCTGGAAAATATTTAACATTTTTAGACGCAGACGATGTTTGGTTTTCTACATTTATCCAAAATAGCATACAAACAATTAAAACTACACAAATAGCATTTGTTTTTTCTTCCTACAAACGCTCTAACGAAAACCTAGAATTTATATATTCCGATTTTATTGTCCCCAAAAAAGTGAATTATACGGATATTTTAAAATCAAATTCCATTAGTTGTTTGACTGCATTTATAGACGTTTCCGTACTTGGTGTAAAAAAAATGCCAGACATTTTAAAGAGACAAGATATGGGATTATGGTTGCAGTATTTAAAAGAAATACCTTTTGCACATGGCATTCAAGAGCCACAAGCTATTTATAGAATAAGAGAAAACTCATTATCCCGAAACAAAAAAAAATTGCTAAAATATCAATGGCAATTTTATCGGGAAGTAGAAAAACTTTCTGTTTTTGAATCTATTTACTATATGTTGCATTGGATGTACCGAGGATTTATGAAGTATAGAAATTAAAGCATCGATTTAAACTGTTTTAGTTTCCCTCTTTTGGTACGTTCTAAAAAATCTTTTTTTGTGTAGATAAAATGCAAACCAGGTTCTAAGTATTTTTCAATAGCCTTTTCAATTTTGAAAATTTGCTCCTTTGTCAGCTTATTCTCACTTACATACTCTATTTCAAAACTCTCTAAACTTATTTGTTTAATAATAAATTCTTTCACATTTCCATCATCTTCAATAATACTTTTGGTTACATAATAAAAGGTTAATCCAGGCGATTTTTTACCACTTGGTAAAACGGCAATATCGTTTGTACGACCAATTAGTTGTTTCAAAACAGGTTTTTGCAAAGTGCTTTTTTCGTCTAGAATTCCAATATCGCCAATGTCATATCTAATAAACGGATGTGCTTTATTATACAACGAAGTAATTACAATCCGTCCCTCTTTTCCGTAAGGCAAAACATGGTTGTTTTCGTCTAAAATTTCTACAAAAAGCGTTTCAGCATTTACTTGCCAATCGCCATCTGTATTTTGAAAAGCAATTAAATCCAACTCAGAAGCACCATATTCATTTACAATTGGAATGCCAAATTGTTTTTCCAGTAGTATTTTATCGTCTTCAAAAAGCATTTCCGAAGTAACCATACACACTTTCAGCGTTGGACATATTTCCTTTAAAATAATATTTTTAGATTGCAAAAATTTAGCAAACAAAACGATAGATGAGGTATAACCATTAATATAATCGAATTTTTTAGTTCGAAATTTAACCAAGACTTTTTCTAATACAAAATTTGATAAATCAAAAATAGTAAAGCGATAGCGATAGCTTAATAAATCTTTAATCCGTTCTTTTTTGTTACCGATAAAATCTAACGGAATTCCGTAAAAACGAGCTTGATAGGAAGTGTTAAAGTTTATTTTGTACCAACCAAATCGATATATAATGGAAGCCCAAGTTATGGCGTGAGCATATTTATCTTTAGCAAAAACAAAAGGATCGCCACTAGAACCCGAAGTTTTGTTGACAAATACCGTTTTTGGATTATATTTTTCTGAAAGCCTTTCGGACAAAGGTTTTTGTAAATTTTTTTTATTCAGAATTGGTAAATCATTCCAAGTTATACTATTTTTTGAGCCTACTAATTCTTTATAGAAAGAATTATTTTGAAGGTGATACGCTACAATTTCTTGCTTTTTAGTTTCGATAAAAGCACGATGTTCCTCTTCCGGTAACGAAATAATTGTGCCAAATTCTGCCAGAGCTTTCACAATTGGAAAGCCGTTTAATTTAAGTGTTAAATCGAATAATGGGAACATTAAATCATATTTTCATCAAAAATAATAAAAGAAACTTTATTTTACTTATTTTTTTGATAGAAATCCTTTTAGCGAAGCTTAAAACAACCTATTTTTGTACCACGACTAATATTACTACTAAATGAAAATATTACTACTAGGATCTGGTGGAAGAGAACATGCTCTGGCTTGGAAAATATTGCAATCTTCAAAATGTGATGTCCTTTTTGTTGCCCCTGGCAATGCAGGAACAGCATCTATTGCAAATAATGTCGCTTTAAACCCTAATGATTTTGAAGCAGTTAAAACATTTGTTCTTCAAGAAAAAGTAGCAATGGTAGTTGTGGGACCAGAAGACCCTTTGGTTTCTGGAATTTATGATTATTTTAAAAATGACTTGCAGCTACAACAAATACCTGTAATTGGTCCATCAAAAGAAGGCGCAAAACTAGAAGGCAGCAAAGAATTTGCTAAAGAATTTTTAATTAAACATAAAATACCAACTGCTGGCTACGACAGTTTTACGGTGGCAACAGTTGAAAAAGGATGCGAATTTTTAGAAACTCTACAGCCACCATATGTATTAAAAGCAGATGGATTAGCGGCAGGAAAAGGAGTTTTGATTATTCAGGATTTAGAGGAAGCCAAAGAAGAACTGAGAAACATGCTTGTTCACGAAAAGTTTGGAGATGCAAGTTCAAAAGTAGTAATCGAAGAATTTTTGGACGGAATTGAATTAAGCTGCTTTGTTTTAACCGATGGAAAAAACTACAAAATTTTGCCAACTGCAAAAGATTACAAACGCATAGGTGAAGGAGATACAGGCTTAAATACTGGCGGTATGGGTGCTATTTCACCAGTACCATTTGCAGATGCAATTTTGTTAGAAAAAATAGAAAATAGAATTGTGAAACCCACAATTAATGGTTTACAAAAAGATGGCATAGAGTATAAAGGGTTTGTTTTTATTGGCTTAATCAATGTTAATGGGGAGCCAGTGGTAATAGAATATAATGTAAGAATGGGTGATCCTGAAACGGAAGTAGTAATACCTAGATTAAAATCTGATTTAGTAGCACTTTTTCAAGCTGTTGCTACTGAAACACTAGACGAGGTTGCTTTAGAAATAGATCCAAGAAGTGCCGCAACAATAATGGTTGTTTCAGGTGGATATCCAGAAGAGTACGAAAAAGGAAAAGAAATTTCAGGTATTGAAAACATAGAAAATTCGTTAGTTTTTCATGCGGGAACCAAATTAGAAGGCGAAAAAATTGTTACAAATGGCGGTAGAGTATTAGCAGTGACCTCTTTTGGAAATGATTTTCAGGAAGCCACAAATACATCTTATCAAAATATAAAAAAATTACATTTTGACAAGATGTATTATCGGGAGGATATTGGCAATGATTTATTTTAAAAAAGAATGTGCTGTTGTATCCTGATTATCTTCGTTATTTTCTTTCTGAATTTTAAGCTGTTTAATCCAATAACTAGCATAATAAATACCAATAATTACAAAAACCCAAGAAAACATGTTTGCAATCCACCAATTATTTAGTTCTTCCAAACGTAAAAAATTATAAGGAATAAAAAGCACATTCTCAAATAACCACTGAATTCCATCAAAAAATGATTTCATTTTATTTAAAAATTAAATTTACCACACAAAAATACAAAATATACTTATGATAACCAACGTTTTTAGTAAATCTAGACCAATTAATTATATGTTAATTACTAGTTTGTTAGTTTTATCTTATTTATTGTACCAGTTTCGAACCAGTTACAATACTATTACATGGATAGAAATTAGCAAGAAAGTGTTTTTTTTGTTAATTTTGATAGGCTCTTTGTTTATTACGAATTTTATTACTAAAAAAAACGGACTGAGTAAAGATGATAGTTTTACTTTTTTACTTTTTTTTACTTTTTTACTTTTATTTCCCAAAACACTTTCAAGCGATACATTAATTATTTCAAATGCATTTATTTTACTAGCATTAAGAAGACTTATTTCCATGCAATCTTTGGTGAATGTTAAAGAAAAAATTTTTGATGCCTCCCTTTGGATTTTTGCTGCAAGTTTGTTTAATTTTTGGGTTATTTTATTTTTATTATTGGTTTTCACTTCCATCATAATTCATGCGTCTAGAGATTACAAAAACTGGATTATTCCGTTTATCGCATTTCTAACGGTGCTTGTGTTAAGCATCTTTTTTTCCTTATTAATAAACCCATCCGAAATAAACAATTATATTCAATCCATTACTATTGACGTTAATTTTTATTACATAACCTCTATATTTCAAAGTATTTCGTTGCTAATTTATGGTGTTTTTGCAACAACAGCTTTTGTGAGTATGTTGTTTATCTTACCAACTAAAATGTCTAATTACCAATCTGCATATCGCAAAATATTATTCGCTTTTATAATAGGAATTACTATTTTTATTCTGTCGTTTAATAAAGATAATAGCCTTTTGTTGTTTACCTTTGTACCAGTATCTATCATGCTAACAAACTTATTAGAAAGCATTAAAAAATATTGGATTAAAGAATCGATATTGGTAATTCTACTTCTAGCAAGTATTGTAAGCTTTGTTTTAAGAATGCTATAACTTGTCTCCGTATGCCAAATCACCAGCATCACCAAGACCAGGAATAATATAATTTTTATCGTTCAGTTTTTCATCAAGAGCAGCAACCCACAAATGGCAATTTTTTGGTAAATTTTCTTCTAAAAATGCAATTCCTTCTGGAGCAGCAATTACCACTGCGATATGTATTTCTTTTGGCTTTTGTTCCAAATGAAGCTTATTTAAAACAGCAACTAAGGATTGTCCTGTTGCAAGCATTGGGTCTATCAAAATTAAGTTTTTACCTTCAAAAGATGGAGCTGCTTGGTATTCTACTAAAATTTCAAAAGCAGCATCGTTATTATAATGATGCCGATATGCAGAAACAAAGCCATTTTCAGCATTATCAAAAAAGTTCATAAATCCAGTGTGCAATGCAAGCCCAGCCCTAAGTATGGAACACAAAACAACATTATCTGCAATAGTAGTAGTGTGTTTTGTTCCTAATGGAGTTTCTATTTTTATAGCTTTGTAATCAAGGGTTTTACTTAATTCGTAAGCCATAATTTCTCCTATTCGTTCTATGTTTTTTCTAAAACGCATACTATCCTTTTGGACATGAATATCTCGTATTTGTGCCAAAAAATGATTTAAAATACTATTTTGTTCCGAAATATAATGTATGTGCATTTGTAGTAAAATAAGATAAATGTATCATAAAAAAGAAATTAAAATATGGAAAAATAACTTTTATCCAAATTCTAAACATTTTCAAAGGTATAAAAACTATCTTTGTAAAAAAATTAAATCAATATGTTTTCAGAACTTGCCTATACTATATTTAAACAAAGCATCGAAGATTATCATTTACACGACAATGTTAATCAACCAATAAACAATCCGTTTTCTAATGATAAGATAGAACATTTGTTATATGCTAAAAATTGGGTAGATACCGTACAATGGCATTTTGAAGACATTATAAGAGAACCAAACATTAACCCAGTAGATGCCTTGGCTTTAAAACGAAAAATAGATAGTTCTAACCAAGTTCGTACTGATATGGTAGAATATATAGACAGCTATTTTTTACAAAAATACGCCTTAATACAGGCAAAATCTACTGCAAAAATAAACTCCGAAAGTCCAGCGTGGGCAATAGATAGATTGTCTATTCTTGCTTTAAAAATATACCACATGCAACTAGAAGCAACTCGTATAGATGCCACACCTGCACATAGAGAAAAATGCCAAGAAAAATTATCTGTTTTAGTAGAGCAAAAAAGTGATTTAAGCACTGCCATAGATGATTTATTATTTGCCATAGAAAGTGGAGATATCTATATGAAAGTGTACAAACAGATGAAAATGTATAATGACGAAGAGTTAAATCCTATTTTATATCAAAATAAAAAATAGGAATTTTAACAATGTCTAGAAATCACCATATTTTAGTAATTCGTCTATCCGCTATGGGCGATGTTGCCATGACTGTTCCCGTAATTAGAGCATTTGTACAACAATACCCTGAAGTGAAACTCACCATTGTTTCCAGAGGTTTTTTTGAGCCTTTTTTTAAAGATATTCCAAATGTGTCTTTTTTTAAAGTAGAAGTAGATAAGAGACACAAAGGATTTTTAGGATTGCTTCGTTTATTTTATGATTTAAAAAAATTAGACATAAATGCAGTTGCAGATTTGCATAACGTTATTAGATCCAAAACAATTAAGAAACTTTTTGCATTTATTGGCACAAAAACAGCAGCTTCAAGTAAAGAACGTAAGCAAAAAGAGGCACTTACAAGAGCTAAAAACAAAAAATTTGCACCATTAAAAACAGTGTTTCAACTACATTGTGATACTTTTAAAAATTTAGGATTTCCTGTTAATTTAGACAAACCTGTTTTTCCCAAAAAAGAGCCTTTATCTACTAATATAATTCAAATAACCGGAAATAAAACTAACTTTTGGATAGGAATTGCTCCTTTTGCACAATACGAAAGTAAGGTTTATCCGTTTGATTTAACCAAATTATTACTAGAAAAATTAGAGGCAAATCCTAATTACACTATTTTTCTTTTTGGAGGAGGAAAAAGAGAAAAAGAATTATTAACCAAACTTTGCGAAAACAAAAAACGAACAATTAATACAGCTGGAATTATTAGTTTTCAAGAAGAAATTCAGTTAATTTCTAATCTAGATTGCATGATATCTATGGATTCTGGAAATGCTCATATAGCTGCTATGCTTGGATTGCCAGTTATTACACTTTGGGGTGCTACTCATCCGTTTGCAGGTTTTATGCCTTTTAATCAATCATTAGAAAATGCAATAATTTCCGATAGAAAGCAATATCCTATGCTTCCTACCTCTATTTATGGCAAAAAAACAGTAAATGAATATCAAGATGCAATGCGAACCATAAATCCAGACGAAGTTGTTCAAAAAGTGAACGATGTGATAAATAATCTTTAGACCCCATCTTTAGTAAAAGAGCATTTTATTCCGCCTTTTGTTTGTCTATTTTTGTTTGTAGTGCAAAATAAGCTCTTTTAGAGGCTATTTCTTCTGCCTTTTTTTTAGATGTGGCTCTTGCTTTTCCTACTAACACTCCATCAATATTTAATTTTACTCCAAAATATTTAATTTTACCAGCATCTTCGTCATCATAAATTTCAAAGGTGAAGTGTTTTTTCTCTTTTTGGCACCATTCTATCAACAAACTTTTGTAGCTAATAACCTTTCCTTCTAACCTATCTATATCTACATATGGGATAATTACTTTGGTATGGATAAATTTCTCGCAACCTGTAAATCCTTGATCAAGATAAATAGCACCTACAAAAGCTTCAAACAAATTACCATATATATTTTCACCAAAGTTTTGCAAGCTTACTTTACTTTTTAAAAGATGAATTAAATTTAAATCCTTGCCTAGTTCGTTAAGGTGTTCTCTACTCACAATCTTAGAACGCATTTTGGTCAAATAACCCTCATCTCCTGTTGGAACTTTGTTAAACAAATGAGCTGCAATAATACTTCCCAGCATTGCATCGCCTAAAAACTCTAATCGTTCATAATTAATAGCAAAACCAGCCTCATCTGTTTTGTTCATGGAACGATGTGTAAATGCTTTTTCGTAATGAGCAGTATTTATGGGCTTAAAACCTAATATTTGTTCAATTTTTGAAAAAAAAAGCCCGTCTTGAAAAACACGAGATTTAGTAAATATTTTTTTAAAAAATTTCATAAACCATACTAATCTAGTTTTTTAAACAAGATGCAAGCATTATGTCCTCCAAAACCAAAAGTATTGCTCATGGCTACTTTTACCTCTCTTTTTTGTGCAACATTTAGTGTAAGATTTAGTTCAGGATCAATATTTACATCGACTGTTTCATGGTTTATAGTAGGTGGAATAATGCCATGTTTAATTGCAAGTATTGAAGCAATTGCTTCCACAGCACCAGCAGCACCAAGTAAATGTCCTGTCATAGATTTTGTAGAATTTATATTTATATTTTTAGCATGGTCTCCAAAAACCTTACTAATAGCCTTTAATTCAGCAACATCTCCTAGTGGAGTTGCAGTTCCATGTGTATTAATATGATCTACATCTGTTATTTTTAAACCCGCATCACGAAGTGTATTAGTCATTACCGCAATTACACCAATTCCCTCTGGGTGAGGTGCTGTTAAATGATACGCATCAGAAGACATACCACCACCACCTATTTCGCAGTAAATAGTTGCTCCACGGGCAATTGCATGTTCATATTCTTCTAAAATTATTGCTCCAGCTCCTTCTCCAAGTACAAATCCGTCTCTATTTGCATCAAATGGTCTAGAAGCCATTTCTGGGTTATCATTTCTTACAGATAAAGCTTGCATGGAATTAAATCCTCCCATACCTGCAATAGTAACCGCAGCTTCCGATCCTCCAGAAATAATTACATCGCACATTCCTAAGCGAATGTAATTAAACGCATCTATCATTGCATTTGAAGCAGATGCACAAGCAGATACTGTTGTATAATTAGGCCCCATATATCCATTTCGCATAGAAATGTGTGCGGGAGCCATATCTGCAATCATTTTAGGGATAAAGAAAGGGTTAAACCTTGGAGTGCCATCACCCTTTGCATAGTTCATCACTTCTTCCTGAAATGTTTCTAATCCTCCTATTCCAGCTCCCCAAATTACACCAACACGAGTTTTATCTACATTACTATCGGTTAATTTCGCATCTTTAATCGCTTCGTTGCTTGCAACAACTGCATATTGGGCATATTTATCCATCCTGCGAGCTTCTTTCCTGTCTATAAAATCTTCGACATTAAAGTTTTTTAATTCACAAGCAAATTTGGTTTTATGTTTCTCTGTATTGTAATAAGTAATGTTTGCCGCACCACTTTTTCCAGATACTAATGCGTTCCAATATTCCTCAACATTATTTCCAATAGGTGTTAATGCTCCTAACCCAGTTACTACTACTCGCTTTAATTGCATAGTCTTTGAATGTTTAATTTACATAAATACCCACTGTACTTTTAATAGTTACTAAAAGAAAAATGGGTATCATATAATTATTTTTGTAGATTGAATTACAATCTTTTTTTTCACAAATCTTAATAAGATTCTATCACAAAAAAACAACATCTGCAAGATATTACTTACAGATGTAATTATTTTTATTTTTTAGCCTCTTCAATATAAGAAATAGCTTGACCTACCGTAGCAATGTTTTCGGCTTGATCATCTGGAATTTGAATATCAAATTCTTTCTCGAATTCCATAATTAGCTCAACAGTATCTAATGAATCTGCTCCTAAATCGTTTGTGAAGCTTGCTTCTGTTACAACTTCGTTTTCGTCAACGCCTAATTTGTCTACGATAATCGCTTTTACTCTTGATGCAATGTCTGACATAATCTTTTAATTTTAAAATTTAATTTGTTGGCAAAAATAAAAAACTTTATTTTAATACAACATGATAGTTAAATAAATATTTATACGAATTTAAAAAAAAAATATTAAACAAAGGTTATTTATTTTTATTTATTATCATTTTTTATTCTTTTTTTTGCATTAAAATAATTCTATTTCAGATGAAAAACATCGTAATATTTGCCTCAGGGAGTGGCTCAAATGCTGAAAACATTATACTTTATGGCAAAAAAGAAAAAAAATTTAATGTGCTTACCGTTTTTTGTAATAATCCAAATGCGTTGGTAATTGATAAAGCTAAAAATAGAGGTGTAGAAACCATTATTTTCACTAAAATTGACTTCAATTCAGATACTATTTTAAAAAAATTAAAGCATTTGAATCCAGATTTAATTGTTTTGGCTGGATTTTTATGGAAATTTCCTGAAAATATTATCGAAAACTTTCCTGCTAAAGTTATAAATATTCACCCCGCATTGTTACCAAAATATGGTGGGAAAGGAATGTTTGGGGGTCATGTACATGAGGCAGTTTTTACCAATAAAGAAGAAGTGAGTGGTATAACAATTCATTATATAAACAAAAATTATGACGAAGGAGCAATTATTTTTCAGAAACAAATTAATATAGTTGCATGTAAGAGTCCTGAAGCTATTGCAAAAAAAATCCACGATCTTGAAATGTGCTATTTTCCTGAAATTATTTCAAACATTTTAAAATAGGAGAACATGAATTATGAAGTGAATATTTATACCGATGGTGCTGCCAAGGGAAATCCAGGGAATGGTGGATATGGTGTGGTAATGGAACAGGTAGGGACTGGTTTTCAAAAAGAATTTTTTGAAGGATTCATTTACACTACTAATAACAGAATGGAATTGCTAGCTGTTATAGTAGGGTTAGAAATGTTAAAAAAGCCAAATAGCAGGGTTTTAGTTGTATCCGACTCTAAATATGTGGTTGATGCTGTGGAAAAAAAATGGGTTTTTAATTGGGAAAAAAAAGAATTTATAGGAAAAAAAAATCCAGATTTATGGAAGCGTTTTTTGAAAATTTATCGAAAGCATCAGGTGGATTTCAAGTGGATTAAGGGACATAATAACCACCCACAAAACGAGAGATGTGATGCTCTAGCAGTTATGGCATCTATGCAAAAAAAATTATCTGAGGATTCGTTTTATACTAACGAGGCTAATAAATTGTTGTAACAAATTGCTTTTTTTACAAAAAAAGCATATATTTGTTCTTTGTAGTAAAGAAAATATAAAAAATGGAAAACATTATTCAACATCTTCATTCTGGACTTGCCTATTTGGTATTGTTACTTTTAGTGGTTGCCGTAATTGATAGTGCTTTAGGCTTTTTTAGTAAAAAAGAGTTTACAGACAAGGATAAAAAAATTGGGTTATTTGCCTTGGGAGTTACTCATTTGCAAATAGTAATAGGGTTTGTTTTATATTTTTTGTCTCCACTAGGTTTTGCTAGTCTAGGAGATATGAAAAATGCAACTCTACGACTTACTTCTTTAGAACATCCTTTAATTAATTTAATTGCAGTAGTACTAATTACTATTGGTTGGGTAAAACACAAAAAAATAGAGAACAGTAATTCTAAATTTAAAACATTGTTTTTGTATTATGGAGTAGGTTTGTTGCTTATTTTAAGTCGAATTCCTTGGTCTTTGTGGATATAATATAACTTAAGCTCTAATTTTTTTAGAACTTTTTTGGTATTAGGCAGTAAGGCTTTTGACTTTAAGACTTAAAATTTTCAGTTTACTTAAAATTAATGGTTTTACCAGTTTATAAATGGATTTTTGCTAAGATAAGCATTATAGTATTTATTGTCCCCTGTAACTTCCTTTCCTAACCAGCTAGGTTTTTCAAAAACATCATTTTCCGTTTTCAATTCAATTTCTGCAACAATTAAGCCTTGGTTTTTATTTGCAAAAACATCTACCTCGTAGGTATAATTGCCAAACGGAATTTCATACCGTATTTTATCAATAATCCCTTCTTCACAGATTGATAAAAGAACTTCTGCTTCGGATAAAAGTATTTCTTTTTCCCATTCTAATCGTGTTGTTCCAGATAGATTTCCTATTCCCTTAATTGTTAAATATGCTTTGTCGTTTTTAATGCGAACACGAACAGTTCTTTCTGGATTAGAATTTATATATGCTTGTACTATTCTGTATTGCTTGGTAGCTTGGTTGATAAAAAGTGTGTTTTTTACTAAAAATTTTCGTTCAATTTCTTCCATTTATGCTGTTTTTATCATTGGGTTTCGTAATGTAAAATTACAATATTTCTATCTAAAAATATGGAGGTTTCGGTTTTTTATACAAATACTTTTTTAAACGAAGGGTTTAATTCTGTTTGTTTTTAAAAATAAGTTCTTGTAACTGATGAACTTTGCCCTATATTTGCAGATTAATTGTTTAGTAGCAGAATTTGCGTTAGGGATAGAGCGTTTGTTTGAGCTCTTTTTACTAGTTTTGCTTTTTTTTAAAGAGCAAAACTAGTAAAAAAGCGAGTGCAAAAGCCCGACCCTTGTGGTAACGCCCATGTTAAAAAATTCTTGCCAACAAAAATGGATACTTAGAAAGATGAAACACATTAGAAATTTTTGCATAATTGCACATATTGACCACGGAAAAAGTACGCTTGCCGACCGACTTCTTGGTGCCACACAAACCGTTACAGCTCGTGAAGAAAAAGCACAATTGCTGGATAACATGGACTTGGAGCGTGAACGTGGTATTACCATAAAAAGTCACGC
>DZCQ01000010.1:55347-61680 GCA_022730285.1 Flavobacterium psychrophilum
GAAGAAGTTAGTGACGATATTATTGATTTATTAGGTTGCAAGCTGGAAGATATTATTCATGCTTCTGGAAAAACTGGATTTGGTGTCGAAAATATTTTGGCTGCCATTATTGAAAAAATTCCTGCACCAAAAGGTGTTGTTGAGGAACCGCTTCAAGCGTTGATTTTTGATTCACATTACAATCCGTTTCGTGGTATTGAAGTAATTTTTAGAGTGAAAAATGGCGAAATCCGTAAAGGTCAAAAAATTAAATTCATGGCAACGGGAAACGAATATTTTGCAGATGAAGTGGGAACTTTAAAACTAAATCAAGTTCCTAAAAACTCAATTTCTGCTGGAGATGTGGGGTATTTAATTTCGGGAATTAAAGAAGCCAAAGAAGTAAAAGTTGGAGATACCATTACCGATGCCAAAACGCCAACGACCAATATGATTACAGGATTTGAAGATGTAAAACCAATGGTTTTTGCTGGAATTTATCCTGTGGACACAGAAGATTATGAAGATTTGCGTTCTTCAATGGAAAAACTCCAATTGAATGATGCTTCGTTAGTTTTTGTTGCAGAAAGTTCGGCTGCATTAGGTTTTGGTTTCCGTTGCGGATTTTTAGGAATGTTGCACATGGAAATTATCCAAGAACGTTTGGAACGTGAGTTTGACATGACAGTGATTACAACAGTTCCCAACGTTTCGTATTTGGCTTACACTAAAAAGGAGCCAGAAACTGCATTTGTAGTAAATAATCCATCTGACTTACCAGAACCTTCTCGCTTAGACAGAGTGGAAGAACCATATATTAAAGCGACTATTATTACCAAAGCCGATTTTGTTGGCAATGTGATGAGTTTGTGTATAGAAAAAAGAGGATTGATAACCAACCAAACGTATTTAACAACCGAAAGGGTAGAATTAAATTTCGATATGCCACTCGCCGAAATCGTTTTTGACTTTTACGACCGTTTGAAAACCGTTTCTAAAGGATACGCTTCCTTTGATTATTCACCAATCGGAATGCGAACTTCTAAATTAGTGAAGCTAGATGTATTGCTAAATGGTTCTACGGTAGATGCACTTTCGGCTTTAATCCACGAAGATAATGCGTATAATATTGGTAAAAAAATGACCGAGAAACTACGGGAGTTAATTCCTAGACAACAATTTGACATTCCAATTCAAGCCGCAATTGGAGCAAAAATTATTGCTCGTGAAACTATAAAAGCACTCCGTAAAGATGTTACTGCCAAATGTTATGGTGGAGATATTTCTCGTAAACGTAAACTTTTGGAAAAACAGAAAAAAGGGAAAAAGCGTATGCGTCAAGTAGGAAATGTTGAAATTCCACAAGAAGCATTTATGGCGGTTTTGAAGTTGAATGACTAAAAGCTGTTTTTTAAAGACTCGATAATAAGGCTTGCTGTTTTATCACTAGCACCCTTTCCGCCTAGCTTACTTTCCAACAAATCATATTGTTGCAATAAATTTGCTCTATATGTTGGGGTCAATATTTTTTCTAGTTCTTTTTTAATACTTAAAGTATTGCAGTTGTCTTGTATTAACTCAGTAACTACTTCTTTGTCCATAATTAAATTAACCAGCGAAATATATTTTAGTGTAATAATTCTTTTGGCAATTTGATAAGAAATCCAATTTCCTTTATACAAAACAACTTCGGGAACTTTAAATAATGCTGTTTCGAGAGTTGCTGTACCAGATGTTACCAAAGCAGCGGTCGAAACACTTAGCAAATCATAGGTTTTGTTAGAAACAAATCGAACTTGATTGTTTGTAAGAAAAGTTTGATAAAATTCAAAATCTTGACTTGGAGCTCCAGCTATTACAAACTGGTATTCTGGAAAACAATTTGTTACAGAAAGCATAACGGAAAGCATTTTTTCAATCTCTTGTTTTCTACTACCGGGTAATAATGCAATAATGGGTCTTTCGTCTAATAAATTATTTTTCTTAAAAGCATTTGCATCGGTTTTTGTTCTGTTTTCGATAGCATCAATAAGCGGATGTCCTACAAAATGTACTGGGAATTGGTGTTTAATTTCGTAAAAATCTTTTTCAAAAGGCAATATTACATACATTTTGTCAATATCTCTCTTAATTGCTTTAATCCTATTTTCTTTCCAAGCCCAAATTTGTGGGGAAATATAATAATGGTTTGCAATTCCTTGTTGCTTAGTCCATTTAGCAATTCGCATATTAAAACCTGGATAATCTATAAATAGCACAACATCTGGCTGAAATTGTTTAATATCTTTTTTGCAAATTTTAATATTATTCAATATCGTTTGGAGATTAAAAAGCACTTCTACAAATCCCATAAAAGCAAGTTCCTTGTAGTGTTTTACAAGAGTTCCTCCAACGGATTGCATTAAATCTCCTCCCCAAAATCTAATTTCGGCAGAAGAATCTTTTTCGAGAATAGACTTCATTAAATTTGCTCCATGCAAATCTCCAGATGCTTCACCAGCAACAATGTAGTATTTCATTTTATTACTTTATTTTAAACAAAGATGGTTATAAAGGCTAAAATAATTGTTGCAAGA
Source organism: Flavobacterium psychrophilum (assembly GCA_022730285.1). GTDB lineage: Bacteria > Bacteroidota > Bacteroidia > Flavobacteriales > Flavobacteriaceae > Flavobacterium > Flavobacterium psychrophilum_C. Next base: position 57,903 of record DZCQ01000010.1, read on the forward strand.
ACCACACCTCTTGCCATTAGCTCTTTATTCATTTTTAATAAAATAAAAAAAGCAATTAGGTTTAATATTGCTCCAAGAGTAATTAATTTTCCTAAAAACCCTTGTTGTTTCATTCCTTGCAAGCCTGTCACAAAATTTTGATTAGTAAACACTTCAAAGAATATATAAACTCCAACAAAAGCAGAAATAAAACCGATAATAACACCTATTAACAAATCTGTTTTTCTCATAATTTATTTAAATTCCAATTATTTAATGGTTGTATTGCATGGTGTGCTGTCATGTCAAACTGAACGGGCACTACCGATATGTAATTATTTTCCAAAGCCCATTCATCAGTATCTTCTCCCGTATCTTGATTTATAAATTCGCCAGTAAGCCAGTAATAGTCTTTCCCTTGCGGAGTTTTTCGCTTATCAAATTTTTCTTCCCACATTGCTTTTGCTTGTCTGCATATTTTAATTCCCTTTATATCTTCCGCTATTTTTTTAGGAAAATTGACATTCAAAATAACATTTTCAGGTAGTTTTTTTTGCAAAACTTCTGTTGCAATTTTTTTGATGTATGGCTTAGAATGTTCAAAATTAGCATTCCAGTCATAATCTAATAAAGAAAATCCAATTGCAGGAATTCCTTCAATTCCAGCTTCTACAGCAGCACTCATTGTTCCAGAATATATAATATTAATAGAAGAATTAGATCCGTGATTTATTCCTGAGACGCATAAATCAGGTTTTCTCTTCAAAATTTCATTTACGGCAAGTTTTACACAATCCACAGGAGTGCCAGAACAACTATATTCAGTAACCACAACATTGGCACCTGAAATTTTATTAAGATGCAAAGTGCTGTTAATTGTAATGGCATGACCCATAGCACTTTGTGGGCTATCTGGAGCTACAACCACCACCGTTCCTATTTCCTGCATAACTTCTATTAAGGCTCTAATTCCAGGAGCCGAAATACCATCGTCATTTGTAACTAATATTAATGGTTTTTCCATTTTCGAGTAATATATTTTTAAATTATATAAGTACAAAATTACACAAATTTAGTAGGAAGTACCAAATTTTAAATCTTTAACAAAAAATTAATTAATTATATTATTATTGGCATGGTTTTTTATGTAATTTAGGCAAATATTATGAACCCTATTTTGAATTATATGAAAAGGAATTATAAAGTAATTATAGCAATACTTGCTATATCTGCCGTTTTATGGAGTTTTGTGCCGAAAAAAACAAATGATCCAGAAAAAGATAAAGTGCTACTAGATCTAATTACGTTTATATTAGAAAGAGCTCACTACAATCCAGCAAATATAGACGATAATTTTTCTAAAGGAATATACAAGAGCTATTTAGAAACTTTGGATCCATCTAAAAGGTTTTTTATACAAGCCGATATAGACGAGTTTAAGGTGTATGAAACTCAAATTGACGACATGATAAAAAATCATGATTTAACTTTTTTTGATTTAACTTACAATCGATTAAAAAAACGAATGCAAGAGGCTAAAATGGTTTTTAAAATACTAAATGATAAACCGTATGATTTTTCTAGTAATGAAACTATTAATATAGATTCTGAAAAAAATGGCTATGCAAAAGATTATCCAGAGCTTAAAGCAAGATGGCGTTTACAAATGAAACTTTCTATTCTGGCAACCATATTAGAAAAACAAAAAGTAGAAGAAGCACAAAAACTAAAAGAGCCAAAGTATGTTGAAAAAACATTCTCCGAAATAGAAAAAGAAGCAAGAGAATCTACTCAAAAAACATTAAATGACTACTTCTCCTTTGTAGACGAATTAGATCGTGACGATTGGTTTGATGTGTTTGTAAACTCTATCGTAATGCAATTTGACCCACATACATACTATTTTGCCCCAGATGAAAAAGAAAAATTTGACATTAGTATGAGTGGAAAGCTGGAAGGTATAGGAGCAAGATTGCAAAAAACGAATGATTATACAGAAATTTCAGAGCTTATCTCCGGCGGGCCAGCATGGAAAGGAAAAGAACTAGAACAAGGAGATTTAATCCTTAAAGTAGGGCAAGGTAACAGCACAGCCGTAGATGTTGTAGGGATGAAATTAGATGATGTGGTTAAAAAAATAAAAGGGCCAAAGGGGACGGAGGTTAAATTAACGGTTAAAAAAATTGACGGAACTATTAAAGAAATAACTATACTAAGAGATATCGTTGAAATTGAAGAAACGTATGCAAAATCTAGTGTTGTAGAAAAAAATGGTCTGAAATATGGCGTTATTTATTTACCAAAATTTTACATCGATTTTGAAAATGAAGACAATCGAGATTCAGCAAAAGATGTTGCTCTAGAAATAGATCGACTAAAAAAAGAAGGGATCCAAGGTTTAATAATGGATTTAAGAGATGATGGAGGGGGGTCTTTAAAAACAGCCGTAGATATTACAGGACTATTTATACCAGAAGGCCCGGTGGTACAAATAAAATCTGCTGCGGGACAAAAGGAAGTACTCTTTGACCATGACCCAAAAGTACAGTGGTCTGGACCATTAGTGGTTTTAATAAATAATTTTTCAGCCTCCGCATCAGAAATATTTGCAGCAGCAATCCAAGATTACAAAAGAGGGATAGTTATAGGAAGCAAACAGTCGTATGGCAAGGGTACTGTGCAAAATGTGATAGATTTGAACCAATATGTACAAGGAAATACAATGGGAGATTTTGGTGCTTTGAAAACCACAACCCAAAAATTTTATCGAATTAATGGCGGATCTACACAACTAGAAGGGGTGTCTAGTGATATTGCAATTCCAGATAGATATTCTTATATAAAAATTGGGGAAAGAGATACAGATAATGCAATGCCTTGGGACAAAATAGATGCAGCACCTTACAATACAATTAACTCCATTACTAATTACCCAGACTTAGTAGCTAATAGCAAAAAAAGGATTTCGGAAAATAACCAATTCAAATTAATTGAGGAAAACGCAAAATGGATTAATGATCGTAAAGAAGATAATATTATAAATTTAAATTTTGACATTTTCAAGAAAGAACAAAAGAAAATTGAAGAGGGCACAAAAAAATTTAAAGCCATTGCTAATTATAAAAATGATTTAAATTTTAAATCTTTACCCTTTGAAATTGAATTAATAAGTAAAGAACCTCTTTTGGGAGAAAAAAGAAAAGAATGGCACGAAAATTTAGCGAAAGATGCTTATGTAGAAGAGGCTTTAAATATCTTAAATGATATTAAAAAACCAATGATTGTTACTAAAGATACAATAATTAAAAGCAAAGACGGGAAATTAGTAAAGTCCTAAATTACAGCTAATAATACTTTCTATTTATACAGAAAAATTTATTTTTATAATAAGTTAAAAAATTAAGTAAATCATACTATTTCTGCTTTAAATTTGTTGTAAAAGAAAAAGTTGTATGTAGATTTATTGGTCTGAAAAATAGCTAAAACGATGCGTTTTCTTTTCAGATTCTAAAAATTCTGAGACTAATTTCACAAATTAATATGAATAAATTAGTGAGAATTAAGGAAATTATTATCAAATAGATTTTTAAACGTATAATTTTTTAGTCTTCCAACAAACCTATAAGATTCAAATTCATAGTGGTTTAGTTAAAAAAACAAATAGGTTTTATAAAAATATGTTAGTTCTAAACAAATAAAAAGCCCATTCAGTACGAATGGGCTTTTGTGTATTATTATGTTAAATACTAGTAATCTCCACGACTTCCACCGCGATCATTTCCACCTCTGTATCCACCAC
>DZCQ01000010.1:61780-73374 GCA_022730285.1 Flavobacterium psychrophilum
TCCACCACGATTATTTCCACCGCTTGGACGATTGTTATTAAAACTTCTTCTTTCGCCTTCTGGTTTTGGCTCAGATTTGTTCACTACAATTGCACGCCCTTCCACATTTGCTCCATTAAGCTCATCAATAGCTTTTTGAGCCTCGTCGTCGTTTGGCATTTCTACAAATCCGAATCCTTTACTTCTTCCAGTAAATTTATCCGTAATAATTTTTACTGATTCTACAGTACCGTAAGCCTCAAAAGACTCTCTTAAATCTGCTTCCTCGATACTCCAAGGAAGACTTCCAACAAAAATGTTCATATATAAATATAATTAATTAGGACAAAGATAAGCTAATAAAGTTCTAAAACACAATTTATTATCATTATTATTTCAAAACAATCATTTTTAACGTTTTGTTAATACAAACAACACACAAAAAACTAATTTACAGGGACTTTATAAAAAACACCATCTCTAACTATAGCAATTTTATCTACCAGTTCATCATAAGCTGTAAATTTAAAATTGCCAGAAATTGTAACACCATCATATTCGGTAATTTCAATTGTTCCGTTACTTAATGAAGTATTCTCAACTAATAAATTAGCATTAGAGCCTCCTGCAGAAACAGTAACGACATCACCAGGAAAATATCCATCACCAGGTATGTTTGCAGTAGCAGTTGTAACTACTCCGTTCGAGGTACTGATGCTGACCTTTAACCCAAAACCAGTGCCTCCCGTTGTACTTACAAGTAAAGAATCAGAATAACCAGTGCCACCACTTAAAATACGCACCTTATTTACAGGAGCTAAAAACGGATTAGTAACACAATTAAAAGAGTTTGTGTTATTTAAAAGTGTAAAAGAAGCAAAATTTTGTGTATTCGTAGTTCCTAGAGTATAGACACCTTTTGCAAGAGAGCTGGTTTTTAAAACCATATTTCCAGTAGCTCCAACACCTGTAATTGTAACCCCTCCTGAGGAGTTTTTGCTAGCAGAAATTTGATTTGCTTTCCAAAAATCTGAATCAATTCGAGATTGCATTGCAGGATTATTAAATTGCACCTCTTTTTCGCAAGATTGTAACATGGTAATAAAAAGCAGAAATAAAATTATTTTTCTCATTATTAGTGATTATTTTGGTAAACTAAAAGACAAAAATAAACTAATAAATCTAGAAAAGTAATAAAAAACAAAAAATGTTTGCTGTAGAATAGCTGTTGTTAAAAATAAAAACTATATTTGCACCCTTAAATAATCGAGGTCGAGTACCTCAAATTAATCCATAAAGATTATGTCAGTAAAAATCAGATTACAAAGACACGGTAAAAAAGGAAAACCTTTTTACTGGATAGTAGCAGCAGATGCTAGATCAAAAAGAGATGGTAAATACCTAGAAAAATTAGGAACTTACAACCCAAACACTAATCCTGCAACAATAGATTTAAATCTAGACAAGGCAGTGCAATGGCTACACAATGGAGCACAACCTACAGATACCGCAAAAGCAATTTTGTCTTATAAAGGTGCCATGATGAAACACCACTTAGATGGTGGAGTTCGCAAAGGAGCTTTAACACAAGAACAAGCAGATGCTAAATTTAGTATTTGGTTAGAAGCAAAAACAGCAAAAGTGGATGCTAAAAAATCGGGACTTTCTAAGGCTGATGCTGATGCAAAAGAAAAAGCATTTAAAGCAGAAACTCTTGCGAATGAAAAACGTATTGCAAGCCAACTAGAAGCTGCAAAAGTAGAAGAAGAAATTGTTGTAACTGAAGAAAGCACAGAAGAGGAAACTCCAGCTACAGAAGAGTCAGCAGAATAATAAAAAAGCGATTATGCGTAAAGAAGAATGCTTCTATTTAGGTAAAATCGCAAAAAAATTCAGTTTTAAAGGAGAGGTATTACTATACTTAGATACCGATGAACCTGAATTGTATGAAAAAATGGAATCGGTTTTTGTTGAATTTAACAAAAACTTGATTCCATTTTTTATAAAACACAGTCAACTACACAAAAACGATTTTTTAAGAGTACGCTTTGAAGACGTGAATACCGAAGCGGAAGCGGAAGATATTCTTGGGCTTAGCGTATATCTTCCGTTACAAATGCTTCCAAAACTTACTGGAAACAAATTTTATTTTCACGAAGTAATAGGTTTTGAAATTGAAGACAAAACAGTGGGCATTTTTGGTAAAATTGTAGCCATAAACGACAGTTCTGCACAACCGCTATTCGAGGTTTTAAATGGGGAGGTAGAACTATTAATCCCAATGATTGATCAGTTTTTAGTAAAAATAGATCGATCTAACAAAAAAGTCATCATGGATCTTCCGCATGGTCTTGTAGAAATGTACCTGTAAAAATTCTTTTATTTCTTGAAAAGCTTTTCAAAAAGAATGTTTTTTTTAGAATTTAAAAAGGATAAAAAAGCAAAAATACTTAACTTGCAACTTTTTTAATCTCAGCACTTAATTACTTTATTTAAAAAAATGCAAGCCAAAGAACTTACAAGTTTAGACCAAATGATGAAGGAAATTGCAACCATGCAATTCTTATATCCTAAAATTACACATTCCAAATACGAATCGTATTTAACACAAATGATTCAGAACAATTATACTCAAATTGCAATTTATGACAATGGGGAATGTATTGGTCTTTCTGGCTGTTGGTATAATGTAAAATTATGGTCTGGAAAATATTTAGAAATAGATAATTTTATAGTACACCCAGAATATCGCAAAAAAGGAATTGGCAAGATTATTGTAGATTATATTCAACAAAAAGCTTTAAATTTAGATTGCAACATGATTGTTCTAGATGCTTACACAACAAATTTTGATGCACATCGTTTTTATTATAACCAAGGCTTTGTTCCGAAAGGATTTCATTTTATAAAAATATTAGATGAAAACGCATTAACATAAATACAGAAGACATATGAAAACTATTTTTTTATACCTCAGTACTTTTTTTGCAATACAAAACTGCCAACAAGAGTCCATCAAAATACTACCACAAAGCAAGTTACCTACGCCAATTAAAACCATTTATTTTCAGAGATGGACAGGAGGACAAGAGCTTACAGGAAGTGGAATTAACTTTTATATTTCTTTTAAAAATGCCTTGGATAAAAATAATACTTTAAAAAAAATTTATTTTGATAATCAAGAAGCATTATTTGAAAAAAGAAATGACACCGTTTATACTGCAGTTATTTTTATAAAAAGAAATGTTCCAGAGAACATGCAAAATAATATGAGGAAAAATGACGATAATATAACTCCTAAAAATAAAAACAATTATAAATTGGGAAATAATGAAGCAATTATAACCATAAACCAAAAAGGTAAAAATGTATTGTATAAGCTGACGGATATTGATGAAAAAGAATATTTAGCCTATCCATCGGCACCACCAAGGAGGTAATTGTAATTTTAAATCACAAATAGTTATAATTTTAACATACATTGCTTAAATTTGTCGGCACACTTTAAGAAAATTACTTTTGAGCCTTTATAAATCTCTTTTTAAGCAAACCCTAATTTATGGTTTAGCAACTGTTTTACCTAGAATGATTAGCTTTTTGCTAAATCCTTTGTATGTAAAAAAATTACTAGAACAAGAATTTGCCGATATATCTATTATATTTGCTTGGTTAGTGTTTTTTAACGTGATTTTATCTTACGGAATGGAAACTTCGTTCTTTAAGTTTTATAACCAAAATACAGATAAGAAAAAAGTAATTAGTACTGCAACAATTTCAATATTTTGGAGCTCATTGGCTTTTTTATTTATAGCACTTATTTTTAGAAATCACCTCTCCATTTGGTCCAATATCAAGGTAGAATATATTATTTACACTATTTGGATATTAGTATTAGATGCACTTGCAGTTATACCCTTTTCTAAATTAAGGGCAACTCAAAAATCAGTTCCGTATGCTATTATCAAAATAGGAAGTGTATTGACGAATATGTTGCTGAATGTGTTTTTTTTGGTAGTATTACCATTTATAGTTGATTCTAATCCAGATAGTTTTTTTAATATTATTTATTTTGAAAATTTTCAGGTTGGTTATATTTTTGTTGCAAACTTAATTTCCAGTCTGGTAACGTTAATTGTACTCTCTCCTAGTTATTTAAAAATTACTTGGAAATTCGATTTTTTTCTTTGGAAAAGCATGATTCGATACGGTTTTCCAATACTCATAGCAGGAGTTGCCTTTGCAATTAACGAACATTTTGATAAAATTTTGTTAGAATGGCTTGGTGTCTCAAAATCAGATATTGGTGCCTATGCAGCATGCTATAAAATAGGGATGTTTATGGTTTTATTTAGAACAGCATTTACCTTAGGAATTGAACCCTTCTTTTTTAGCCATGCTAGTAACGAAAATGCACAACAAACCTATGCCACAATTACTAAGTATTTTGTTATATTTGGATCTTTTATTTGTCTTTTTGTAATAGCTTTTATAGATATTTTAAAACTCCCTTTAGTACCCAGCAAAGATTATTGGTCAGCAATAAAAGTAGTTCCACTAATAGTGGTTGCAAACTTTTTTCTCGGAATTTATACCAATTTATCTGTTTGGTATAAATTAATTAACAAAACATATATCGGAGCCTATATTTCTATTGTAGGAGCGATAGTAACCTTAATTCTTAACTATTTATTAATACCATCGTTAAGTTATTATGGTTCTGCAATTGCCACCATTGCTGCTTATGGAACTATGATGTATATATCCTTTTATTTAGGACAAAAAAAATACCCTATTCCGTATGATATGCCTAAAATACTAGCTTATTTGCTGATTTCCCTTATTTTTTCTATTAGTAGTTTTTATATACCATATGTTAGAGAAAATTATTATATCAAAACAATATTGATTTTGTTTTTTTTATATTACATATATCAACAAGAAAAATCAATTTTACAAAGAATATTAGAAAGAAAATAGTATTTTTGGGGTTATATCATGCCGTTTATTATAACATTCTTGTTTAAAAGTATTGCCATTTTATCACGAGTAAAAAAATTATGAAAATAAATATTATCAACAAATCAGAACATCAACTCCCTCACTATGAAACAATTTCATCGGCAGGAATGGATATTCGAGCAAATATACTAGAACCAATAATTCTAAAACCATTGGAGAGAACTATGGTTAAAACAGGACTTTTTCTAGAATTACCAATAGGTTTAGAAGCACAAGTTCGTCCAAGGAGTGGACTAGCTATTAAAAATGGAATTACAGTTTTAAACTCTCCTGGAACCATAGATGCTGATTATAGAGGTGAAGTAGGGGTGATACTTATAAATCTTTCTAATCAAGAATTTATAATTAACAATGGGGATCGAATAGCACAACTTATTATTGCAAAACACGAAAGAGCTGAGTGGAATGAAGTGCAAGAACTTGGCGAAACAACTCGTGGGCAAGGAGGCTTTGGTAGTACAGGCGTAAAATAAGAAATAAAATCTTGTTTTGTATTTAGAAACAAAAAAACGAAAAGAATGAAAATAATAGTGCCAATGGCAGGACGTGGCTCCAGATTAAGACCACACACACTTACAATTCCGAAACCATTAATTCCTATTGCAGGAAAACCAATAGTCCACAGATTAGTAGAAGATATTGCTAGTGTTATCCATCAGGAAATAGAAGAAATTGCATTTATAATACATGAAAGTTTTGGTAAAAAAGTAGAAGAAGACTTATTGTTAATTGCAAAAAATTTAGGTTCAAAAGGAGTTATTTATTACCAAAACGAAGCCTTAGGAACTGCACATGCTATTATGTGTGCAAAGGAAAGTATGTCTGGACCTATTGTAGTTGCTTATGCGGATACATTGTTTAGGGCAGATTTTTCGTTAGATATTAGTGCCGATTCTGTTATTTGGGTAAAACAAGTTGAAGACCCAAGTGCTTTTGGTGTGGTGCAACTTAATGAAAACAATCAAATCGTAGATTTTGTAGAAAAACCAAAACATTTTGTATCAGATTTAGCTATTATAGGGATTTATTATTTTAAAAGTGGCGAAACTCTTCGGGATGAATTGCAATATTTATTAGATAATAATGTTGTTAAAGGAGGCGAATATCAATTAACCGATGCTTTAGAAAACATGAAAATAAAAGGCATGAAATTTGTTCCTGGAAAAGTATCTGAATGGATGGATTGTGGAAACAAAAATGTTACGGTAGAAACAAATAGCAGAATGTTGCAATTTTTGCACGAAGACGGAATACATTTAATAGATTATGGTGTAAAGCAAGAAAATGCTACTATTATTCCACCATGTTATATTGGAGAAGATGTTATATTAATTAACACAACAGTTGGGCCAAATGTTTCGTTAGGTAAAGGTTGCCATGTTGTGGATAGTATCATAAAAAACAGTTTAATACAAACACATGCACACATAAAAAATGCCGATTTAGATAATTCTATGATAGGAAATCATGCTGTTTTTAACGGAAAATTCACAAATGTTAGTATTGGCGATTTTTCGGTATTAGAATAAATTTTGCTGTTTCTTTTCTTTAAAATAAATGAAAAAAATAATTTACATATTTCTAATTTTCTTTTTGCAAAGCAATACTAATTTAGTGTTGGCACAAAAGCAGACAGAAAAAGAAGCTTTGGAAGAGGAGGAGTTTACAAATTATTTCTACGAATCTTTAACGCAAAAAGGAATTGAAAACTATGATAAAGCAATTGTTTTATTAGAAAAATGTTTGGAACTACAACCAAATAATGCCGTTGTTTATCATGAAATTGGTAAAAATTATTTCTTTTTAAAAGATTATTCAAATGCAACACAATTTTTTCAGAAAGCTACACAATTAGAAACGGAAAATAAATGGCTTTGGATAGATTTGTATGAAACATATTATACAACCAAAGATTATAACCAAGCAATAGCCATTGCTCAGAAAATAATACCACTAGACAATAATTACAAAAATGATTTGCTCTCCTTGTACATGCAAATCAAGGAGTATGATAAAGCACTTGTTTTAATAAATCAATTAAACGAAACGGAAGGAAATTCTACTATTAGAGAGAACTACAAATCAGAAATTCTTGCACAGAAATACCCTAAAAGTATAGAAAAAAACGAACTAGAAATTGCTATTAAAAACAATCCATTGATAGAAGAAAACTATTTATTGCTAATAGAATTATATTCTAAAAACAATCAGGAAGAAAAATCAAAACAATGGACTTTAGAATTAGAAAAAAACATACCTAATTCGCCCTGGGCACAAGTTTTTTTATTTAAACGCCACCTATCTAATTCAGATGGGAATAGTGCTGAGAAATCAATGGAAATAGCCCTTAATAGCGAAAAGATAAATAATGCTGTGAAATTTAAAATGCTTAACGAATTTTTAATTTTTGCGTCTAACAATCCTAGTTTTGAAAATTCTGTACCTAAATTTATTTCCTATTTTGAAAAAAACAATCAATTTGACATTTACCAAGAAGTGGGCGTATTTTATTACAAAAAGAAAAAGTGGGATCTAGCAATTATAAATCTAGAAAAAGCTACTAATTTAGAGCTTTCTGGGAATATCTTTTTGCTTTCTGCTTATGAAAATTTGCAAAACTTTACAAAACTTTTAACAAAAGCAACTAGCTTATTAGAGGAGTTTCCTAATCAACCAGAATATTATTTGTTTGCAGGAAAAGTAGCAAAACAACTAAATGATAATGCAAAAGCTATCATATTATTAGAAACAGGTTTGGATTATACGGTTGCCAATAAAGATTTAGAAATAGCATTTTTAAATCAGCTCATCGAAGTATCTAAACTAATGGGCAACTTGACTATGAATAATAAGTATTTAGAAAAGATTAAAAATTTAAAATAAAATGTTCAAAAAAATATTCCTATTCCTGTTATTGAGTTTGACCCTTTTTTCCTGTAAGGTTAAGCAAAAAGAAGTAGCTCCAATTGCAAACAATAATTTAGAAGCCACAACTGTATCGAACATCATTAAAAATCATGAAAGCATTAATAGAAACTTCAAAACAGTATTTATTAAAGCAAATGTCGATTATTCTAGTGCTAAACAAAATTTAAGTTTAGTAGCGGATATCCGAATTAAAAAAAATGAAATAATATTAATAAGCATTAAAATTCTTGGAATTACAATGGCAAAAGCACTTATAACACCAGAAAAAGTGCAATATTATGAAAAAATAAATGGGAAGTACTTTGAAGGAGATTACAAAATACTAAGCAACTGGCTAGGAACAGATTTAGATTTTCAAAAAGTGCAAAACATTTTATTAGGACAAGCCATAGATAATCTGTCAAAATCAGAATATGTACTAACCATGGAGGATAACAATCCTAAATTATCTGAAGTAACAGTACAAAACACAAGTAAATATTATATTTTTGACCTATCAACTTTCGGTTTGAAAAAACAAGAAATATATCAAAAATCTCCCGAAAGACAAATTACCGTTAATTATGCCAACTATAAGTTATATCCAGAAAGCACAATTCCAGGAGAACTTCTTATTTTTGCAAAACAAAACAATGAAATTACAACCATTGAAATTCAATACAAAAATGCTACTTTTAATGAAGAGCTAACATTTCCGTATAGTGTGCCAGGTGGATTTGAATCAATTACAATTAATTAAAAAAAACATGGTAAAATATCTTTTTTACACAATTTTACTCTTTCTTTCCTTACAATCTTGGAGTCAAGAGGAAGAGAAACAACAAAAGTTACAAATTCAGAAAGAACGTCTTCAAAAAGAAATTAAAGAAAAAGAAGACCTATTGCTTGTGGAGAAAAAGAAAGAAAAATCTGCTGTAAAAGTAGTGACAGAACAAAATGCGAAAATTAACTTGCAGCAAAAATTAATTAATACTACTGTAAAACAAGCAAAAGTGCTAGGAAATAGTATGTATATTAATCAAATAAATGTAAATAAACTTAAAAAAGAATTAACAATACTTAAAGAAGATTATGCTAAAATGATTGTAAAATCTTACAAAAGTAGATCGGAACAAAGTAGAGCTATGTTTATATTATCGTCTAGTAATTTTTTACAAGCATACAAGCGAATACAATATATGAAGCAGTATTCTAACTACAGAAAGCAACAAGGAGAAGAAATAAAGAAAAAAACAGCAGAATTAGAAAAATTTAACAACAAACTCTCTGTACAGAAGCAAGAAAAAGCAAACCTAATTGTAGAAAGTGAAAAAGAAAAACAAATACTTGAAAAAGACAAAAAGGAACAACAACGACTATTAAATGCTATTAAAAAAGACAAAGGAAAAATTATTGCCGAAATTAAAGCAAAACAAAGAGAAACAAAATCTATAGAAAGACAAATAAATAATTTAATTAAAAAAGCCATTATTGCTGCCAATAAAAAAGCTGGAAACACAACTAATACAGCAACATTTGTATTAACTCCAGAAGCAAAAGTACTAGCCAACGACTTTAAAAATAATAGAGGAAAATTACCGTGGCCTGTAGAAAAAGGGTTGCTTACTAAAAAATATGGAAAACAACCACACCCATTAGAACCTTCTATCATGATTGAAAGTAGCGGAATAGAAATATCTTCAGAAAAAGGAGCAAAGGCACGAAGTGTGTTTTCTGGAGAGGTAAGTGATGTGCAAATGGCACCAAATGGCACCGCAACCATCATGGTACGACATGGAGATTATACTACAACCTATTCAAATATTGGAAAGATATTTGTACACAAAGGAGAAAAAGTAGATACAAAACAAGCATTAGGAGAAATTCATTATAACCAAAGCACGAATAAAGCAATATTGAAATTTTTGATTTTTCAAAATACCACAAAATTAAATCCTCAAAGTTGGATAGTAAATATGTAAGCAAGTCAAAAGTTGTAATGTCGTAAAGTCAAAAGGAGTATATGTAATAAAAAAAGATTTTTAACGAGCTGTTATTTGCTTATTGTCAAATAAAAAATATTTTCTAGTAGATTTTATTAAATTAAAAAAAACACGATATTATTCTGTTTAATGTGATTTTTTAACCTATCTAAACAGAATTTTAATATTCCCCTGCTTTGTATCTAGACGCAAAATTATTGCTTTTATGCTCTAGCACATCAGATGCGTTTTTGCGTTGCAAGTCATGCAGTTTCTTTTCTTCGGAGACATCTACATAAACTTTACTATGCATCTTTGCATTTGTTTCTAATAGCAAATTACGCTGCTGTTTGTCTTGTGCAATATTCGATTTTAGGGCATCTTCTAAATCTTCTAATTTATAGTCGTATTCGCCTTTTGGGGATAATAATTTGGTAATGATTGGGGATAATTCGATTGCTAAAAAAAGCAACATAATAAACAAGGAAGGCAATAATGGCAATTTATTTAAAGCATTGATTCGAGCCATTAAACCATCAAAATTATCGATAATTGGTTGGCTTTCGGTTACTTTTTTATCCAAATTATCTTGTAATTTTTTGCTTTTAGTTTCATTTTCAGCAATTTTTGTGGCGTTTGTCTTTTGCAGACTATCTAATTCTTTTTTGGCAAGATTGTGTTTTGCAATTTTTTCTCTAAAAACCGGACCTTTTCCTAGTTTTTTTGTTCCTGCTGTCCCTTCTGCTTCTGCAATATAGGTTTCGTAATAAGCGTTTACTTCTTTTTCTTTGTTAGAAATTTGCACTTTCAAGTTATCACTTTCGGATTTGTTTTTATCTAAATCCGATTGGAAATAATTAGAAATTTCCTTCTTATTTTTAATTGCCATTGCATTCTTTTCTTTCAAAAGCACGGTGTTTATTTCTTTTTCAAAAATTTTAATTTCTAATGGTTTAGAAATGACAATCGCAATAATAATTGCCAAGATAATTCGAGGTGCTGCCTGTCCAAATTCACTCCAAAAAACATTAGTTTTTCGAATGGTAGAAACTATAAATCGATCAAGATTAAAGATTAGCAATCCCCACACCAATCCAAACCCCATTGCGATATATGGATTATCAAAAACGGTAAAAAGTGCATAACTGCTGGCAATAAAAGCCATAACTGCCGTAAAAAAAACGGTTGCACCAATTCCTGTAAACTTGGTTTGCTCTCCTTCTGAGCAGGTTTCTAGTGTGTTTTTGTCGGCACCAGAACAGAGTATGAAAAATTGTTTAAGCATTTTTTATTTTATCATATATGGTTATTAGTACAAATGTTAAGCCAAAAGTTACAGAAAAGTTTTTTAAATGCAAAATGTCCTGCCATTGACTATAACTTTTAGTATATGAAAGGTAAACGGTTTCTAAACACGAAATTTTCAGTTAAACACAAAGCTTGACATGAGTCAAAAGCCTTGTTTTGCTGACATTTCACTTATTTTTTATATACATTCTTAGCCACTGGATTTTAGTTTTTTTCTCTGTTATTAGTTTTTTGAGTTGATGTTGTACAGTCAATTTTCCAATTATTTCCATACTTCTTGTAAATAGTGGTCCAAGCAAAATGAGTTTCACCTTTAATTTTTTTACCCATCTCGTCTTTATAAATGATTTTTACTATTTTATCTACTATGGTGTAGGCAAGTGTTCCATCTTCAGAAAA
>DZCQ01000031.1:0-12364 GCA_022730285.1 Flavobacterium psychrophilum
CAACCCTAACAGGGTTTCAAACCCTGTTAGGGTTGCAGTAATTTCGTCTATTTCGTTTAACGAATTTTCAAAAATATGTCCTAAAATATTTACATCTACTTCGCTATCAAAGTCGTATTCGCTTATTTTTTTGGTATGTTTAAAAAGCAAATCGTCGGTAATAGCAATGGTATCTAAAAGTTCGTCGGGCTGAAACAAGCCACCATTGTAGGCATAAATGTCGTATTGTGCTGTTACAATTTCGTTAGTATGTTTTCCAAAAGCGGGCAAACTCACTCTTGCACCGGTATTCAAATCCTGAAAATACATTTTGTATCGGTCGTATAGCGAAACTGGAATTCGGGCTTGACGCAGATTTTGCCATTCTAGGTTGATGCTAAAAATTAAATTGGTTGGTAGCAATTGCCTATCTTCTGCAAAGAAAATAAACAAAAACCGATCTAATAATTTTTGTGTTTTTTTAAACAAAAGTAATCTGTTGTACTGCGGATTTAGTTTTTCAATATCTGCAAACAATTCTTTTCTAAAAGTGGAATAATCTTTGTATAATGCTGCCGTAATTTTATCTTCGTTAGATACGCTTTCGTTTTTAATTTTCTTGGGCAAATCGGTTTGCATACTTTCTAACGAAAGACAAGTGTACAGCAAATCAAATTCGGCACGAGAAAGTGCAAACAGATTAAATTCTATGTGTTCAGTAGCGTTATCTATATAAAAACGGACTTTTTCGAAATTGGAAATAATAACATAGGTGCAATCTTTTTGATTGTTTTTATACCCAAATGCTTGGTTTTCTATTTTGGATAAATCGGTAGTTTCGGTTCCTTTTAGTTCAATTATGGCGTGAACATTGTTGTTTAGTATAATTGCACCATCGGCTTTTTTGCTATTTGTTTCGTTTTTTTGTTCCGAAATTAAATTATAATTAGCATCTGGATTTAAGGTATAACCCAATATTTGCACAAAAAAATCCCGAAGAAATCCTTCTTGATATTGTTCTTCTTTGCTATTTCGAATATTTTCTTGTTTGGCAATATCGTGAAAAATAGTGGTAAAAAGATGCCACTTTTGTTCCAATATTTTTTTATCAAGGATATTAGTATATTTTTTAACAACGTTATTTTGAAACAGTGACATAATTTGGGTTGGATATTATTTTATACATAAATCATTATTGACGATTTCAAAGCTACAAAAAATATTAGTTTTTCAATAATCTTGCTTTCATCTTACTAAAAAACGTAGCTAAGTAAGTCAAAAGTTTTAATGTGTAAAGCCAAAAGTCGTTTATGTGATAAAAAAAAATATTTTTAACGAGCTGTAATCTAATTAAGTAAGTCGAAAGTTTTAAAGGCGTAAAGTCAAAAGGGTTAAAATAGATTTAAATAATTAAAATAAACATTTTATGTAATTTTCGTATAATTCAAAATATCACATTATATGGTTTGTACTACTTATTACCAAATAAATAATAAATTTTAGTAGATTATTAATTTTGAAAAAACAGGGTATTATTCTGTTTAACGTACTTACGTGTGGTCTAAAAATAAATTTACAAAAAAGCTAATTTTTAGAACCCACCTTAAGTTTTGTAATCTTGTAGGCTTTTAGTTTGCTAGCCAAACCTATGGGCTTCAATGTGATAGGTTTGATTGGAATTAGGATTTTGTGTATTGAAATTTTAAACCACCACTTCTTTAATTCGTTTCATTGCTTCGGTCAATAATGCTTCACTAGTTGCATACGAAAAACGAATACAATTTGCATTTCCAAAAGCATCACCTGTAACCGTAGCAACGTTCGCTTCCGCTAGTAAATACATAGAAAAATCATTTGCGTTTTCAATCAGTTTTCCACGTAAAGTTTTTCCGAAATAGTAAGAAACATCAGGAAAAACATAAAATGCACCTTCTGGAATATTGAGTTTAAAACCCGGAATATCTTTCACTAAACTAACTACTAAATCTCTACGGTTTTTAAAGGCCGAAACCATCTCATTTAACACACTTGGATTGGCATCAACAGCGGTAATGGTTGCTCTTTGTGCAATAGAATTTGCTCCAGAAGTAACTTGACCTTGCATTTTGGTACAAGCTTTTGCAATAAATTCTGGTGCACCAATGTATCCTATTCTCCAACCTGTCATGGCAAATGCTTTGGCAACACCATTTACAGTAATTGTTCTGTCAAACATTCCGTCAATAGTCGCAATACTGCAAAAAGTTCCAGAGAAATTGATATGTTCGTAAATTTCATCAGCAACTACATAAATTTCGTTTGGCTGATTCAAAATTACTTTGGACAAAGCTGTTAATTCCTCACGATTATAAACAGAACCACTTGGATTGCATGGTGAACTGTACCAAATCATTTTGGTTTTTGGGGTAATTGCTTTTTCTAATTGTTCTGGTGTGATTTTGAAATCACTTTCTACCGAAGTTGGAACTTCTACTGGAATTCCACCAGCCATTTTTATAATTTCAAAGTACGAAACCCAGTAAGGTGCTGGGAGAATTACTTCATCACCATCATTAATCATGCATTGTGCAATATTGTATAAAGATTGTTTTGCACCAGTGGAAACCACAATATTTACTGGTTTATAATCTAAATTATTATCGCGTTTAAATTTTCGGCAAATGGCTTCTTTTAAATCTGCATAACCATCTACTGGAGAGTAAGTGGAGTAGTTTTCATCGATGGCTTTTTTAGCAGCTTCTTTAATAAAATCAGGAGTGTTAAAATCGGGTTCACCCAAACTTAAACTGATAATGTCTCGTCCTTGTAATTTCAATTCTCTAGCTAAAGCCGCCATTGCAAGGGTTTGTGAAGTAGATAAATTGTTAATTCTATCGGATAGTTGATTTTGCATGCAATTTTTTTTAAGATTAAGCTAGTTGCGGTTGTTTTCCTAAATCTTTTAGATGTTTTAAGTGTGCAATAACAGCAGCTGTCATGGTCTCGTATTCAAAATAAGGCAAGTTGCACTCTTTAGCAGTTTGCTTTACAAATTCGGCAATTTTGTTGTAATGTATATGGCTAATGTTTGGGAATAAATGGTGCTCTATTTGACGATTTAATCCTCCTGTGTACCAGTTTATCAGCCAGTTTTTTGGGGCAAAATTTGATGTTGTGTATAATTGATGTATTGCCCAAGTATTTTTAATTTCTCCATTTTCATCTGGAACAGGATTGTGTGTTTCATCTACAACGTGAGCCAGCTGGAAAGTTGTAGCTAGTATTAGTCCTGCGGTATAATGCATTACTAAAAAGCCTAAAAGTACTTTCCACCAAGTTACAAAAAGCATGGGAATTAGTAACCAAACGGAAAAATATACAATTTTAGAAATTACTAATCCTGTCCATAAATTTTTAGGATTTGGAGTTCCTCCATAGGATAAATTTCTTTTTAAATAGCCGCCCATTTGTTTAAAATCGGTAGTTAAACACCAATTTATGGTTAATAATCCATATAAAAAAATAGAGTAATATTGTTGAAATTTATGAAATTTATACCATTTAGCCTCTTTAGTAAATCGGATAACTCTACCAGCATCTAAATCTTCGTCATGCCCTAAAATATTAGTGTAAGTGTGGTGCAAAACATTGTGTTGCACTTGCCAGTTATATACATTTCCTGCTAGTATATAAATAGTTCCCCCCATTATTTTGTTTACCCATTTAATGTTAGAATAGGAGCCGTGATTTCCATCGTGCATTACATTCATACCAACGCCTGCCATTCCGATACCTATTAGAAACGAAAGGGCTAAAAGCGTCCATAAGGACATGTCGGTATAAATAAGTATTAAGAAATAAGGAATTAAATACAAGGAAAACATGATGATTGTTTTTAAATGTAACTTCCAATTTCCTGCTTTCGAGATGTTATTTTCTTTAAAGTAGTTATTAACACGAGAGTTTAAGGTTCTAAAAAATTTTAAATCGTCTTTTTTAGAAAAAGTTGGGGCATTATTTATCATAATATGATTTATATATAAAAAAAGCAAAAATAAGGAATATTTTTTTTTAAATGATGTCATTAATCATCTTTTTTGCTGTAAAAATAGTATTTTTGTCGAAAAGTTACTTTTTATGGAAGAAATTCTTAAATATTTTCCTGATTTGTCAGAAATTCAAATAAATCAGTTTAAAATGCTTCACAGTTTGTACCAAGATTGGAATGCAAAAATCAATGTTATTTCTCGTAAAGATATTGACGAATTGTACATTAGACACGTGTTGCACTCTTTGGCTATTGCAAAAATAGAAAAGTTTAAACCGCAAGCACAAATTCTTGATGTTGGTACAGGTGGTGGTTTTCCTGGAATACCATTAGCTATTCTTTTTCCAGAAACACAGTTTTATTTAATTGATATTATTGCCAAAAAAATAAAGGTTGTGCAAAATGTTGCTCAAGAATTAGGGCTTAAAAATGTTGTTGCAGAACAAAAAAGAGCTGAAAATGTAACCAAAAAATTTGATTTTGTGATAAGTAGGGCTGTAACCAATATGCCAGATTTTGTAAATTGGATACAAGATAAATTCAAAACAGAGAGTAAGCATTCTCTTACAAATGGAATTTTGTACTTGAAAGGAGGGGATTTAAGTCAGGAATTACAAGGCTTCCCAGAAGCTACGGAATATCCAATAGCAGCTATTTTTGAAAATTCTTTTTTTGAAACAAAAAAAGTGGTGTATTTAAGTAAGTTGTAAAGTCAAAAAAGTCAAAGTGAATTTAAATAATTAAAAATAAGACATTATATCGTTTGAACTATTTATCTACAAAGCACTACTTTTAAATCCTATTTAGTTTTAATAGGAACAGGTAATTTTAAAAATATCTTTCAAATGAATGATGGATAACGAAAAAAAAGCTATTTTAGCATAAGTAATTAACCAATTAATAGAACTTAGAATGGAAACACAAAAAGTAGAAACGTATTTAATGCTTAACAACAAATTTTTTGAAGGGCATCATTTGGAAGGAATTAGAGAAAAATTATTAAGTTTAGATGAGAATGAATGGCGAAAAGTACAATTTTTACAATTTAAAGACCCAACAACTGCCTTGCTTATTTCTATTTTTGTAGGAGGGTTTGGTATTGATCGTTTTTATATTGGGGATACTGGTATGGGTGTAGGAAAATTGCTAACTTGTGGTGGTGTAGGGATTTGGACAATTGTGGATTGGTTCCTAATTCAAGGGGCGACTAAAGAAAAAAACACACAGGCTTTTTTTAACGCACTACTGTAACAAATGTCTAAAAACAAGCTATATACGTTAATTTTACTAGCTTGTTTTGCGGGATATGCTTGGCTGTTTATTTCGGAATATCTTGTATATACAATGCCCGAAAGCAATTTTACTGTTTGTGTTTTTAAAAATGTAACAGGATATCCTTGCCCGTCTTGTGGTACCACACGAGCAACAAATTATTTTTTTCGAGGGGATTTATTACAATCTATTTTACTGAATCCCTTCGGAATTATTGTAGCAATTAGTATGATTATTGCTCCAGTTTGGATAATTACAGATTTTTATAGAAAAAAAAATGCTTTTTATGATTTTTATCTAAAAACTGAAAAATTTATACAACAAAAACCGATTGCTATTATTTTAATAATTCTAGTTATTGCAAATTGGATGTGGAATTTTTACAAAAAATTATGACAACACAACAAGTTTGGGGATACAAACCCACCGATAGCGAGTTAGAACGTGCTTCCAATAGTTATTTAATGTCGCTAATAGCAGTTTTGGCTGGTTTGCCAATCCCTGTTTTTAATTTATTAGCGTCTGTTATTTTTTATCTAGGAAACAGAAAAAGTACTCTTTTTGTAAAATGGCATTGTACGCAGGCGTTAATCGCACAGCTAAGTTTGTTTTTTTTTAACAGTGCATTATTTTGGTGGACAATTGCCATTATCTTTAAAGATGCAAAATTCACAAATGATTATTTTGCTTATTTAATTACCATCGTATTGTTTAATGTATTTGAGTTTGTT
This sequence comes from Flavobacterium psychrophilum, assembly GCA_022730285.1. GTDB lineage: Bacteria > Bacteroidota > Bacteroidia > Flavobacteriales > Flavobacteriaceae > Flavobacterium > Flavobacterium psychrophilum_C. Next base: position 6,010 of record DZCQ01000031.1, read on the forward strand.
ACAACTTTATATGCCGCAATTCAAGTCCGGAAAGGGAATAATGTAGAGATATTTTTTATTGCAGATTTAACCTATTTATTTTGTCCAAAACCTCATGAAAATACTATTTAAAGCATTTATAATTTTAACAATTTTAGCAGGAACGTGGTTTGCACTTTCTCAAATTGACTTTGTAAAATTATTAAAAATAAAAACCAATCAAAGTACTTTCGAAAAAAAAATTGGAAACTTAGTTTGGGAAGATATTAAGCAAAAACAGGATGTTGTAAAAGATGATTCTATTGCAAAATACATACAAAAACTATTAACTCCAATTTGTAAAAAAAATAATATTGAACAAGATAGCCTAAAAGTTTTTATCGTTCAAAACCCAGAAATAAATGCATTTGCTCTACCAGACAACTATCTTGTTGTAAACTCTGGGTTAATAGAAGCTTCTAAAAATCCAGAAGCATTACTTGGCGTTTTAGGGCATGAAATTGCGCATATAGAACACAAACATGTGATGAAAAAATTGTCTAAAGAAATAGGACTTTCGGTTTTACTATCCATAGGAACTGGAACCAAAGGAAGGGAACTAACTAACGAAGTGTTTAAAAATCTTTCCTCCACTGCTTATGACAGAAATTTAGAAGAAGAAGCAGACATTACAAGTGTAGATTATCTTATTAATGCCAATATAAATCCTGTTCCATTTGCCGATTTTTTATACGAATTATCCCTTAATGAATCTGATGGGCTTAACTTAACTTGGCTAGAAACACATCCAGATTCCGAAGAACGCTCTAAATATATTTTAGATTATATTAAGGACAAAAAGATAAAAAAAGATAAAATTAGTAATAGTAAAGAATGGGAAAATCTCAAAAATAAAGTTCGTGCTTATAACGAATAGGAATTTTAAAAAAACCACATAATTGATTTGCTGATACTCTTTGTTAAGAAAGAAAATAATGATTTGTTACAAATACCTATTGTTTCTACTTAGTTTATTTACCTCATCTATATTACTTTTCAAATTAGGCATAATGGTATTATTTAGTTAATTATTTGTTAAAAAAGTATTTTTAACCCTGTTCCTAAATGCTTATGATAATTTTGTTTTTTTAATAAAAGAAAAAATACTTACTTTTGATAAAAAGTTAAAAATGAAAATAATTTCGTACAATGTAAATGGAATTAGAGCGGCAATAACCAAGGGTTTTTTAGACTGGTTGCAAAGTGCTAATCCAGACGTAATTTGTCTTCAAGAAATTAAAGCAACAACAGATCAAATTCCGACTGATTTAATAAAAGAAGCTGGATATCCATATCAATACTACTTTTCTGCACAAAAAAAAGGATATAGTGGCGTCGCAATTTTATCTAAAACAGAACCGAAAAATGTAGTATATGGCACAGGAATAGACTACATGGATGCAGAAGGACGAAATATTAGAGCGGATTTTGAAGGAGTTTCTGTCATGAGTTTGTATCTTCCGTCAGGCACTAATATAGATAGGTTAGAGCATAAGTTTCAGTATATGCACGATTTTCAGGAATATATAAATACTTTAAAACTAGAAATTCCTAATCTAATTATTGGTGGAGATTATAATATTTGCCATCAAGCCATTGACATACACGACCCTATTAGAAATGCGAAAGTATCTGGATTTTTACCCGAAGAAAGGGCGTGGTTAGATGGGTTTATAAACTCTGGATTTGTAGATAGCTTCCGATTGTTTCATAAACAAGCACATCAATACAGCTGGTGGAGTTATCGTGCAGGAGCTAGAGCAAATAACAAAGGTTGGCGAATAGATTATAATTTAGTAAGTGAACCTCTTAAAGAAAAATTAACAAGAGCAATTATCCTACCAGAAGCAAAGCATTCTGACCATTGCCCAGTTGTTGTAGAAATAGAAATTTAAAACAAATTAAACCCAAAAAAAATGATACAAAAAATTGCCACCGGACTATTGCTGCTAGCTTTAACCACTTCTTGTGTTTCTAAAAAAATATTTACCGATTTAGAAACAAAATATGCAGACTTAAAAAAAGAAAAAAATGCCCTTTCCGATGAAAATGAAAGTTTAAAAACCTCAAAAAATCAAGCTGAATTAGACAAGGAATCGTTAAATAGTGAGTTAAAAAAAATAAAAGCGGAGAGAGATAAGCTCGCTACCGATTACAATTCTGCAAGTACAAACCTAAAAAATTTACAAAATTCTTATAATGCTCTGGAAAAAAATAGCAGTGAATCTTTAAAAGCAAATCTAGATAAGAATAGAGATTTGCTTACACAACTTGAAAACAAAGAAAAAGTAATTGCTGCAGAACAAGCAAGATTGGCTAAATTAAATTCCGATTTAAAAGACCGTTCTAATAGGGTTTCAGAACTAGAAGGATTAATAGCTACAAAAGAAGCCTCGATGAAAAAGCTTAAAGAAACGCTATCTAAATCGTTAAAAGGATTTGAAGGAAAAGGACTTACTATTGAACAAAGAAATGGTAAAGTATATGTTTCTATGGAAAATAAATTGCTATTTGATTCAGGAAGTTGGGCTGTGGGTGTAGAGGGTAAAAAAGCAATTGTTACATTAGGAAAAGTACTAGGCGATAATCCAGATATTTCAGTATTAATAGAAGGACATACGGATAACGATAAATTTACTGGGGCTTTAGGACAAATAGAAAACAACTGGGATTTATCTACTAAAAGAGCTACCGCAATTGTAAATATTCTTGGAGAAAATAACAAAATTGATAAACGAAAACTTACCGCAGCGGGTAGAGGAGAATATGCTCCATTAGCAAGTAACAACACTCCAGAAGGCAAAGCGAAAAATCGACGTATTGAAATTATCTTAACTCCACAACTAGATGAAATTACTAAAATGCTAAACGATATTTAGCAATAAGTTTAGTTTTAACAATTATGCATTACAATAGCAATTATCGTAATGCATAATTTATTTTAAAAAAATAAGAAATGAAATATAATACACTTCCAAATTCTAACTTAAAGGTGAGTTCCGTTTGTTTAGGAACAATGACTTTTGGTAATCAAAACTCTGAATCTGAAGCACATTCGCAATTGGATTGTGCAATTGAAAGAGGAATTAATTTTATAGACACTGCCGAAATGTATCCAATTGGTGGAGATGCAACCACGTTTGGACGTACTGAAAAGTTTATAGGTAGCTGGATACAAAAGGGAGGTACATCTGAAAGAGAAAAACTTGTAATTGCCACAAAAATTGCTGGACCTAATAGAGGAATGACATATATTAGAGAACCTCTAGATTTTTCTAAAAAAAGCATTCTAGATGCAGTTGATTTAAGTTTAAAAAATTTACAAACGGACTATATAGATTTATACCAACTGCATTGGCCAGAACGTATCATGAATATGTTTGGAAAACGTGGACTTACACATTTAGATGAAAATTGGAAAGATTCGATATTTGAGTTACTATCAACTTTTGAGGAAATTATAAAATCTGGAAAAATAAAGCATATTGGTGTGTCTAATGAAAATGCATGGGGAGTTATGCGTTTTTTGTCAGAAAGTGAAAAGCATAATTTACCCAAAATTGTTTCGATTCAAAACCCATATTCGTTATTAAACAGACTTTTTGAGGTAGGTTTATCTGAGATAAGTTTAAGAGAAAATGTAGGTTTACTTGCTTACTCACCATTGGGTTTCGGAGTGCTTAGTGGCAAGTATTTAAACGATGTGCTTCCTGATTATCGAATGGTTAAATTTCCTAATTTCACGAGATATACTAATGAAAATTGTACGATTGCTACTAAAAAATATTTGGAACTAGCCTTGCAAAACAACCTAACAATTACGCAACTGGCCTTGGCATTTGCAAACCAACAGCCTTTTGTGTCTAGCACCATTATTGGAGCGACAAGCTTATCGCAATTGCAAGAAAATATAGATGCTTTTCAGGTAAATTTATCTAAAGAAATTCTTATTGAAATTGACAAGATACAAGAGCAATATCCAAACCCAGCACCATAATATTAAAAATAATTTTTAAAATCGCTGTATTAGAAATGCAAAAAAGCATCTTCTATGTGTTCTATTTCTAATATAGCATTGTTTTTGAAGATGGCTATAATATCGAATCGGATGTTTAAATCTAAATCATTTTTTATAACATATTCGTTAGTAGCCATTACTAAAAGTTTTATTTTTTTGGGATTTACAAATTCTTGAGGCAAACCAAATTCTAGCGAACTTCTCGTTTTAACTTCAATAATGGCAAGAATCTCTCCTTTTTTAGCAATAATGTCTATTTCTGCTTTTTGAAAAGTCCAGTTTTTTTCTAGTATTGTATAGTCTTTTTTTAGCAAATAATCGATGGCTTTTTCTTCTCCAATTTTTCCTAAATCGTTGTGTGATGCCATTTTATAAAGCTATTTTCAGACTTGTTTCTTACAATTTTTTCGCAAGTAAAAACTCTTCTTCCTTCGTGATAATTTTGCCTTGGTATTCTAACTTCCAGCCCATCGAGTTGCTAAGAATTAACATTTTAGATAATTCCGAAATCAATCTGTTTTCAGCATTCGATTTTAAACTAGATTTTTCTATTTTTTTAGACAAACTTAGCTTTGCTAACTTGTTAATTTTGTTGTAATCATCGCCAGTAAATGGATTTAATTTACTTTGATTTACATCATAAAATTGAATATCTGGATATATTTTGATTTCTTCTTTTGGAATATTTAACAGAGTAATGGTTTTAGTTTCAGAATTTATATCATACTTTATATCATGCAAATTATAGGCAACCGTTACTTCTGCATTTACTACAATTAATGCTTTTTTATCAAAAGATACAATCCCACCAAAGTACGAATTTTGATCTTTATAGGTTAATACTTCCGAAAAATGCCCTTCGGTAACCACTAGTTTTCCTACATTTACAATTTGTTGCTGAATTAAATTGGTGCTGTTTTCTAAACTTGTGCTATTCTCTTTTTTGAAAGTAAAATATAGATATAGCAAAATTGCCAAAACACCTAGAAATAAAATTAGTTTTATTGTTTTACTGATCACTTAGTGTTGTTTTTTAAATTTACCATTTTATAATGACACTTCCCCACGTAAATCCAGAACCAAAAGCCGCTAACACAACCGTATCTCCGGATTTTATCTTTCCTTTTTCCCAAGCTTCTGTTAAGGCAATTGGAATGGAAGCTGCGGTTGTATTTCCGTAATTCATTATATTGTTATAAATTTGATCGTCTCGAAGTCGAAATTTTTGTTGTATAAACTGCGATATTCTTAAATTTGCCTGATGAGGAATTAGCATATTAATATCTTCTGGTGCTAAGTTATTTGCTTGCAATCCTTCTGTTATTACTTCTGCAAAGCGAATCACAGCATGCTTAAATACAAATGTTCCGTTCATATAAGGAAAATAGCTCACATCATCTGGATTGTTTTCTGCAAGAATATCGGTAACCCATCTATTTCCCATTCCTGGAGATTTGACTACTAATTCCTCTGCATATTCTCCTTCAGAATGTAAGTGTGTAGATAAGATTCCTTTGGTTAAATCTTCTTCTCTACTAAGAATTGCTGCACCTGCACCATCTCCAAAAATAACCGAAACACCACGTCCTCTGGTTGTTTTATCAAGCCCAAGTGATTGTAATTCGGAACCGATAACTAAAATATTTTTATACATTCCTGTTTTAATATACTGATCTGCAACTGAAATAGCATACACAAATCCAGAGCATTGGTTCCGAACATCTAACGCTCCAACTGTTTTAATACCTAGCTCTTTTTGTACTAAAACGCCTGGTCCTGGAAAATAATATTCTGGCGAAAGTGTAGCAAAAACAATAAAATCGATAGAATCTTTGTCTATTCCTGCTCGTTCAATGGCTATTTTTGCTGCTTTAACCCCCATCGATGTGGTGGTGTCTTCCCCTTTAATAATATGTCTTCGTTCCTTAATACCTGTTCGTTCCTGAATCCATTCGTCTGTGGTGTCAATAATTTTAGTTAAATCGTCATTGGTAACTATATTTTCTGGAACATAAAACCCAAGTCCCGTAATTTTAGAATGAAACATATTGATGTATAATTTTGATATTTTTTTTGAAATCTTATTTTTATATCAAATTTATAATTTTATGCTTTAAAACAAAATTTTTTTATACAAAATTTAAAAATCTTGATGTTATTTTTGTTTCTAAATAATTTTCACAAAAAAAACCTCTTGAAAAAGAAGTTTTTTTTGTGATTTAGTATGTACAAATTCACACTTATTTTTTTATATAGCTAAATTTTATTTAAGTCTAGTTATTCCAATATTAATATAATTTGCATCTAAATTAATATTAT
>DZCQ01000031.1:12464-28113 GCA_022730285.1 Flavobacterium psychrophilum
ACATACATTGCATCTTCGGTAGTGTTGTAAACAATAGATCCGTTTAATGGATTTGAAATAGCATTCATTTCTGTTACCGACATTCTTGGGGGAACAAAAGTTTTAGTAGTGCTTTCTAACTCTAATATAGAACTACTATTTGGGTTAGTAGTGCCTATGGCAACTTGAGAGTAATTCCAATAAGAAATAAGACTAAATACTAGTATAATTAATTTTTTCATTATCGCATTTTTGTTATGTTATAAGATAAAATGGCTATATTCTTGTTTGCATTATCTTCATTTAAAAAATAGCGTAAATCAAACACGTCATTTGCTAACGCATTGATAATAAATACACCACCTCCGCCCCAATAATCCACAAAAGGCATTGAGAAATTAACATGAGATAAAATAGATGTTGGCATGCCATTTTTATACAATTTTAGATAAAATTTTCTGTTCCCACTTGCTAAGTTGGTTGTACTTATAGTTGCAGAAAATGTATATATTCCTGCTTTTAAAATAGTAATTTTCCCATCGCTATTTACAGTATATACAGAAGAATCATTTGCAACAACATGAGATGCATTTAGAGGAAATTGAAATTCGTTAGTTAATGAAGTTGCAAATACTCCAGAATTTCTTCTTAACAACAAAGTCGGAGTTCTATTACTCACAAGTTCGATCCAAACACCATTGATAAAAACAAATGGCACTTGTAAAGTTGTATTAAATACAAATGAACCTTCTAATGGAGTAGTAATTGCATTCATCTCTGCAGTAGATATACGCGGCGGAACAAAAGTCTGTGTAGTACTTTCTAGTTGCAATAAAGCACTTGAATCAATATTTACAATTCCTATCCCTACTTGTGAATAAGACTTGCAAAAAAATAATATTACAAAAAATAATAATCTCATTTCCTAAAAAAATTAATCTATTTTATATAAATAGAGTTAGTTTTTAGTAGATTGTTTTATGTAGATGGGTTTGCAATGATAGTAATTGTTTTTTTTTAAACAAAATGAAACAGAAAATTTAACAATTTGATAACATAACATTTCTTTGTAATTAAACAACTCAAAATCTTGATGTTATTTTGTTTCTAAATAATTTTCATAAAAAAACCTCTTGAAAAAGAGGCGTTTTTTTTATGATTTATGAATTGTATTTCTATTTTAAAAATTACTTCAAGAACTGGTCTAGCTTTGTTTGTAAATTCGGATTTGATGGTCTTTCGGCATCGGCACTTAAAATATTTCCACTTGGGTCTAATAATATGAATCTCGGAATAGAGGTCACATTATAAGATTTCATAAAGTCCGAGTTCCAGTTTTTATCAGCAAATAATTGCACACCACCTAATTCTTTTTCTTTGACAAAAGTTTTCCATTTTTCAAAATCCTTGTCTGTATCTACAGAAATACTTACAAAAACAATGTTTTTTCCGTGGTATTTTTCTTCAACCTTTTTAAGAGAAGGTATTTCTGCTCTACATGGACCACACCAAGTTGCCCAAATATCTATATATACATATTTCCCTTTAAAATCGGATAATTTGGTAGTACCACCAGCATAATTTACATAATCAAATGGGCTGGAAGGCTTGTTGTTTAAAAGTTTTTTTTCTTGAATTCCTTTATAGTAAGCTTTTACACCATTTATATTATCTTCAATCATTTTGGTTTGTTTTGCTGCAAAATTAGCATCTAGTTTAGATGATTTTACTAATTCCAAATCCTTTTTTTTCTTTTTATCTAAACCCTCGTCAAAACTTTTTTCGTCTAATTCTAATAAGGATTGAGTGTAAAATCCTTCATCATCTATCGATTTTTTTGCAATGAAATTGTTTTCACCAGCTCCAGTTCCGGTATAAGAAATAGATTCATCAAATTCTTTCGCATTCATTTTCAACTTTAAATCGTAACCAGGTTTTAAATATATTTGTGCATATTCTGTACCATCACTAAGTATGTAAAAACCTTCTGTTACAGAAAAAGTTGCTTTAAAAACTCCTTTTTCATCAACTTTAATTTCCTGAAAAGGTTTGTTTTGATTGTTATTTATAAATAAAACATCTCCGTTTCTATTGGCAATTTCTGCCTGAAATGTTACATTTTCTTGTGCAAAGAAAGCACTGCTACTAAGAAAAAGGAATAATCCAATTACAATTTTTTTCATAATTATTTATATTTTAAAAAATTAATTTAGCCAAATATACTTTTTTAATTTAAATTAAATTCAAAACTTCAAACAAAATAGTATTTTTGCATAAAAATAAATAGAATGTATAGAAGTCATAATTGTGGCGAGTTAAATGCTACATATATTAACACCGAAGTTACACTTGCGGGTTGGGTTCAAAAATCTAGAAACAAAGGATTTATGAATTGGGTTGATTTAAGAGATCGATATGGAATTACACAATTACTTTTTGACGAAAGTAGAACGCAAAAAGAAGTCTTTGAATTGGCAAAAACACTTGGAAGAGAGTTTGTTGTACAAATCAAAGGAGTGGTTATAGAACGAGAGTCTAAGAACAAAAACATTTCAACGGGTGAAATTGAAATCTTGGTAACAGAGCTAATCATTTTAAATGCAGCCCTAACTCCTCCCTTCACAATTGAAGACGAAACCGATGGGGGAGAAGATATTAGGATGAAATATAGATACTTAGACATTCGCAGAAATCCTGTAAAAAATAATTTGCTTTTTAGACATAAAGTGGCAATGGAAGTTCGCAAATATTTATCAGATTTAGACTTCTGTGAGGTGGAAACACCTTATTTAATAAAATCTACACCAGAAGGAGCAAGAGATTTTGTGGTGCCAAGCAGAATGAACGAAGGGCAGTTTTATGCCTTACCACAATCGCCACAAACTTTCAAGCAACTTTTGATGGTTGGCGGAATGGACAAATATTTTCAAATTGTAAAATGTTTCCGTGACGAAGATTTACGTGCAGACAGACAACCAGAGTTTACACAAATAGACTGCGAAATGGCATTTGTGGAACAAGAAGATATTCTGAATATTTTTGAAGGATTAACCCGCAATTTGCTAAAAGAAATAAAAGGGATTGAAGTTGAAAAATTTCCAAGAATAACGTATGATTATGCAATGAAAACTTACGGAAATGACAAGCCAGATATCCGTTTTGACATGAAATTTGGTGAGTTAAATGAAGTTTCTCAACACAATGATTTCCCCGTGTTTAATGCTGCTGAATTGGTTGTTGGAATTGCCGCTCCAAATTGTGCAAATTATACCAGAAAAGAAATTGATGCTCTAATTGATTGGGTTAAACGTCCACAAGTTGGTGCTAATGGTATGGTTTATGTAAAATGCGAAATGGATGGCACATTCAAATCATCGGTAGATAAGTTTTATAGCCAAGAGGATTTAGCAAAATGGGCGGAAATTACAAATGCTAAAGCAGGCGATATGATTTTTGTACTTTCTGGAGCAACAGACAAAGTTAGAGTACAACTCTCGGCATTACGAATGGAACTGGCAACAAAATTAGGATTAAGAAATCCAGCAGAATTTGCTCCATTATGGGTTGTAGATTTTCCATTATTAGAATTTGATGAAGAAAGTGGTCGTTTCCATGCAATGCATCACCCTTTTACCTCTCCAAAGCCAGAAGATATGCACCTGCTAGAAACAAATCCATCAAAAGTTAGGGCAAACGCATACGATATGGTTTTAAACGGAAATGAAATTGGAGGTGGCTCTATCAGGATTCATGATAAAGAAACACAACAATTAATGTTTAAATATCTTGGTTTTTCGGAGGAAGAAGCTAAGAATCAATTTGGTTTTTTAATGAATGCATTTGAATTTGGAGCACCACCACATGGAGGTCTTGCCTTTGGTTTAGATAGATTGGTTGCCATTTTAGGAGGTCAGGAAACTATCCGAGATTTTATCGCTTTTCCGAAGAATAACTCTGGAAGAGATGTAATGATTGATGCCCCATCTATAATAGATGAAAAGCAATTAAAGGAATTGCATATTCAATTAAATAATTAGTTTTCAAATAGTTTTTAACTTTAAATAAAGCTAAAAGTAATTGATTATCAATATTTTTTTGCAAATATTTAACACAAAATGATTTTTGTATTAGTTTAAAGATTACATTTGCCTTATTATAAATTTATATTACAATTAAAATGTGCACAGGAACAGTAAAATTTTTCAATGAATCTAAAGGTTACGGATTTATTACAGACGACGAAACTGGAAAAGATATTTTCGTACACGCTTCAGGTATTAAAGCTGAAGAGTTAAGAGAAGGAGATAAGGTTTCTTACGAAGAAGAAGAAGGAAGAAAAGGTAGAGTAGCTGCTCAGGTAGTAGTTATCGAAGGATAAAAAGTTATTTTTACATACCGAATGATTACAAAACCGTCTCGTAACCGAGACGGTTTTTTTATTTTTTATAAACAAAATTAACTATACAAACACTGCAATAGGTTCATTCACTTATACTTTGAGTAATTTTAACATATAGATAATCATCATATGTGAATTTCTAAGAAATTTGATAAAAAACAAATTGTATTTTTTATCAAATTTACTAATTGATTTGCTTTAAAAAGTTGTGACAAATTGGTTATTAATTAGAATATATTTAGTTAAATTCAACAATTATTTATATTTTTGTTTTTAAACAAATTTTCATTAAATGGGTCTAGTTACCGCAAAAGAAGTTGCAAAAGCAATTAAAACAGATAAATATGGTCCACTTGGAACCTTTTCGGGTTGGTTACTCATGAAAGTGCTTCAAATATCTACTTTAAATAAAATTTACGACAGGAATAAGCATGTAAGCGATGTGGAATTTTTAAATGCAATTTTAGATGAGTTTCAAATAAAGTTTGAAATTCCAGAAGAGGATTTTAAAAGACTACCTAAGGAAGGGGCGTATATTACAGTTTCTAACCATCCTCTTGGCGGAATAGATGGAATATTATTGTTAAAATTAATGCTTGAAAAAGAACCTAATTTTAAAATTATTGCCAACTTTCTATTACATCGAATAGAGCCTATGAAGCCTTATATTATGCCTGTAAATCCTTTCGAAACGCACAAAGACGCTAAATCTAGTGTGGTAGGCATTAAAGAAACTTTAAAGCATTTAAAAGATGGAAAGCCACTAGGGATGTTTCCTGCTGGAGAAGTTTCTACCTACAAAGATGGCAAATTAATGGTGGACAAACCTTGGGAGGAAGGAGCAATTAAAGTTATAAAAAAAGCACAAGTTCCAGTAGTTCCAATTTATTTTCATGCTAAAAACAGCAGATTATTCTATATTTTGTCTAAAATAAGTGATACTTTACGAACAGCTAAACTTCCATCTGAATTACTCACCCAAAAAAATAGAGTTATTAAAGTTCGAATAGGGAAGCCTATCTCTGTTGCTGAACAAAGTGAATATGAAAGTATCGAATCTTATTCGGAATTTTTAAGAAAGAAAACTTATATGCTTGCTAATCCTTTTGAAAAAGAAAGCAAACTACTATCAACGTCTAACTTAAAAATAGCTAAAAGCCCTAAAGAAATTGTTTCTAGTGCAAATCATCATAGCATTGTAGAGGAAGTAATCAAGTTAAGAAGGGAAGGTGCTAGACTTTTACAGAGCAAAAATTATGAAGTCTTTTTTGCAGATGCCCTTACTATTCCATCTGTTTTACACGAAATAGGTAGATTGCGAGAAATTACTTTTAGAGAAGTTGGAGAAGGAACTAACGAAAGTATAGATTTAGATAAATTTGACGAATATTACCACCATATGTTTTTGTGGGACAACGATACCAAAAAAATAGCAGGTGCTTACCGAATGGGACTCGGTCAAGAGATATTTCCTAAATATGGTATCGATGGTTTTTACTTACAAGATTTATTCCGATTTGAACCAGAATTACATGATATGATGAGCAAATCTATCGAAATGGGAAGAGCATTTATATGTAAAGAATACCAATTAAAACCAATGCCACTTTTTCTGCTTTGGAAAGGAATTGTACATACTACGTTAAGATATCCAAAGCATAAATTCTTAATTGGAGGGGTTAGTATTAGCAATCAATTTTCGGATTTTTCCAAGTCTTTAATGATAGAATTTATGAAATCCAACTATTACGACCCATATATCGCACAATATATACATCCTAAAAAAGAATATAAAGTAAAATTGAAAGATGCGGATAAAGATTTTATTTTTAATGAAGCCGAAGCCGATTTGATAAAATTTGACAAAATTATTGATGAAATTGAACCTGGTAATTTAAGATTGCCCGTACTTATCAAAAAATATATCAAACAAAATGCTCGGGTTGTCGCTTTTAATGTAGATCCATTATTCAACAATGCAATTGATGGATTGATGTATATTCGAATTGCCGATTTGCCCGAAAGCACAGTCAAACCTGTTATGGAAGAATTTCAGGCAGAACTAGAACGCAAACTTGCCGAAAAAGGCGAAATATAAAACGGATTGATGTATAAACTAATACTGCTGTTTTTTCTTGTCAATTTGCCTTTGTATTCACAAAATACGGAAGTCAATGTTATTAGTGATTTTTTAGACAATTGGCATAAAGCAGCTACCGATGCAAAGATTACTCCTTATTTTGATGCGATGGATTCTGAATTTGTATTCATCGGAACTGATGCTACTGAGAACTGGGATAAGAAAGAATTTAGGGCATTTGCAAAACCTTATTTTGACAAAGGAAATGCTTGGGTTTTTAAAAAAATAGATCGACATATATTTGTAAACAAACAGCAAAATTTTGCTTGGTTTGATGAATTACTAAGTACTGATATGAAAATATGCCGAGGTTCTGGAGTGTTAGAAAAAAATAATGGAATGTGGAAGATTAAGCAATATGTGCTTTCTATGACCATTCCTAATCAAATTAGTTCACAAGTTATTTCTATAAAAAGTAATATCGAAAGCAAGTTAATAGATACGTTAGAGTCTAAAAAATAATACCTGTTATAATAATTATCAAGGCAATTCTAAAAAAGCAGAAAGAGTAATTGCTATCCTTTTTTAAGATTATTAGAAAGTTAAAATATTTTTCTAATAATCATTTCTTCCGAAATGCCTTCCGCTTCTGCTTTGTAGTTTTTAATAATACGATGTCTTAAAATACCTATTGCTACAGCCTGTACATCTTCGATATCTGGGGAGAATTTCCCATTAAATGCTGCATGCGTTTTTGCAGCAAGTATTAGATTTTGAGAGGCTCTAGGTCCTGCACCCCAATCTAAATATTCTTTAACAAATTCTGTTGAAAGAGAATTATCTGGGCGTGTTTTAGAAACTAAAGTAACGGCATATTCTATTACATTATCAGCTACTGGAATGCGTCTTATTAATTGCTGAAAATCTATAATTTCTTGTGCTGTAAACAATGGATTTATAGTGGTAGTGATGTTTGACGTTGTGCTTTTAACAACTTCTACTTCTTCTGAAAAGGTAGGATAATCTAGCTTTATTGCAAACATAAAACGGTCTAATTGTGCTTCTGGCAATGGGTATGTTCCTTCTTGCTCAATTGGATTTTGTGTTGCGAGTACAAAAAATGGCAAATCTAAATAGTGCTGCTCTCCAGCAATAGTAACAGATTTTTCTTGCATGGCTTCTAGCAAGGCAGCTTGGGTTTTGGGTGGGGTTCTATTAATTTCGTCTGCTAGAATAATGTTTGAGAATATAGGTCCTTTTAAAAATTTGAATTTCCTATTGTCGTCTAATATTTCGCTTCCAAGTATGTCTGTCGGCATTAAGTCTGGTGTGAATTGGATGCGTTTAAATTGCAAACCTAGGGCTTGTGCAATGGTATTAACCATTAAGGTTTTTGCTAATCCAGGAACTCCAACAAGTAGTGCGTGTCCTCCGGAGAATATGCTTAGTACAATTTGATTTACAACAGCTTCTTGACCTATAATAATTTTGGCTATTTCGGACTTTAATTTTTTTTGCTTTTCAACCAAAGCATGTATTGCATTTACGTCTGACATACTATTCTCTATATTAAATTATATGCTATTATGTGTATAAATATTCCTAGACTTTTAATCTAGCCCCGATTGCAACAAGTATCCTTGCTTTTTAAAAATTGCAGAGGAACGATGCAAAACAACACTTTAAGCAAGATACTGTGAAAAGCGGGAACTATGTTTACTGATAGAACCAAATGATTTGCTGCGAAAAATTATTTTTTAAGCCAATTATTAGTGAAAGTACAATCTCTGTATTCTCCATTTATTTTGATAAATGTTTCTTTGATTTTGTCTTCAGACCATTTTGCAATAGCTTTAATTTGTTTTTCTTTAAGAGCAAGTTCTTTTAGTTTTGTATAGTCTTTTGCGTAATCTGCGGTATGCTCGTCAAAGCGATTGGTGATGGTTATCAGTTTGAAGAACTTGCCGCCTGTTCTATCTTCGTCTATTATAGGTAAGGAAACTTCGTTGTCTTTTAGGTTGGAAACTTGGCTATATAGGGTTGGATCCATTTTAGTAAGTTCAAAACGAGTGTCTTGTGTTTTAGGGTTTATTAGAATACCTCCGTCATTACGGGTTTCTTTTTCGTCTGATAGAGTTCTTGCTGCATTGGCAAAGGTAATTTCTTTGTCTAGTATTCGTTTCCGAATTAATTCTGTTTTTTCTTTGGCTGCTTTTAGGGCTTCTTCTGTAACTTTTGGTGAAATTACAATGTGTCTCAAATCTACTTCTTGTCCTCTTATTTTTTCTAGCAAAATAATATGGTAGCCAAAGTCTGTTAAAAAGGGTTCTGATATTTCGCCTTCTTTTAGGCTAAAAGCTACGTCTTTAAATTCTTTTACAAATTGTGTTTTTCTGTCCATTTTGTAAAATCCTCCATTAGAACTAGAGCCTTTATCTTCGGAATATAACACTGCTTTTCCGTAAAAACTTGCACCGTCTTGTACTTCTTTTTTAATAGTTTTAAGCTGGTCTATTACTTTTTGTTTGGCTTCTGCTGCTATTTCTGGTTTTATAACTATTTGTGCTACTTCCATTTCGGCACCAAATACTGGTAAATCGGCTTTAGGAATTGCTTTGTAAAAATTACGAACTTCTTCGGGAGTGATGATTACCTCATCTACCACCTTTTTTTGCATTTCGGCAGTGAGTTTATTGGTTTTTATAATATCAAAAAGTTCTGTTCTAAATTCTTGTTCATTTGGTTTTTTAAAATATTGCACTACTTTTTCCATAGAACCAAGTTGTTCGACCATATAATTTATTTGCTCGTCCATTTTAGCATTTACATCTTTATCAGAAATTACGATACTGTCTTGAATGGCTTGGTGTGCATATAGCTTGTCTTCTAGTAATTTCCCTAGCAATTGGCAGCGTGAAATTTCTTTTGTATCTATCCCTTGGCTTTTAAGTTCTAGCATGGTTTTATCTATGTCGGAATCTAGAATAATATAATCGCCAACTACGGCAATAACGCCATCTATTTTTAATTTTTTTTCTTGTGAAAAAGCACTAAAAGTAATTGTGAATATAAAAAGTGTAAAGAGTATTTTAGAAAAAGAGTAATTCATTTTGAGATTGATTGATGGCATTATTTATTTTTTTAATTCTGTTTTTACTTTTGCAAAAACGTTTTCGTTTATGTTAATTTTAAATTCTTTTTTCAGGTTTGCAACCCAATTATCTTCTAAATATTGTTGATAATCGTTAATTAATTTTCCTCTAGTTTCGTCCAGAGTTTTGTTTCCTGCAGGTATAACTTTTAATACCTTATTAATAAAATAGAAATTACCATCTTTATATATAGGTGATAATCCTTCATTAAATTTAAAAGTAGCAGGAATTGCAGGAGAATTTTCTTCTAGAGTTTCTTCTTTTATCATTACATTTACTTCGCCATTTGTATTTAAGGTTTGTTTGATAAAATCTATTGATTTATTATTTTTTAGGAATGCTTTTGCTTTTTTAATAATTGGTTCTTTGGTAGAAGAAACTATTAATACTTCAGCTCTTTTTTTCCATTGGTAATTGGTTCTATTTGTTTCAAAATAATTTTTAAGCCCAAGAGTGTCTTGCTTTGCTCTGTCCCAAATTTCTTTTTCCATCAAGTCAAAAAGCAATAAACCATCTCTATATTCTGTCATTACATTTTCAAATTCTGGAAACTCTTTTTCTAAATTATCATTGTAATAGTTTGTAATTTGTTCCTCTACAAAATTAGTATATAACTGGTCTATGAGTTTGAATAATGGTTTTATTTTTAAATTATTTTTTTGTTTTGCTTCTAAAAAAGCTAAGAAAGAAAGTCCTGTAATTTCTTTGTTTTCAATTTTGAACAATGGTTTGTTAAAATCTTTTTTGTTTTCTGGTAAATTCCATTCGTTTGAATAAAATTTATCAGTTACTACCGATTTAATAAGTGTGTATAATTTTTCATCCCGAACAATTGTATATTTTTTTCTCAACTTTTCAACTAATGAATTTGTAATCAGTCTGGAACGATCGTCTTTTCTAATTTTAGCATCTAATTCTCTTTCCATTTCTGGTAAGGTTTTAATTGGATTTTTTTCTATTAATTTAACAATATGCCAACCGAATTGACTTTGAAAAGGTTCTGTATAACTGTTTGGTTCTTTTAATCCGAAAGCGGCATTTTCAAATTCCTCAGAACTTAGCTGTCCAGAGCTAAACTTAGGTAAAAGACCTCCTTTAAGTGCTGAATTTTTATCTTCTGAGAATTGTTTGGCTAGGCTTTCAAAATTTTCTCCTTGGTTTAGTTTTGCATAAATATCTTGTATTGTTTTTTTAGCTTTTTCATCTTCCTTAACTTCATTTGTTGTTGGTTTTAAAATCATTATATGTTCCACCGTAACCTCACCACGGTTGTCCCGAACATCTTCTACCTTAATAAGATGATATCCAAACTTAGTGCGAACAGGTAAAGAAATTTGGTTTTTAGGAGTTTTATAGGCAGTATTTTCAAACGGATAAACCATTCTAAAAGCAGAAAAATAGCCTAAATCTCCTTTGTTTTCTTTAGCAGAAGGATCTTGAGAATATTGCAAAGCTAAAGTTGCAAAATCTTCTCCAGAAAGGGCTTTTTTACGAATGTCTAAAGCTTGGTTATATGCTTTTAAAGTGTCGGCTGATGAGGCATTTTCATCTACCAAGAAAAGAATATGTGAGGCTTTTATCTCTTTTTTCAGTCTGTTATATCCTTCTTCAATTAAGGCATTGGTAACTTTTGTGTCTGAGGTGTAGCTTTTAGAGAGTTGTGTTCTGTACGATTTTAATTCGTTAATATATCTGTTGTTGTTTTGCAACCCTAACTTATTGGCTTTGTTAATTTTTAATTTATATCCGATAAACAAATCAAGATAACGATCTAAATCTTTTTGAGATTCGTCTTTTACTAAATCTAAATTTTTATTATAAACTCTTACAAATTCATCTGTGTAATAAGGCTTATCGTCAATGGTAAAAAGTATTTCTTTATTCTGACTTTGAGCATACGATATAGAATTAATTACAAAAAAGAGCCCAAAAAACACTTTACTAATTGCTAACTTCATGATAGTTTTTTAAAATATTTTAAATAATTAACAAAAATAACAATTCGATTGCATTATGCAACTATATTCTTGTGTATTAACAAAAAATTATCAATAAAAATAGCAAGAAATTGCTGTTTTTTGTCTGTATAATCAAGATTATTTAGACAAACTCTTAATAATTATAGTTTGCACATGTATTTTTTAATAAATTAAATTCGCTGAGTATTTCTTGAAATATTTCTTGAACCGATTTAATATCATGGATAATTCCAGCAATTTGTCCTATTTCAAGCTCACCTTCTATCAAATCTCCTTCAAACATACCTTTTTTAGACCTTCTATTTCCTAGTAATTTTTCTAAATCATTTTTACTTGGACATTTGCTGTATAAATCCTGAATATCATTATAAAATTTATTTTTAATTAATCTAACAGGTGCAAGTTCCTTTAAGGTAAGTTGTGTATCTCCTTCCTTTGTATCAAGAATAGTTTGTTTAAAATTTTGATGTGCAGAACTCTCTATCGATGCGGCAAATCTGGTTCCCATTTGCACGCCATTTGCCCCTAACATCATTGCGGCAAGCATTCCTCTGCCAGTTGCAATTCCACCCGCAGCTATTATTGGTATCGTAATACATTCTTTAACCATTGGAATTAACGTAAAGGTAGTAGTTTCTTCTCTTCCGTTGTGTCCACCTGCTTCAAAACCTTCGGCTACAATAGCATCTACACCAGCTTCTTGTGCTTTTAGAGCAAATTTGGTACTGCTAACTACATGAACCACTATAATTCCATTATTTTTTAAATGTTGTGTCCAAGTATTTGGATTGCCTGCTGATGTAAATACAATAGGTACTTTTTCTTCAATAATAATGTTTATAATTTCTTGAATATTTGGGTATAACATTGGTACATTTACACCAAAAGAATTTTGAGTTGCTTTTTTGCATTTTTGAATATGTTCCCGAAGCACTTCGGGATACATAGATCCTGCCCCTATAAGTCCTAATCCTCCAGCATTACTTACAGCACTTGCCAGTTTATAACCGCTATTCCAAATCATTCCTCCTTGAATTATTGGATATTGAATATTAAAAAGAGACGTTATTCTAGTAGGCATTTGTTGTTATGTAAATTTAATTTTTTAAAATTTTTCCAGAAATAACCATGTCATTTAAAGAAAAATAATAGTAGTACATTCCTGTAGCAATGTTGGTTAGTCCAATTTTTTCGATACTATTTGTGGCATTTTTTTCTAAAACATTTTGACCTAAACAGTTGTATAAAGTAAAGGTTCCACCTTTTAATTTTTTTGGAATTGTTAGCGTTAATTCTGATTGTGTTGGATTTGGATATACCTCAAAAATAGTATCTTGAAAGCTATCTATGGAAAGTTGCATTGCATATTCAAAATTCGGAATTCCATACCCATAGTCGTTGTTTGGTGTAGTATATCTGTTGGAAGATTGTTTTACTAACTGCACAATTTCAAGATTTGTTTTGGCAGGAAATGCGGACCAGAAAGAAGCTACTGCCCCAGCAATTATCGGAGATGAAAAAGAAGTCCCGTTGTTCGTGCTAATGCTACCTGTTTGTGTTGCAACAACCGAAGCGACTCCCATTGCCATTACATCTGGCTTTAATCTATCGTCTGCTGTTGGGCCAATGGAACTAAAACTCGCCTTTATTAAACTAGAATTAACTGCTCCAACAGTTAAGGTGTTTTCTACATCTGCAGGAACGGCGATATGTGGTTCGGAAGAGCTTCCAGAATTCCCTGCTGAGGTTACCGTTATCATTCCTCTAGTAAATGCAACAGCTGCCCCGCGAGAAATAAAAGAGGTTGTTCCGTTCATGTCTGCATAGGTATAGTTGTAATTCGGATTATCAAACGTGAAATATCCTAGCGAAGTATTTATCACATCTACTCCAAGACTATCCGCAACTTCTGCGGCTTCTACCCAATAAGATTCTTCTAATGGTGTTTCTGAGGAAACGTCTTCTGTGATAAATAAGTAGTACTTTGCATCAGGAGCGGTACCTATAAGTTGCCCTTCAGAATATCCTCCCATGGTTGATAAAACTTGTGTTCCATGCTGAAATCCTGTATATGGGTTGGTTGTATTATTTACAAAATCGTGTCCTCCTAAAATTT
This sequence comes from Flavobacterium psychrophilum, assembly GCA_022730285.1. GTDB lineage: Bacteria > Bacteroidota > Bacteroidia > Flavobacteriales > Flavobacteriaceae > Flavobacterium > Flavobacterium psychrophilum_C. Next base: position 26,170 of record DZCQ01000031.1, read on the forward strand.
GTCCATTATCTCTTAACCTTTTAAACGGCAAGGTGGTATCTACTCCTGGAAATCCTGCATCCATTATTGCAATTATCTTTCCCGAACCAGTATAGTTATTTTGATGTAAAGTTTGTACATGGAGCATTTCTGTCTGAACAGATGAATTGCCATAATTATAATCTACTTTTATTTCTTGAAATTTAGCAATGTGTTTTGGTGTGTTTTGTGCTATTTTTAAATTTAAAGAATTATTTGCAAACTCAATATGATCTACAAAAGTGAGATTAGAAAGAGCATTAATATCCGCTTGTGTTCCTTGAATATGTAGTGCATTTAGCCATTTGGATTTTGCTTTTACAGTAATTCCAGTAGCTACGGATATTTGATCTATGTATGGTTGGTGTATTGGAACATCTTTATAATCTAGTGGGATATTTTGGGCAATTCTTCTATCTAATGCCCTTTGCGAAAGCATTTGTAATGGGTTGTCGTAATAATATTGAAAATTAGGTTTTGTATTAAAATAAACCCAAGCATCTTCTTGTGCTACAGTTGTAAATTGACTACACAAAAATAAGAATAGTAGTATTTTTTTCATAAGAAAAGCATTTAAAGTAGAATCAAAGATACACAAACTTCGACAAATATTCTAAAATATAAAGTCGTTTTTCTGTTTCAAGATATTTCTTTAAACCAATCCTTTTTCAAAAGCAGCTCTAACTAATCCTGCGGAGTTTTTTGCATTTAATTTTTGCATTAAATTACTTCGATGCGATTCTACGGTTTTGTTGCTTACAAAAAGTTCATTAGCTATTTCATCTGTCGTATATTCTTTGATTATTAAAGCCAGAATTTCTTTTTCTCTACTAGTTAATTTTGGAATAAAATAACTCGAATTTTCAATTCCTATTGAATCATTTAATAGAATATCGCTAATTTTTTTTGGTAAGAATCGGTTACCATTATTTACTTCTTTTATAGCTTCGGTAAGTTCGGTCTTGCTAGTATTTTTTAGCAAATAACCCATAGCACCATTTTTTAAAATTTGCTTAATAAAAATGCTGTCTTCAAAATTGGTTAAAGCTATAATTTTTAAATCTTTATGCTTTTCTAAAAGTTCTTTGCAGGCATTAATACCGCTTCCGTCAGGCAAATTGATGTCTAACAACAAAACGGCAACAGAATTATTCAAGTTTTCAAAAGTATCTTTTAAGTTTTCAAAAGATTGTAAAACTTCAATTTCTTTGTTAGATTGAAGCATGTTTTTGATGCCTTCAATCACAATAGTATGGTCGTCTGTAATGGCTATTTGGATCATTTTACTTTATTTAAATCAATAGAAATGGTATAAGAAGTTCCCGTAGAAGAACTATCAACATCTAATTGCGCGTTTAGAAAATCAATCCTTGTTTTAATGTTTTTATGACCAATTCCGTTAGAAATAGTGTTTTTATCAAAACCAATTCCGTTATCTTCCACCGTTATAAAAAGTTCATCTTCTCTATAATTGAATTGAATCATAGCTTCGGTTGCTTTGGAATGTTTCAAAATATTGGTAATCAATTCTTGAATAATTCTGTAAATTACAGTTTCGTTATTTTTAGAAAGTGAAATGTAATTACCAAAAGTTTGAAAGTCAATTTTGAAACTATCAGAATTATTAATTTTTATACAATATTCCTTTACGGTTTCTAACAAACCATAATCTAAAATGGAAGACGGCATCAAATTGTGTGAAATGCTTCTAACTTGCGCACACGATTCGTCAATCATATTGATGACTTTGGTTAAATTTTCGGCGTCAATAGGACTTAAACCTGATTCTTCTAGCGTGGACAATCTGTATTTAATTGCTGATAAATCTCCATTTAAACCATCGTGCAATTCTTGAGCAATTCTACGTCTTTCGTTTTCTTCACCATCAATCAAGGCTTCGAGTTTAGCAATTTCTTGTTGTTGTTG
>DZCQ01000011.1 GCA_022730285.1 Flavobacterium psychrophilum
TTACACATTTAATTTCGATTGTAGTTGTTTGTAAGCGTTTACAAATGCATTTTAATTTTGCTTGTTACTTATATTTTACAAACTAATTATCACGATTTTTTATAAATGTTGCTATATTTCAATTTGAGCAAAATAATTTATTAGAGATCTGATTAGATCTGTGTTAAGTAAACAAATATTTGATTTAATATTCTGTCGTCGAGCTTATACCATTTTTTTAAAGAATTCATTGTTTTTGGCTAAGATGTTTTTTTATAATTGCTACCTTTAGTGTGTTGTAAAAACTTTAGTTTAGTTTTAACTTAGCATACTAAAATTAGCAGTATGTCCAAGAAAATTATTTCCGTTAAGTTTGGAGAAAAAGTTAGAGAAGTTAGAGTTTCTCAAAATCTTTCTCAAGAACAATTAGCATATTTAGCCGATGTTCACAGAACTTACATAGGTATGGTTGAACGTGCAGAGAAAAATATTACCCTTGTAAATATTGAAAAAATAGCTAATGCCTTAAATATTAGTTTAATAGAGTTATTTAAATGAATGGTTTTGAAAATGAATTAGATTTTATTACTTATATAAATAGTAATGAATTTGAAAAACTGAATGTTAATCTAAAAACTCAAATTTTAAAGATTAATAATTTCAAAAGTCCAAATGTTATTAAAGCCGTAAAATGTGCTGGCAGAAATAAAGCGGATATTACTCTTAATATTGATAATAAAAAATATAATATTTCTATAAAAAAAGGCACAGGTAATAGCATTCATCAAGAACCATTAGAAAATTTTATTTGTTTTTTAAAATTAAATTTAGAAGATAATGAATTGGTTTTTAATGATATAAGACATTTTGTTTGGGGAGATTCAACACTTGACGGAAGTGGCAAAATTAAAAATAGATTGTCTGCTAATCTATATAAAAAGAAATTTCCTGATAAAATACTAAATATTCAAAATTATTTTGAGATACACAAAAAGACACTAATTGAAAGGTTTTTAATTACTGGCGTCAGTTCAACAACTGATGCACATTATTTATTATATGGTTCAACTTCTGATTGTACTATAATTGGTGTAAAAAAGATACTAATGTTTGCTATAAAATCTACTAAAAAACCAATTTCAATTGGAGTTTTAACTTTTCAAGCATGGAATAGAAATATTGAAGGTGGTGCTTTATCAGAACATAAAAGAGGTTATATTCAATTAAAATGGGGTAGTTTAAAAAATGACATAAAAAACATCTAAATGAATAAAGCATTAAAAGGGAATAATGAAGAAATAGTATATACAAAAATTTTAAATAGAAAAGAGAAATTTTGGGATGTATTAAAATATGATAAGGATAAAACTTTTGCTATTCATGTCATTAATAAGAAATACGGAAGAGTTAATGAAGAGAAAATTCAACCAAAAGCGGATGTTTTTTTTGCAAAAGGATTTGTTTCTGATGAATATTTAATTAAAAATAATTATTATTTAGATGAAAATGATTTTGAAATATTTCAATTAAATTCAATTCCAAATAGTGGATTATCAATTAAATTGCCAAATTCTAATTATACTATTACAAAAATTTCTCCTAATACATTTTATAAAATATTTGGGAGTAATATTTTAGCTGCAGGTTCTTCAATTTATTGTAGTAAAGAAGAAGAGTTTGACAAAAATATTGATGTGTTAGTTGGATGGGATGTAGATGAAAATTTATTTAGTAACTATTTTTCAGAGAAATTAAAGATAGAGAGCAAAATTAATTTATTTGATAAAAAAACACTAGAAATTATTAAAACTTATTCAAACTCAAAAATTTCAGAAATAATTTTGTCCTCCATTGAAAAATGTAACTTAATTTTTAAAGGTATAGGAAATTTTGAAGAGCCATTTACTGCAAATTGGATAATCGAAAATGATATTTTAAAGCCTAATTATTATATACCATTTACAATAACGACTGGTTCAGGCAGGTCTAAAGGGATTTATACTATTGTTTTGAAGCCTAGATAAATTTAAAAATTTCTTTTGCTAATTCTTTTATAACAGGAACAGAAACGCTATTCCCTATTTGTTTATAACTTTGACTGTTGTTTTCTTTGATTTTAAACTCATCTGGATAACCTTGAATTTTCAGACATTCTTTTGTGGTTAACTTTCTTTTTAAATTAACAATAATTGGAACATTATTACCACCTGTTCCCATTTTAGCAGTTAATGTAGGTGATAAGTTATCGAATCTAAATGTGCTTCTTGATTTTCTAACTTCATAAGCTAATAAAAAATCATGCTGTTTAATAATGTCAAAATCTTTTCGGTTGTTTAAATGAAACTCTATATTTTTCTTTAAAATCTCAGATATTGAATTTTCAGGAACTGTCTTGTCAATTACATCAGTTAAATGAATTTTCACATCTGATTTAGGGAAATTAAATTTTGCTTGTTTTTTAAATCCAATTATATAAATTCTTTCCCTATTTTGAGGCACACCAAAGTCTTTGGAATTTAAAACTTTAAAATGAACATCATAATTTAAACAATCTTCGTATTTAGTTTCATTTGAAAAGCCATTAATATTTTTTGCTAATTTATTTAAAATAGTATTCAGTGTATTTCCTTTATCATGATTTACTAAACCTTTTACATTTTCTAATATAAAGGCTTTTGGCTTTTTTTCTCTCAATATTCGTTCAATATCAAAGAATAGAGTTCCTCTTGTATCTTTAAAACCTTTTCTCAAACCCCCTATACTAAATGGTTGACATGGAAATCCAGCACATAAAATATCAAAGTCAGGAATTAATTTTTCGTCTACTTTTGTAATATCACTTAATGGGAAATCACCAAAATTTGATAAATAAGTTTCGCAGGCATATTTATCTATATCCGAACTATAAACACAATTTCCACCAACACTTTCAAAGGCAATTCTAAAACCACCAATTCCACAAAACAAATCTATAAATTTCATTAAATTTCAATATCAAATAGTGTTTTTTGAACAATTCTTTTTTTAGTTGTTGGTTCAAATTCAATTCCTTTCAAAAAATGCTCAATAACATCAACAGTAAATGCATTTCCAATCATTTTATATCGTTGTGTGTCACTTGCAATAGAAGTATAGTTGTCAGGTATTCCTTGAAGTCTTTCGCATTCAATAGGCATTAATTTTCTAATTTCATTATTGATTAATATTTTTGTAGTATCCGCCCTTGCTAAAATAGTTGGAGATTTACTATTAAGCGAATAAACCCTTCTTTGTCTTTCATGGTCTTTGTGAATTTCTTTTGGTATCTCAAATAATTTTTGAATCCCATCTCTAGAAATAGACACATTATGAGTTGTATTCTTAATAAAATCGCTTAGTCCTTCTTTTTGTAGATAAAAATTTCTTGGTGCATTGTCTACAATAATGTGATTTAAAGTTTTATTAGAATTCTTTTCAGGAAAATTCGAATAATTAATATTTGTCCAATAAAGTCTTGGTCTTGATTGTGCTGATAAAATAGCGGAGTTAACTTCTATATAATCAACGCCTACATATTCACTCATTACATATCCCCATTTGTTTTTTACATTTTCCAATAAAAAATATTTAGGTTTTACCTCTTTTAACAAGCGAATATATTCATAAAACAATCCTGATTTCTTTCCTTTCAAGCCTAATCCATTTTGAGCATTGCTTAAATCTTGACAGGGAGAACCACCAATTAATAAATCTATTTTTGGCAAATCAATTGCTTTCACATTTTTAATATCTCCAATGTGTCTTATATCGGGAAAATTATTTTTAGAAACATTAATTGCATTTTCATCAATTTCAGAGGCAAAATAATTATCCACCTTTATTCCTAAATTATCTAGAGCAATTCTAGCACAAGATATACCATCAAAAAGACTCAAAACATTCATAATAGATACTTATAGTATGCAAATATACATACAATATTTATAACAATGCAAATTTTATTTTATTTTTTATAAAACACAGATACTTTTTTATAGAACAATTCTAAGAATAGACACCTAAAAATCACCTAGAATAGTTAGGAGCTTCTTTGGTAATGGTTACATTATGTGGATGGCTTTCGGTAATTCCACTTGCTGTAATACGAATAAAGCGACTATTTTCTTGTAAGGTTGCAATATTTTTAGCACCACAATATCCCATACCAGCTCTAAGTCCGCCAATAAATTGTTGCATACTTTCAGTAAGTTCTCCTTTATAAGGAACACGTCCTACAATTCCTTCTGGAACTAGTTTTTTAACATCGTCTTCTACATCTTGAAAATACCGATCTTTAGAACCTTCTTTCATTGCTTCCACAGAACCCATTCCTCTGTACGATTTAAATTTTCTTCCTTCAAATATAATAGTTTCGCCTGGACTTTCTTTTGTTCCAGCCAGTAATGAACCAAGCATTACACTATCTGCACCCGCAGCAATCGCTTTTGGAATATCTCCAGTGTACCGAATGCCTCCGTCTGCAATTACAGGAATTCCTGTACCCTTCATGGCATTTGCAACTTCAAGGATTGCAGAAAATTGTGGGAATCCAACTCCTGCTACTATTCTAGTAGTACAAATAGAACCAGGACCTATGCCCACTTTCACACCATCGGCACCATTTTGGGCTAAAAACAAAGCGGCTTCTGGAGTTGCAATATTTCCTACTACCACATCTATCTGTGGAAATTTATTTTTTACTTCTTTTAGTACATTTACAACACCTTGCGTATGACCATGTGCAGTATCAATAATGATGGCGTCTACTCCAGCATTAACCAAAGCTTCGGTGCGTAATAGTGCATCGGTGGTTACACCAATTGCTGCTGCTACTCGTAGTCGTCCAAAGCTATCTTTATTAGCAATTGGTTTTTGTGTAAGTTTGGTAATATCTCTAAAGGTAATTAAGCCCACTAATTGATAGTTGGAATCTACCACTGGTAATTTTTCGATTTTGTTTCCTTGCAAAATAACTTCTGCTTGTTCTAATGAGGTGCCTTGTGCTACTGTAATTAAGTTATTGCTTGTCATGATTTCGACAATAGGTCTTGAATTGTTTTTTTCGAAACGCAAATCTCTATTGGTAACTATTCCTTTAAGAATTTTGTTGTTATCTACAATTGGAATGCCTCCAATACCAAATTCTCTCATTGCATTTTTAGCATCTGCAACAGTTGCATTTAGCTCTAATGTTACGGGATCTATTATCATGCCACTTTCTGCACGTTTTACCTTACGTACTTTAGCTGCTTGTTGCTCGATAGTCATGTTTTTATGTAACACACCAATACCACCCTCCTGTGCCATAGCAATTGCCATAGAACTTTCGGTAACGGTGTCCATTGCAGCAGAAATTATAGGGACATTTAAAGAAATATTTCGAGAAAATTTAGATTGAATACAAACTTCTCGTGGCAAAACTTCGGAATAATTAGGGATTAATAAAACATCGTCATAAGCTAATCCTTCGCCAATAATTTTAGTAGTGTGAGCTTTCATTGCAATTGTATAGTTGTAGTTAAATTGCGTACAAATATAGTTTATTTATTTTTAATTTCTATAGGCACAGAAAAATAAAGAGTAATAACTTAGCTTTTAAATTAGATAATGATAATTTGTGGCTTCATTTGAGGCAAAAACATTTCCGAATAAGACGATTTAACATATAGATAAAGAAAGTATTATGAAAATTAGTTTTTTTTCTATACTTTTGCACACAGAAAAAAAATCACATGGAATCTATTAGAAACATTGCTATCATTGCACACGTCGATCACGGAAAAACTACTTTGGTAGACAAAATTATGTATCATTGCCAACTTTTTCGTGAAAACGAGAATACCGGAGACTTAATTCTTGATAATAACGATTTGGAACGTGAACGTGGTATTACAATTACCTCAAAAAACGTTTCGGTTAGTTACAAAGGAACTAAAATTAATATTATAGATACACCAGGTCACGCCGATTTTGGTGGAGAAGTAGAGCGTGTATTAAACATGGCAGACGGGGTTTGTTTGTTGGTAGATGCTTTTGAAGGACCAATGCCACAAACTCGTTTCGTGCTTCAAAAAGCGATTGATTTAGGTTTAAAACCATGTGTGGTTATTAATAAAGTTGACAAAGAAAATTGTACACCTGAAGAAGTACATGAAAAAGTGTTCGATTTAATGTTTGAACTAGGTGCAGAAGAATGGCAGTTAGATTTTCCAACCGTTTATGGTTCGGCTAAAAACAACTGGATGTCAGACCATTGGGAAAATGTAACAGATAATATAGAACCATTATTAGACATGGTTATCAATAATGTTCCTGCACCTAAAGTGTCGGAAGGAACACCACAAATGCTAATTACCTCCTTAGATTTTTCTGCTTTTACAGGTCGTATTGCAATTGGTCGTCTAGAGAGAGGAGTTCTTAAAGAAGGTATGCCAATTTCTTTGGTAAAAAGAGATGGTACAATAAGCAAATCAAGAATTAAAGAATTACACACTTTTGAAGGTTTAGGTCGTAAAAAAGTGCAAGAAGTTGTTGCTGGAGACATTTGTGCAATTATTGGAATAGAAGGTTTTGAAATTGGAGATACAATTGCTGATTTTGAAAACCCAGAAGCATTACAAACCATTGCAATTGATGAGCCTACAATGAGTATGCTATTTACGATTAACGATTCTCCATTTTTTGGAAAAGAAGGGAAATTTGTAACATCTAGACATATTAGAGACCGTTTGACCAAAGAGCTAGAAAAAAACTTGGCAATGAAGTTAGGCGAAACAGATTCTGCAGATAAATTCATGGTGTTTGGTCGTGGAGTATTGCACTTATCAGTTCTTATCGAAACAATGAGAAGAGAAGGTTATGAACTTCAAATTGGGCAACCACAAGTTATTATCAAAGAAATTGACGGTAAAAAATGTGAGCCAATTGAAGAACTAACCATAGATTTACCAGAAACACTTTCTGGAAGAGCGGTAGAGTTTGTTTCTTTTCGTAAAGGCGAAATGCTTTCTATGGAAACTAAAGGCGAGCGTATGATTATAAAATTTAATATTCCTTCACGTGGAATTATAGGATTGCGTAACCAGCTACTTACTGCTACTGCTGGTGAAGCTATTATGGCACACCGTTTTATAGGATACGAACCTTACAAAGGAGAAATTTCTGGACGTAACAAAGGGTCTTTAATTTCTATGGAAAAAGGAAAAGCTATTCCTTACTCTATCGATAAACTGCAAGATCGTGGAAAGTTTTTTGTGGAACCAAATGCAGAAATATACGAAGGACAAGTAATTGGAGAAAACTCTCGTGGAGATGACATGTGTGTAAATGTAACAAAAGAGAAAAAACAATCTAACGTTCGTTCTTCTGGAAATGATGAAAAAGCAAGAATTATCCCGCCAATTATCTTTTCGTTAGAAGAAGCGTTAGAATATATTCAAAAAGACGAATATGTAGAGGTAACACCAAAATCTATCCGTTTGAGAAAAATTTACTTGACTGAAACTGATAGAAAACGTTTTAAAATATAACTTTCTTAATCAAATAAAAAAGCCATCTCTTAGCAAACTAGAGATGGCTTTTTTTGTGAAATTAATAGTTTTTTCGGATATTTGTTTAATACATTTATTTTTTAGTACAATATGCATTAACCTCTCTTTTCTACTAAAAAAATATTATTAAACTTAGTTTTTTATAATTCTATTCATTCCTATTCCTTCTTCAGAAATAATTTTGAAAATATAAGTACCCTTACTTAAACTACTAATATCAATTTTAGTAATGTTTTCATTTAACTTATTAGTACTAACTAGTCGTCCAACAGAGTCTATTATTTCTAAATGAACTGTTTTAAATGTGTTGTAGTTAATTGTAATTGTATTTTGTGCTGGATTTGGATACACACTTATCTTTGAATTAATAGAAAAAGTTGTATTTGATAATACTGCATAACTAGCGACAACGGCTAATCTTTTTACTGTTCCATTACAAGGGTCTCCAAAAACCGTGTTATTAGCAGTTATAGTGAAACTGTTGTTCCCTAATGCTACTGCTTCAACTTGTGATCTACTAGTGCTGGAATGACATCCTGAAATAGCTAAATTATTCATAGCACAAGATCCAGTTGGTGTGCCATAACTCACAAAATCAATTGAAGTGAACACTTGTCCTGCGGGAGCAGTGAGAGTAAAATTCTGATTTTCATTTGCAATTCCACAAGTTGTTTGTGCGTTTGTAATAATTGAAAAAATAGAAGTTAGGACAATAAAAGAATAAATTTTTTTCCTTTTTTTTATGTTTAAGCTGGGTTCTAAAAATTGGTTTTTTCATGTTTGATTATAAGAAAATCGCAGAACCCATTTAACGATTTTCAAATATCTAAACAAAAGTAGATATATTTTTTGATAATTTGTATATAAAAATTTATATTTTTTGAAGATTATATCTATCTATAAGCTATTTAACTGTTAAATCCTTTTTGTTTTAATAGGTCTAAGAAAATCCCTTCTCCACAAGAAGGTTCTAAAATTCTTGATTTTTGAGAAATGTTAGCCATTTCAATCATAAAGTCAGCAACTACTTTTGGTGTAAAGTATTGTCCAAATTTATTTTTGTACTTTGTTTTACGGCTAATTCCATTCAAATATCTTTTTTTTGCAAAGTTACAATTTTAGTTGTGGTTTTTGGTCTTCAAAATTTAGTTTTTGTCCAAATGGTATCATTTGTGTATGTTATTTCTTAAAATGATAGATAACTTGATGATTTAAAAAAAAACAGAAGAATAAAAAAAGTCGTCTCAACTTTTTATGAGACGACTTTTTTTATAAGCTAATATTAATTACTGAAAATCGGCATCTGTAACTCCTTCGTTGAATTTAACTTCTTGAGCATTTAGTTCCAGATCTACCCCTACATTCATAATTATTTTGAAAGGTACTTTAATTCCGTTCACCTCTTTATAATCGCTAAGGTTTGTAGTTTGATTAATTGTTTGTCCTTTTGCTTCCATTGTTTGAGAAGTTTCTACTTTTAAGCTGGTAGCCACATCATAATAGTAGTCTTTATCTCCATCTTTAATTCCGTAGGCATCTTTTCCGTTGATAGATTTTATTGGTAACAATGTTAAATTTGGGTTGTTTAGCATTGTTAATTCAGGAAATGGGCTTGCTGCTGCTTTTATTTGGTTAAATTTGTCCCCTTCAATAACCGTTTTTTGTCCCTGTTGCTCTATGTAAGCCCCATTTTCGTTTACAACTTGTTTCATCATAGTCATTCCCATTGCAATCATTTCTACTTTTAGTTTTCCAGAAGCGTCTGTTTTAACAATAAGGTCTAGCGGCATGCCTTGAATGGTTCCCATCGATTTTATGTAAGATGTTTTTACGGATTTTAATGCTTTTTCTCCACCAATTGCAGCAACATATTTATCTAAAACACTTTTAACAGTTACGGTTGCATCTGCCTTTTTCTGTTCAGGTTTAGTGCTAGGATTTCCCCATTTATCAAAATAGAATATTGGAATTTTTAATTTTTCCAGACCAGAAAGTACGTCACTAGCTTTTCCTACCACTACAATTCTAATATTATCTGCTAAAAAATATTTGTTAGCAGCTTGCATTACTTGTTCTGGTGTAACGGCGTTAATGCTTTTAATATAATTTTCATAAAAATCGGCTGGTAATTTTTGTGTTTCTATTTGTAGAGCGTATCTGGCAACAGTTTCGGGTTTTTCAATTTGCATTACAAACTTTCCTATATAACCAGCTTTTACATTATTTAGCATTTCGTCTGAAACTTTTTCTTTACGAATTTTCTTTAACTCGTTAAGAAATTCAACTACGGCACTGTCTGTTACTGCATTACGCACTTGGGAACTAGCTTTGAATTTGGTTACAAACTTGTTTCCATTAATGCTAGAACGAGCACCATATGTCCAGCCGTGTTTTTCACGCAAATTCATGTTTAAATAGCTATTAAAATCTCCTCCAAGTACTTGGTTTGCAAGTAATGCTGCAAAATAATCTTTGTCAGTCATTTTTAAATTTACGGTATTTATTAACGATATCTCAGATTGTACTGCGTTAGGCATGTCAATAAAATTTATCTGCGTGTATTGTACGTTTTTTGGATCGTTATAGCTAAGTTGTGGTGCTGTAGAATTATTCCAAGATTCAAATGCTTCTTCTACTTTTTGTTTTACATCATCAAATTTCACATCTCCTATAATTACTAAATAGGCATTGTTCGGAACAAAATAAGTGTTATAATGTTTTATTAAATCTTGTAATGTAACATTATTAATTGTACTTTCAGTTACATATTCTCCTGAAGGGTGATTTTTTCCAAAGGCTAAAAAGTTTTCTATTCTAGAGGCAACAGAAGCTACGCTCTTTTCATTAGATTTTAAGCTTTCTATTAATTTGGACTTTTCTTTATCTAGCTCTTCTTGTGTAAAATTGGGATTTAAACAACCGTCTGCCATTAATTCTAAAATACGTCCAGCATATTTAGATAATCCACTTGCATAAGCTCCATTGGAAGAAAAATCTATATCGGCACCAATAAAATCTATTTCTTCATTATAAGTATCTTTTGGTGTTTTTAAGGTTCCTTTTCCTATCATTGCACTTGTTAAAGCGTCAATTCCTTTTTTATCTCCTTCGGCAAAAGGGTTATTATCTATTTTTAGGTTGAAAGAAACTCTTGGAAGTTTGTTGTTTTCTACCACCATTACTTTTAATCCGTTTGGGAGAGTAAAGCTTTTTGGTTTTCCTACATTTACGGTTGGAGAAGGTCCAGACTTAGGTTGCATTCTATTATTTTGTGCTTGCATAGTTGTTACTGTTAAAAACAGAAAAGATAGTAGAAAAAATTTATACCTATTAGCTATTTTTAGTATTTGAGATTCTTGAATATTTAATTTCATGATTTTAGTTTTGAGCTTTATCTTTGGTTGGAACATAATCTAGAATTAGTCTTTGATTTGGGTTTAAGTATTTTTGTGCCACTTCTCTAATTTCTTCTCTAGTAATAGACCTGTATATATCTGCTTCGGTATTAATTAAATTAACATCTCCATATAGCATATAATAGGTAGCTAGATTTGATGCAATTCCTTCTATAGAAGCATTGTTGTTTACAAACTGACTCTCATTTTTGTTTTGCAATTTTTGGAAATCTTTTTCAGAGATTAAATCTTTTTGAAGTTTGATAATTTCTTCGTCTGCTTCTTTCAATAATCCAGCTGTAGTAGTTTCTCCCTGAGGCAAACCGTACAAGATATACAATCCGTAATCTTCTTGCGAATAATTAAAAGCACCTATTTGCAAAGCCATTTTCTTGTCGTCTACAATTTTTTTGTATAATTTGGAACTTTTACCATCACTTAAATAGGTAGAAATCATGTCTAAAACTCTTGCATCTCTAGTTTTCATAGATGGTGTTCTGTATGCCACAACCATCATAGGTATTTTTATATTAGAATCTTCGTAAGTAGCTTTGATAGTTTCTGTTATTGGCATTTCTGCAAATGTATTTCGTGCAATTGCTTCTCCTTTTGGGATAGAACCAAAATATTTCTGAATCCACTCTTTGGTTTTAGCAATATCGCTAATATCCCCAGCCACCACTAAAACTGCATTGTTTGGGATATAAAACTTTTTATTAAAAGCTTGAAATTCTTCTAATTTAGAAGCATCTAGATGATCCATAGAGCCAATAGTCGCCCAGCGATACGGATGGTTTACAAACATATTTTTTTTAACCTCTGCAAGTAAGTTCCCATAAGGCTGATTGTCCACACGAAGTCTTTTTTCTTCTTTCACAACCTCATTTTGAGTATCTACACCTATTTGATTAATCACAGGATGCATCAACCGTTCCGACTCCATCCACAAGCCTAACTCTAAATTGTTAGACGGAAAAACTTCGTAATAGTAAGTTCTGTCATCAGAAGTATTTGCATTGTTTACGCCACCATTAGCCGTAACAATTTTAAACCATTCTCCACGTTTAATATTTTGAGTACCCTCAAATAAAAGATGTTCAAAAAAATGAGCAAATCCCGTTCTGTTTGGAGATTCGTCTTTTGAACCTACATGATACATCACCGAAGTGATAACCACAGGTGCCGATTTGTCTTGGTGTAAAATAACATGCAAGCCATTATCTAAATTATACTCCTGAAATTCAACTTTTTGTGCCGAAGCCGTTCCTCCTAATAAGGATAATGAACTTATTGCCATTACTAGTTTTTTCATAAAATTAATGATTTTTTCTATTTTAGTCTTTACAAAGTAGTTTTTGTTACATCAAAGATACTTTAAATATTTAAATTTCAAATCTTCTAAAACAAAAATAAATAAATATATTGCTAATTAAATAAATTGTTATATCTTTGCAACCTTAAAAATTAATAAACAATTTGTTATGTACGCAATCGTAGAGATAGCAGGGCAACAATTTAAAGTAAGCAAAGACTTAAAGGTTTATGTTCACCGTTTAGCTAATGAAGAAGGCTCAAAAATTTCTTTTGACAAAGTTCTTTTATTAGACGATAATGGTAGCATTACTTTAGGCGCCCCAGCTATAGAAGGTGCTTCAGTAGAAGCTAAAGTGTTACAACACTTAAAAGGTGATAAAGTAATCGTTTTCAAAAAGAAAAGAAGAAAAGGATACAAAAAAAGAAATGGTCACCGTCAGTATTTAACACAAATTCTGGTGGAAGGAATTAGTACAACTGGTGGAAAAAAAGCTGCTCCAGCTCCAAAAAAAGAAGTAGCTCCAAAAACTGAAAAATTAGTGGAAGTTGCTGAAGAAAAAGCAACTAAAACTGCAAAAACTCCTAAAAAAGGAGATGATTTAGTAATTATTGAAGGAATTGGCCCAAAAGCTGCTGAAGCATTAGTTGCTGCTGGAATTAATACATTTGCAAAATTAGCAAATGCTTCTGCTGATTCTGTAAAAGAAATTTTAGACGCATCAACAAACAAAGTGCAACATTTAGACCCAACAACATGGGGACAACAAGCACAACTTGCTGCTGATGGCAAAATGGAGGAATTAAAAAAACTACAAGATGAATTGAACGGTGGTAAAGCTGTTTAATTTTAAATATTAACTTATAAAACCAAAACGTCATGGCTCACAAGAAAGGTGTCGGTAGTTCGAAAAATGGTAGAGAATCAGAATCAAAACGTTTAGGCGTTAAGATTTTTGGTGGACAAGCTGCAATTGCAGGAAACATCATTATTAGACAAAGAGGTTCTAAACACAACCCAGGTGAAAATGTTTACATGGGAAAAGATCATACTTTACATGCTAAAGTTGATGGAGTTGTGAAATTTCAGAAAAAAGCAGAAAATAAATCGTATGTTTCTGTAATTCCATTTGAAGCTTAGTCTGTAATAGTTTACTACTAATAAATAAAAAAACGTTCAAGAAATTGAACGTTTTTTTATTTAAAAAAGTACCTATACAAGAAAATTAAAAACAATTTAGTACTTTCGCATTCTGAAATTAGATTAGAACAAAATGAGCACAAAATTTACCGAATACAAAGGGCTTGACTTGCCGAATGTAGCATCAGAAGTACTTGATTTTTGGAAAAAAGAAAATATATTTGAACAATCTGTAACTTCACGAGAAGGAAAGGAACCTTATGTGTTTTTTGAAGGACCACCTTCCGCAAACGGATTACCAGGAATCCACCACGTAATGGCACGTGCTATTAAAGATATTTTTTGTCGCTATAAAACGCAAAAGGGTTTTCAAGTAAAGCGTAAAGCAGGTTGGGACACACATGGTTTGCCTGTGGAACTTGGAACTGAAAAAGAATTAGGAATTACCAAAGAAGACATCGGAAAAACCATTTCGGTAGAAGAATACAACGAAGCGTGTAAACGAACCGTGATGCGCTATACCGACGTGTGGAACGACCTTACCGAAAAAATGGGGTATTGGGTTGATATGGAAGACCCGTATGTGACGTACAAATCCAAATATATGGAAACCGTTTGGTGGTTGCTGAAACAAATTTACAACAAAGATTTACTATACAAAGGCTACACCATCCAACCATATTCCCCAAAAGCTGGAACTGGATTGTCTTCACACGAAGTAAACCAACCAGGAAGTTACAGAGATGTTACAGATACAACAGTTGTAGCACAATTTCTAGCAAAAACAGAAACATTACCAAGCTTTTTACAAGCATTTGGTAATATTCATATTCTTGCTTGGACAACAACTCCTTGGACTTTGTCATCAAACACAGCATTGACAGTTGGTCCAAAAATCGATTATGTTTTGGTGGAAACTTTCAATCAATACACTTTTCGTCCTGTTAAAGTAATTTTGGCTAAAAACCTTGTCAGAAAACAGTTTGGAAAAGGATTTTTTGTTTCAAATGAAGCATCAGATTTCGAGAATTTTAAAGAAGGAGATAAAAATATTCCTTATCAAATTTTAACTGAATGCAAAGGTGCTGATTTAGTTGGAATTCGATACGAGCAATTAATGAAGTTGGCATTGCCATATCTAAATCCTGAAAATGCATTTAGAGTGATTGCTGGTGATTTCGTAACTACCGAAGATGGAACTGGAATTGTACACACAGCTCCAACTTTTGGTGCAGATGATGCAAAAGTTGCGAAAGAAGCAACGCCTGAAGTGCCACCAATGTTGGTTTTAGACGAAAACGGAAATCCTGCTCCTTTAGTTGATTTACAAGGTAAATTCATTCAAGGTTTAGGAAGCTATTCTGGAAAATACGTTAAAAATGAATATTACAACGATGGCGAAGCTCCAGAACGTTCTGCTGATGTGGAAATTGCTATCCAATTGAAAGAAGAAAATAAGGCTTTCAAAGTTGAAAAATACGTACACAGTTACCCTCATTGTTGGAGAACAGACAAACCAATTTTATATTATCCGTTAGATTCTTGGTTCATCAAAGTAACCGAAATCAAAGACAGAATGTTTGATTTGAACGAAACTATTAACTGGAAACCAAAAGCAACTGGTGAAGGTCGTTTCGGAAATTGGTTGAAAAATGCCAACGATTGGAACTTGTCGCGTTCAAGATATTGGGGAATTCCATTACCAATTTGGAGAACCGAAGATGGAACGGAAGAAATGCTAATCGGTTCAGTAGAAGAATTGCATTCCGAAATTGAAAAATCAATCGCTGCTGGTTTCCAAAAAGAAAATCCATTCAAAGGTTTCGTAGTTGGAAATATGAGCGAAGAAAACTATGATTTGGTTGATTTACATAAAAATGTGGTTGACAACATCGTTTTGGTTTCGCCATCAGGAAAATTGATGAAACGTGAAAGTGACTTGATTGACGTTTGGTTTGATTCAGGCGCGATGCCTTATGCACAATGGCATTATCCTTTTGAAAACAAAGATTTAATAGACGAAAACAAAGCGTTTCCTGCCGATTTTATTGCAGAAGGTGTCGATCAAACTCGTGGTTGGTTTTATACATTACATGCCATCGGAACGTTGGTTTTTGATAAAATTGCGTATAAAAATGTAGTTTCAAACGGATTAGTTCTAGACAAAAACGGGCAAAAAATGTCTAAACGACTTGGGAATGCAACCGATCCTTTTGAAACTATCGCAAAATATGGTCCAGATGCCACTCGCTGGTACATGATTTCTAATGCGAACCCGTGGGATAATCTGAAATTTGATATAGATGGTATAGTTGAAGTACAGCGTAAGTTTTTTGGAACTTTGTACAATACATATTCGTTCTTTGCTTTGTATGCCAATTTGGATAATTTTAACTATTCTGAAGCTGAAATTCCATTGAATGAGAGACCGGAAATTGACCGTTGGGTTTTATCAGAATTACATACTTTGATAAAAACCGTAGATGAAACTTATGCAGATTACGAACCAACAAAAGCTGCTCGTGCTATTTCTGACTTTGTTCAAGAAAATTTAAGTAACTGGTACGTTCGATTGTGTAGAAGAAGATTTTGGAAAGGGGAATATGCTCCAGATAAAATAGCTGCCTATCAAACACTATATACTTGCCTTTTAGAGGTTTCCAAGCTGATAGCTCCAATAGCTCCATTTTATGCCGATAAACTTTACAGAGATTTAACAAAAACGACACAAAAAGAAAGGTATGAAAGTGTACATTTGGCGAAATTTCCAATTTTAGTTGAAAACTTTGTTGATAAATCATTAGAGAGCAAAATGATGAAGGCAAAGACTGTTTCTTCTTTGGTTTTGTCCTTAAGAAAAAAGGAAATGATTAAGGTTAGACAACCTTTGCAAAAGATAATGATTCCAGCTTCTAGCGAGCTTTTTAAAGAAGAAATAATAGCAGTTTCTAACCTAATAAAAGCGGAAGTAAATGTAAAGGAAATAGAACTTTTGGACGATGCATCAAGTATGTTGGTTAAACAAATAAAGCCTAATTTTAAGACATTAGGGCCAAGATTTGGAAAAGGTATGAATTTGGTTGTCAAGGAGATACAATCTCTTTCAGCAAATCAAATTAGTCAATTAGATTGCAAGGGAACACTAGAAATTGTTATTTCGGGAAATAGTGTAATTTTAACCTCAGATGATGTGGAGATATCTTCACAAGATATTCCAGGTTGGTTAGTAACAAATGCAGAGGGAATTACTGTTGCTTTAGATATTACAATCACGGAGAAATTAAAAGAAGAAGGAATTGCAAGAGAATTAGTCAATAGAATTCAAAACATTCGAAAAGAATCTGGACTAGAGGTTACTGATAGGATTAAAGTATTACTGACTGACAATGAGGATTTAAAAATTGCAATCCATGCAAATGAAACATACATAAAAGAAGAGACATTAACAGACGAGATTGTCTTTGAACAAAAATTAGAAAATGGCACAGATATTGAATTTGATGCTATTAAAACAAGAATTTTAATTTCTAAAATATAAGACTATGGTAGATGAACAAATAAGATATAATGATGCGGACTTAGCGGAGTTTAAAGCATTAATCTTACAAAAATTAGACAAGGCAAAAAATGATTTAGACCTTATTCGTAGTGCTTATATGAATGACTTAAATAATGGAACCGATGATACATCACCTACATTTAAAGCATTTGAAGAAGGTAGCGAAACCATGAGCAAAGAAGCTAATTCTCAGTTAGCTATCCGCCAAGAAAAATTTATTAGAGATCTAAGAAATGCTTTGGTACGAATAGAAAACAAAACTTATGGAGTGTGTAGAGTTACTGGAAAATTAATTGGGAAAGAGCGTCTAAAAATTGTTCCACATGCTACGATGAGTATAGAAGCTAAGAATTTGCAACGATAACTTTTAATTACAATATTTTAAGCGCTCCAAATGGGGCGTTTTTTATATTTATTTCTTATTTTTGCCACTTAATAATAGATATTTAAATGAACTTAAAAAAGGCTTACCTCATAGTAATACTGGTTTTACTAATAGATCAAATTTCGAAAATATATGTAAAAACACATTTTATTTTACATGAAGAAGTACCCGTTTTTTCTTGGTTTAAAATATTATTTATCGAAAATGAAGGGATGGCTTGGGGAGTTGAAATACCAGGTATTTACGGAAAATTAGCTCTTACTTTATTTAGAATATGTGCAGTAATAGGAATAGGATATTGGATTTGGGATGCCACCAAAAAAAAATCTTCCCCTATTTTAATTGTTGCACTAGCACTTATACTGGCAGGTGCATTTGGGAATATCATAGACTCCGTAGGGTATGGAAAAATATTTAACGATAGTTCTTACAATACAGCAACTTTATTCTCTAAAAATCCATACGGAAGTTGGTTTTATGGCAAAGTGGTAGATATGCTATATTTCCCAATTTGGAGTGGAAATTTGCCTTCGTGGTTGCCATTTTTTGGAGGAAAAGATTTTACCTTTTTTAATGCTATTTTTAATGTTGCCGATATGTCTATTTCCATCGGAGTAGTTATATTAATTATATTTAATAAAAAAATATTTGGTAAGGACTAAAGGTGGGGGCTAAAAACTAGCAAAAGTGCTATTTGTGCTGTCCCTCCAGCAAAAAGAAAATAATAAATTGGGCTTTTATAGAAAGCATAAAAAGAGTTACATAATAAAAATGTAACTCTTTTTTCAAATACAGTATTTTATAACTAATACGTTATTTGTACTTTTGAGCAAGCACTAAAATCAAAGTCCTTGCTAGCTCCATCTATCGGTTTTCCAGCTTCTACTTTTTTAGCAGCAACGGTAATATAATAATTTGTTCCTGTAACCAAATCGTTCGTTGGTCGCATCCAGCCAGTACTTCCATCAATATTAATAGTATAAGTTGTAGCGTTTTCGGGTAGTTTTCCAATTTTAAACAATGGTTTTGTTCCATCAATATTTAATTCTGTTAATTTTACACAAATCAAATCTGCATTTGGAACAGCCGTCCAGTCTAGTTTTATTTTAGCAGGTGTTATTGCTGTAGTAGCAATTCTAGTAACTGTGATAGGTATTGGTAACGACAAGTCATTATCAACAAGAACATCAGTCATTGTTTTGGTGTATCCATCAGCAAATTTCAACTGAAAAGTGTAAGTTCCCATTGGTGGTTTTGTTCTAGAAAGAGTTCCTTTCCCATTCAAATTTCCTGGGCCTGCCCAAGTTTGTTCAATATTAAAAGTAGTATTGTTAGGGTCTGTTACTGTACATCCAGTTGCATTAATTGTATTTCCGCCAGCCATAAATACAGGGACATATTTATCTGCTCCATTCATAGATGTTTTTTTTAATATTACATCTACATAAGCATCTTCGTGAGTGTCTGTAGGAAGTGTAATATCATCGTCTGAACAAGAGGTAAATGCAGTAATGGCTGTTGTTAAAAAAACAATTGCTAAAAATTTTATTCTATTTTCCATTTTATTAAAAATTTATTATTAAAAATTATATTTGGCAAAAAAGCTAAAGTTTCTGCCTGGTTCGTGAATTCTGTAGCCATTATTAAAGTCCGCATTTTTGAAAGCAAAATTCAAATGTGAATAATAGGCTTCGTTAAAAATATTTAAAACCGAACCTCCTAATGTAAGGCTTTTTATAGGTTTATAGCCTAATCTTAAATCAAAAACTTTGTATCCTGGAGTTGCTGTTTCTGCAAAACTAGGAGCAAAATCATTTTGTTGAGCAACAATTTCAGTACGGAAACTTATCCAATATGCTGGTTTTTCAAACTTTAACTCATTTCTAATTGCCATTGGGAATACTTGAGCCAACGGTTCTTTTAAAGTTAAGTTTCGTGCTTTTGTATAAGAAATATTAGTATTAAAAGATAAACTCTCTATAATTTTATAATTAAGATAAACTTCTCCTCCATACTGATACGCATTTACATTATAAAATTGTTTTGGTGCCGTTGGTACCATTCCTCCACAACCACCACCAGCCGTTAAAGATGGTCTTAATATTCCTGTTATATAATTGTCCATATAAGAAAAGAATATACTAGCACCAATATTTAAATTGGTATTTTTTTTAGATACGGATAGTTCTGTTTGATAATTAACCTCAGGTTTAAGATTTGGATTTCCTATGTATTGACGAGAATCGGAACCTATCTCAAAACGATAAATGTAGCGTTCTATCATAGATGGTGTTCTAACACCTTTTCCAAAAGACAATTGTGTATTCCAGTTATTTTTATTAAATTTTAACCCAACATGTCCCGCAAAAGTAATGTCTGTTTTGTCTGATACGATGCCATATATTGCAAAAAATCCTGGATCTGGACTTGCAATTTTTGCGGTTACATAATCAACCCTTGCACCTACTGTTGCAGCAAGATAATCACTAAATGAATAATTAAATTCTGTAAAAACACCAAAATCATTTATGGTTGCATCTTGCCATACTTCAGATGTGTTAGTTGTAGGATTTGTAAATGGCACACCTGTTGCAGGGTTTACATTAGCAGTAACTGATTTTTTTCCTTCTCTAAAAATATAATCTAAATCGGCGCCATAAAATGCTTTTAATTTTTTGGTTGGCTGATGTTCTATCTCAAAACGACCTCCATAAGAAGTAGAAGTAACAGGAGTTCTAGCATCTGTAGCTGGATAATTTGGTCTTGGGCTATCTAATTCGAAACCATTTGTCATTAAATGATCTACAAATGTATAATAGGATTTAAAAGAAATATTCTTAATTTTTTCAGAAACAAATTTCCATTTATAATCTAATCCTAGACTATAGCTATCATCATAAGGAGAATCCATTGGCAAACCGGTATGAATAATTTGACTGCCAAATTTTTGTCTCCAATCCAATCTAACGGTTTGGTTTTCGGTAAGATTGTATCCCGCTTTTGCAGAATAACTCTTAGTTATAAACCCAGAAGGTGTGATTACTCCATTGCCATCTTTGTAATTTCCGTAGTCTCTATACTCACCATTTAAGGTAAGATTGAATTTATTTTGAACAAATTGCAACTCGGCTCTAGAGGCACTATTATTACCATTGCTTTCATATCCACTTTGTATTTCACCAAAAACGCCATTTGTATTAGGAATTAATGGGGTAGTAACCATGTTTACAATTCCTCCAAAGGTTTGTCCAAATCTGGTAGTAAAAGGCCCTGTTACAACTTCTATTTTGCGAACTTCTTCAGGGATAATGTGTGCGGTAATAGGATCCATTCTGTTGGGACAAGCATGTACATACTTTCCTCCTGCATCAAACTTCACATTCATTTGTTCGTACTTAAACGCTCTAAGTGATGGCTCTGCAGCAATAGCACTTCGTTTTTGAATACTAAATCCTGGTATATCTTTAAACAAATCGGTAGCTGTTCTTGGCTGGCTATTTTTTTTTGCTTCATCTATGGCTATTACGGAATGTGAAATGGCATTTAGCCCGTCCGTTTTTAGAAGAATTTCGTCTAATATTATAGGTTTACTGTTTGCAATCGTGTCTTTTTCTTGTGCAAAAGAATTTGATGCAAAACAAAGTAAAGCTATAATGAAACTAATTTTTATTTTCATTGCTTTATATTAATTCTAATTTTTGGAATATCTCATAATAAAAACAGTCTTTTTTGCTGTAATTTAATAAGATGTGAATTTTTAGCAATAATAAAGACTTTGCCACAAATAATGTAACAATTTATTTATTTGCTAAATGGAATTTTAGACTATAAAGGTAGGTGGATGAAAATATTTTTGGACAATAGTATAAAAATACAAGTTAGTATAGGTATTTTTAACATTATTAGAGAAAGTAAAAAGAAACTTATTTGGAAGTAAATTAGAACTTTCTGTTAAAAATAGTGTTTCAAAAATTTGCTTTACACTATTTTTTTTATCGGTATTCATTGGATTTTCTGTTTCAGAAGCTTTAGCAAGTTCTTTTACTAAATAACATTTTCCATTACAACCAATTATAGTATTATTTCTATTCACACAGAGTTCTGTTTTAATAAACTCATAGTTAATTGCATAATCCAAAAGTGGAAATACAGGCTTTAAAAGCAAAGAGAATAATATTATAAATACAAGTTGTTTCACAAAATCAAAGTTACTATTTTTTTTAATAATAAAAATATTTTTTTTAGGACAAACTGATACTTTAATACTTAAAATCTGAGTTCGATTATTAATACAAGCTAACTAATTGTCTTTCAGTCTATCAAATTTAATTGAAGATTTTTTTGGTAAGAATTGATATGCAATAATTCCAGCAATTAGATTACACCTAATATTTATTGCTGAACGATGTCCTGAGTGTTCAACTTAGCAAATATCGCTTAATTCTATGATAAACAGCATTTTTATATTATCTTAGTAAAATGAAAGAACTAGACAACATAAAAGAATTATTTCATGGATTACCTGCTTTTGCACAGGAATCTATCTTAGATGAATTGCTTCAGGAATATGAAGTTAGTGGACAAGTACTTGATTTAGCTTACGAAAATATTGCTGCTGAAAGACATAAAAAGCCATGTCCTTATTGCAAAAGCAAAAAGGTTTTGAAAAGAGATTCTGATTTTAAGCGAAATGTAAACGAAGAAGTAACTGTTATCCAAGTAGTAACAGCTGTTGAACGTGGTGGAGAAACATTTTTAAAAGCCGTAGAAACTAAAAGATTGACTACAGAAGAAATCACTAAAGCTTTTGATGGAAGACTTTCAGATGAGGCAACACTAATAACAGATGCACATCCTTCATACAAATCTTTTGCAAAAGAAAATCCTTTGCTTATTCACAAAACCTTTATTGCCAAAAACCACGTAAGTAAAACAGATAAAAAAGTTCATGTTCAAACAGTAAATCATACACATAGAGAATTAAAAGATTTTTTGAGACAATTCAACGGAGTAAGTTCTAAATATCTTCAAAATTATTTAAATCTATTTGCTTATGCTGACAAATTAAGGGAATCAAAACACACAATTAAGCAGTGACTCGTTGGTGCATTGTTAGTCGACAACGCATACGAACTATATTTACAGTTTTGCAAAAATGCTGTTAATATTAGAATATAGCGATATAGTTTAAAGATTATTATATTTGCTCAAAAAAATGTACATTTCAATTTTTGATTATGTACATTTCAATTTTTCGATTATAATTAATAATCGAACTTAGGTAGTTACATTTTGAGACATTAACACTAGTTGTATGTAAATTGTATGCAACTAAACAAAAAAGACACTTATGCAATTAAGCGTAAGTGTCTGATTTAAAGTAGCTCCCTCTCTTGGGCTCGAACCAAGGACCCTCTGATTAACAGTCAGATGCTCTAACCAACTGAGCTAAGAAGGAAACTGTATGTTTGCTATTCAAAAAAGAATCTTATTTTGTTTAGCGAGTGCAAATATAAGAACATTTTTTATTTATACAAAATAAAAAAACATTTTTTTATAAAAAATTCTTAGCAATTATTTCATAAATATCCTTTCCAAAGGTTAAAGCCATTAAACTCAACAAGATAATCATTCCTGCGGTTTGTACTTTTTCGGCAGCTTTTATGCTTAATGTTTTTCCGGTAATCATTTCTGCAATTGTAAATATAGCATGACCACCATCTAACCCTGGTATTGGTAATAAATTCATAAATGCTAGCCCTATAGAAAACATAGCTGTAAATCCCCAAATAAATTCCCAGTCCCATTGTTTAGGTAATTTCTGAGTGATACCAATTGGACTTTTCACTTGTTTATAAGCTTCTGTTTTGGGTCTTAATATTAATTTAAACTGCTTTATATTATACACAAATTGAGTGTACGATTCTTTTACTGCTGCTGGTATCGCATTTATCAAGCTCATTTTATTAACAACTAGATAATCTTTGGCATCTTCAAATTTAGGCTGAAAGCCTAATTTACCTTCTTTATTTACCTTTGCATTTAAAACCAGCTCCTTAGAAGACCTAATCACTGTTAGTTTAATAGAATCATTTTTTTCTTCATTTAATATAGATGCAAACTGATCAAAATATTTTATCTTTTCTTTATTTATCGCAATAATTTTATCCCCTTTTTCTAATTTTGCTTGCATCGCATTGCTTTTTGGCAACACAGAATCCACATAAATCTCTGTTATTCTTGGCATTGCAAATTCTTTTCCTTCGGTGGCTAATATTTTGCCTTTTTGCCCATCTGTTAAAAAGAGAGTTTTTTCATGACTATCTCTTTCCACTACTACTTTATCGCCAAGTAGCACATCAATAATCATTCTATTAAATTTAGGCTGAAATTCGCCATCAACACTTATTATTTTATCCCCATTTTTAAACCCTGCATTAATTGCTGCTTCTCCAAAAACCAATCCGTTTTCTTGAATTTTTTCGGTAGAAGCATATTTTTGTCCATAAGTACTATACATTACTGTATAAATAAACCATGCTAATAGAATATTAACAGTTATCCCTCCAAGCATAATAATTAATCTTTGCCATGCTGGTTTAGAACGAAATTCCCATGGTTGTGCAGGTGCATTTAACTGTTCTGTATCCATAGATTCATCTATCATACCAGAAAGCTTAACATATCCTCCTATTGGCAGCCACCCTATTCCCCATTCGGTATCTTTAATTTTTTTCTTAAATAAAGAAAATCCTACATCCATAAAAAGATAAAATTTTTCTACTCGCACTTTAAACATTCGTGCAGTTGCATAGTGTCCAAATTCGTGCAGGATTACAAGTATTGAAAGTATAAATAAAATCTGTGCAATTTGAATTAATAGTCCCATTTTTAAATTTTGAATATTTATATAAAAAGACAAAAGTAAGGTTTTCACCTTACTTTTTTTAAAAAATGTAGTGTGATATTATTTTTTTATGAATTTTTTATGAAAAAGTCCTTCGGAAGTATCAAAATACACGGAATATATGCCAGATGAGATGCTTGAAATGTTTATTTCTTTTGCATTAGTTTCTAAAACATTTTGTCCAAGAGTATTATAAAAGATTATTTTATTTAAGGTAATCATCGAAGGAAGTGCAATATTTAATAGCGAAGAGGAAGGGTTAGGGTACATTTGAAGACTATTTTCATAAGAAAAATTTGAAATTCCTAAAGTTGCAGTGCTATTTTTAGATATAATATTTTTGTTAGGATCAAACTGCACGCCTGTAACAACAAAAGGGACAGAAACAATATAACTTTGACCATTTATAGTATTGTCCAACACTACATCTAAAACTTCACCAGTATTAGAACCGGTTAAACGAACTGGAACTGGCATTTCAAAATAAGAAACATACCCTGTTTGTGCAGGATTTGTAATAGATTGCGTCTGATTAATTTGTATTGTAGCCTCTCCAGCACCTGAATTATAGGCATTAATATTGTAAATAGGATATCCTTCATTGTACACCCAATCGTTAAAAAATTCTTGCAAAGAACTTCCATATACTGCCTCTAAATGAGTTTGAAATTGAGGGGTAACAGCGTATGCGTATGCCAAAGAAGTATCCGAAAGATAGTTACGAAGTCCTTGAAAAAAAGGAGCGTCTCCTAACTTAAATCGAAGCATATTAGTAACCATAGACCCTTTATTATATGTTAATCTATAATCAAAAATTCTACCTACATTCGATAATTGATCTTCATACAAATATAAATTACCCGTTGTGGAAGATGTAATACTATTAATTTTTGAACTCTTCCAACTTACAAAACTTGTTGCTCCATCAAAATTTTCGACAACGCAACCAGACATATATTCTGTTATTCCTTCGTTTAACCAAATATCTTTCCAGGAACCACAAGTTATTTTATCCCCAAACCACTGATGTGCCATTTCATGAGCAATTAATCCCCTACTCCAACTATTCATAAAAGAAACAGTACTATGCTCCATTCCTCCATTTAACCCAGCTCTAGCATGACCATATTTTTCATTTCGGTAAGGATAAGCACCTATTTTTGTTTCATAAAAATTAATAATATTTGGTGTTACAGCTAAACTTGCAGAGGCAGACGATGCTTCTTCTGGATACAAATAATTAATTATAGGGAAATTAGGGCTATCGCTTGTACCTAAGCCTCCTTGCTGATTAAAAATTTGATAATTTGTTACCGCTATTGCTACTAAATAAGCAGGAATTGGATATCCGTGATGAAAATGAGTAATTGCATTCGAACCAACAATTGTCCTGCTCTGTTCTAAACCATTAGCAACACTTTTGTAAGTAGATGGAGCAGTGATATACACATCTATTGAACTAATTTTATCGTTTAAATCCTGCTTGCAAGGCCACCAATCTCTAGCGCCGTATGGTTCCGAAAGTGTCCATAATACCGGAGTTGCAGCATGGGTTCCAATAGAAAATGCCTCTTCGTTTGTAGATGGAGCTCCATTATATACAATTTCTACCGTAGCAGCATTTCCTGTATTTAAAATTGTAGGCAAATTTATAACTAGTTCATGTGTATTACTATAGGTGTAAGACAAGTCAATACCGTCTTTTTTGACAGAATTAATGGTAAAAGGACTTGGAGATTTTTTATAAAAATCAAAAGTCACCGTATTCATATTAGAAAGTGCTGTAAAGGTTGTGGTAACTTTTCCAGCTATATTATAAACCGCTGGATCTACCGTAAACTCTAGTTTTTGATATGTAATATCATAATTCTGTGTATTTATGTTTACCGGTAAATTTATATGTTTTGATGCCGATTTCATTTCTGCTTCTATCATCCGTTCATAATCAAGAGGCACATTTTGTGCAAATATGATAGAACTAAAAAAAATAAAATAAAGAGTAATTTTTTTCATAACTTAGTAGGTTTAAGTACAAATATAAGACTTTTAAAATGTTATAATTATTAATTACTGTTAAAAATAAAACGGATACAAATTAGAAAATGTAATATCCTAAAAAAACCGCCTCATAAACGAGACGGTTTTTTTATGACAAATAGAAGTAAAAGGAATCTTATTTTAAAGCTTTTTGAATATTTAAGCTATCGGTATCGGTAGGATTAATAACCAGTGCTTTTGTTATAAATTCTAAAGCTTTTGGCTTGTCTTTTTTAAAGAATAAAGCAAGATTTTGATATGCCTCAACTAGCTTCGTTTTATTTGCAGGTTTATCTAATTCTATTGCACCTTTATCCATTAATACTTTGATATATCCTTCATAACTTTTAGCCATTTGCTCTTGGGCAGCAGTATCATTTTGCAAAAGTGCGTTTACACGAGCTTGGTAAATGTATGCGTCTTGTGTAGTTGGAGAGGATGTAATAACATTAGCAAAAGCGGCATTTGCTTTTTTAAGTTCTTCCACATTTACTTTTTCGCCAGCTAATTTACCTGAATTTTCAAAATAAAGAGCATAACCTAAATAAAAGTTATCGTATAAATAATTTTTAGATTTAGGGTTAGAAACAGCAATTTCGTAAATAGCAGCGGCATATTTATACAATTTTTGGTCAAATAATTTTTTACCAATATCATTTAAGTCATTAGCCATTGGTTTATCTAATTCTACTGCTTTTTTAATATCGGCAATAGCTTGATTGAATAAAGCATCGTTTACTTTCACCTTTTCTTTACTATCTGCAACTGGAACAGGAACTGCATCTTTTAGTTTTGACAATCCCAAATACAAATAATCTCTTCCAATAACTTTATTAGTCGGGTTTGCAATATATTCATTTAAAGCAGAAATTGCAGCTGCTGTATTTCCGTTTTCATAAGCAGCATAGCCCAAATAACGCAAAATTCTTGGATTTACTTTGTCTAGTTTTTTCATTTCATTAGCTTCTTTTTCCAGTGCTACATAATCTTTTGCAACAATTAAAAATTCAGCATGACGCATACGAGAGGCCAAAGAATAATCTGTAAGAGACATATACTTTTCATAAAACCCAAGAGATTTTGCAGTATATTCTTTATATTTAGGCTTGTCATTAAATCCCCATTGGAAATAGGTTTCGGCAAGCTCTCTATAAACTGGCCCATAGTTAGAATCTAAAGCAATAACACCATCAAAGGCATTAACTGCTTCTTGAAAAGCTTTCGCCTCTTTTAACAAAACACCTAATTGCATTTTGGCACGAATTAAAGATTTATCCGCATCATAAGCACTGCTGTAAGAAGCATAAGCGTCATTTTGACTATGATCTAAATAATAAGCATCACCAAAAGCCATCAACATTTCAGCATTTGTAGGATTTACTGCTTTTGCCTTGTTAAGATTTAAAATTGCTTTTTTGTAATCAGGTTTTTCAGCATGTGTAAAAGCTTTTCCAATATACACAAATGGCTCAATGTCTTTTTTCTTAATATCTTTAGTAGCTTGATCAAAATTAAATTGAGCAGCAGCCGGATTTCCGTTATTAAGATCTAATTCTCCAAGTCCGATAAAGTTGTAATTAGCATCTACTTTTGTGGTCAAACCTTTGTCAAAATAAATTTTAGCAGAATCTTGTAAACTTTGTTGTAAATAGATATTTCCTAATAAAAAATCTAACTTTCCATTGTCAGGGTTTGTAGCGATAGCACTTTTCAAAATACCCTTCGCTTTTTCAAATTGTTCTGCATTAATTGCTTTTTTTGCTAATTCAACATCTTGAGCGTTAGCAGAAGAACCAAGAGCTGTAGCTATGGCACTTAAAAAAATTATTTTATACATTCTATTTAATTTAATTATTTATTTTTTTAAAATTTCTTTACGAATAACAATATTACGACTTGGCATAATCAGAGGAACCAAGCCTGATTTTAAAATAATACGTTGTCCTGTCTCTCCAGCTACAAAGGAAGCAAAACCCATGCCTAAACCAGAAAAATTTTGATAATTTAACAGTTTAATAGTTCTTGCAAGAGGATAATTTCCAGTGGCAATGTTTTCTTGGCTAGGTTTATAATAATTTTTAGAATCTAAACCTTTTAAACTTAGCACTTTTATCTTAGAAGAATCTTCTTTCCTGTTTTCTTCTGAATTAACAAGCCAATTAACGCCAACAACGCCAATCATACCAGGATTATTAGAAATAAAATCGATAACTTCCTGATTCGTTTTAAATGAAAAAGTGGTATTTTTAGGAAAAGAAGTCACTTTTGCTAAAAATTTAACTTCACGAGAAGAACTAGAATTTGCATTATCAAATACTAATCCTTTTATTTCAGTAGAACTAATTCCTTTAGAAAAATCAATAATTTGTTGTAAATCAATCAAAGAGTCTTTAGATTTTGAATTAGTTATAAAAGCGACCGCATCTTTTGCAAGAGGGGTAATTCTAGGCTTGATTTTAATTTTAGAGAATACAGCTTCTTCCGATTTGGACAATTCTCTACTTAAAATTGCGATTTGGTATTTATTTTCAGACATTAATTTTGCAATTTCAGTTTCTGAACTCCCAATAAGGTTAATTTTCGCGTTATACTGATTTTGAAAAACCTCGACTTCTTCCTGTATGATAGGAAGGATAGTTTCATCTACCAAAATTGTTGTGCTTCCTGTTAAAATTGTTTCTTTATCCGTTGCATTAGATTTATCTTTACAAGCGAAGAAAAACACGGTAGAAAGCAATAGAGCAAAAATAATTTTTAAATTCTTCATATAATTTGTTTTTGAAAAAAACGAATAAATCTTAAAAAAGCATACACAATAATAAGTAATCCCAAAGCCAGTTTGTAATTATAACTCATATCCAAAGGAATATCCTTCCAGAAAATTATAGCAATCCCTACAAGAAGATAAAGTAAAAAAAAGAATATTCCTATAACGAAAAGAAACCGCTCTCGAAGCGATTTCTTTTCAATTTTATTTGAATTAATATTGGTCATGAATTATTCCATTTTAATATCAAGCATAATTGGCAAACTATATCTAACACGGATAAATTTTCCGTTTTGAACACCAGGTTTCCATTTTGGAGCACTTTTTAGCATTCTTACTGCTTCAGCACCAGTCCCAAAACCCAAATCGCGGACAACTTTAATATCAGTTAAACTACCATCTTTTTCCACAACAAATTCTATAAAAACACGTCCTTTTAAGTCTTGTTCTACTTCTGGGGTACGATAATTTTTTTGAACATATTTAGAAAAACCAGCGGCTCCACCAGGAAATTCTGGCTGCACTTCTATACCAGCAGAGCTATATACATTATTATCAATAATTTCAGCATCTTTATCTGCATTTCCTGTTGGCTGGTCTATAACAATATCTGCCTTATCATCTCCTTTTTGATCTTTAGCAGCTATATTTTTATCTTTCAACTCGTCAATGGTTTTAATTTCTTCTACCACTTTATTAGCTTCCACTACTTTTGGAGCCACGAACTTAACCTCATCAATTTTTGGTTTAGGTGGTTCCGGAGGTGGTGGTGGTGGTGGTATATTTTCTTTTGGAGTTTCCAAATTTACTAGCACTACTTGCTCGTCTAACACCTTATTAGAGTCGTCATTTTTAGGTAACATTTCCAAGATAAGAGGCATACTAACAGCTAATCCAAAGATAACTGCTCCAAATAGTAAAGCTTTCAGAGAAGTTTTAGGATTTTCTTTACGTAATTCATAAGCACCGTATTTTTTATTACGTCCTTCAAAAACTAAATCCAACCACTGTGGTTTTAACAAATCTAATTTCATATTTTATTTTTTATTGGTTATATAAACCTACTATTTTGCTAACAAACTATCTTCACCAGGTGTAATATCTACTATTGCATAAGTAGGAACCTTACAAATTGCCATTTCATCTAGAATATCTACTAAATTTTTGTAAGTAGATTTCTTGCTAGGCTTAATAATTACAATTAATCCTTTTTTAGGGTCTTTTGTAACTTCTGGAACCGATTTTACTCTAGACAAAAGCTCTTTACGAATTCCATTTTTACCATAGCTAGAGTCTTCTGGACCCGCTAATGGTGTTGCAAATTGCCCCATATACCAGTCAATTTTATTATCTGCTCCTAATAAAATAGTCAATGTTCTGTTGTCTGCAACTAGTAATTCTTCTGTTTTTTCGTCTTTTTTCTGTTTATCTGGCATTCCTAAATCCATCGATTTAGGTTTTGATAGCGAGGTAGTTAGCATAAAGAAAGTTATTAACAAAAAGGCTAAATCTACCATAGCAGTTAAATCTACTTTAGAATTTCCTTTTTTAGCCCTTACCTTACCGCCTTTTTTTCCGCCGCCGTCGTCAGTATTTAATTCTGCCATCGTTCTATTTTTTAATATTAAAAATCTTTTCCTCGCATACCTGTAACCAAATTAAATTGGTTAATTTGCTGGTCTTGTAAAATATCCATCACTTTTTTAATTTGAGGATATTCTTGTTTTGCATCTCCTTTAATAGCTACTTTAAGTTCTTTGTTTTCTAAATCACGAGTTGCAATACGTGCGTTATAAATCCATTCTTTAAGTTGATTATCTGTAGAGTCTTTAGGAATACCTGGTTGTGTCCCTAATTTATTTCTTTCCGTGCTATTTTTTTCAATTAAGCTTTTTAACTGTGACATTGGAACTCCAAATTCATCAATTAAAGAAAATCGCTGTCTTTCTTCTGGAGAAAATGCAATTCCGTATTTAGCACCCATTAGTTCTAGAGTTTTTACCCTTACTTCTCTTCCTGTTACCCCAAAAAATACTTTACCATCTCCTACAGTTAGCATTGCTAAATCTGTTGTGGGAAGTTGGGTTTGCACTGTTGAATTTGGCATATCAACTGGCAATGGTTCTTGTTGTTTAGCAGTAGCGGTTAAGATAAAGAATGTTAGCAATAAGAAAGCTACATCACACATCGCGGTCATGTCAATAGCAGTTGCTTTTTTTTGCGATTTTGCTTTAGCCATATTATTATATGTTTTATATATAAAATAACGTTATTTTGATAACAATATTTTACATCATTTATATTATTTTAAACTTCCTTTGTAGTGTCTGTAGCTGTTAACAATTGTAGATGCAGCTTCGTCAATAGAGTAAGTTAATGTATCAATTTTAGAAGTAAATAAGTTATAAACTACAATTGCTAATGCAGAAGTAGAAATTCCTGTAGCAGTATTAATAAGTGCTTCTGAGATACCGTTTGCAAGCAAAGCTTGGTCTGGAGTTCCAGCTGACGCTAATGCACCAAACGCTTTAATCATACCAGTTACTGTCCCTAAAAGACCAGCAAGTGTCCCTAAAGATACTAAAGTAGAAATAATTGTTAGATTCTTTTCTAACATTGGCATTTCAAGAGAAGTAGCTTCTTCAATTTCTTTATGAATTGTTTCTGTTGCATGTTCGCTATCAAAACCTTCTGCTTTTACAGCTTGGTATTTTAACAATCCTGATTTAATAGCATTAGCTACTGAACCTTTTTGTTTATCACAAGTTTCAATTGCAGCATTAATATCACCACCGTTTACGTTTGCTTGTACTTTTTTCATAAAAACATCTAAGTTACCAGTTCCTGCCGCTTTAGATATTACCATATATCTTTCTAAACCAAAAACAACAACCATTAATAGTAGTCCCATCAAAACTGGTACAATTACACCTCCTTTATAAACCATTCCTAGATAATTTCCTGCTAGTGGATGCCCTGTATTAACTCCTCCTTCAAAGTTAGAACCTGCACCCATTATAAAGTTCCAGATAAGGTATCCTACAAAGATACATGCCACAATAACAATTCCAGAGAACATATCTCCTCCTTTTGAACTACTTTCTTTTTTTGCTTTAACGTTTGCCATTTTTTTTAAAATTTAGTTTTTAATTGATTATAATTTCCGAAATTATTATAAGTTAATGAGAGCAAATTTAATTTTTTCCTTGTAATAAAAAAACTTTTTTTTAAATATATGCATAAAAAAATCTAAAATTTAATTTTTCGTAAGTATTTTTAAAGATAATTTTATAAAATATACAGCAAAATTGATTGATAATTAGCTATTTAATCAGACTATTTGCTTTTTTATATCGTAATGCTAATTTTATGCCAATTTTTATGCATTTTGTTGATTTTTAGTTTTTTTCAGACATTTTCTAAAGAAAAAGAATAATGAAGCTATGATAAAAACATAAAAAGAGGATTGTATTCCTATAATTTTAGTTATATTGCATTTTAATTTTTGAATAATTTAAAAATGACACAGCAAGAAAATTTTGTAACAGCAATTACAAATGGTTACACCTATAAAGGAGACTCTATAACACTTGGTGGTGCAATGCTAAATGGAAAAACATTTACCACAACCATAAAAATTCCCTTAAAAACACTTAACAGACATGGTTTAATAGCTGGAGCTACTGGAACTGGAAAAACAAAAACTATTCAGGTTCTTTCCGAACAATTATCTCAAAAAGGAATTCCGCTATTAATGATGGATATTAAAGGGGATTTTAGCGGTATTGCAAAACCCGGCGAAGAAAAACCATTTATTACCGATAGACATGCTAAAATTGGTTTGGCTTATTCTCCTAAATCGTTTCCTGTAGAAATGCTAACCCTATCGGAACAAGATGGTGTAAGATTAAGAGCTACCGTTACAGAATTTGGTCCAGTATTATTTTCTAGAATTTTAGACCTAAACGATACACAGGCTGGTGTTATTGCAGTAGTTTTTAAGTACTGTGATGATAAAAAAATGCCTCTTTTAGATTTAAAAGACATCAAAAAGGTAATGAATTATATTACCAATGAAGGGAAAGACGAAATTTCAGAAGAGTATGGAAAAATCTCTACCGCTACAACTGGAACTATTTTAAGAAAAATTATTGAACTAGAACAGCAAGGAGGCACTACTTTTTTTGGCGAAAAATCTTTTGAAATTGAAGATTTAATGAGAATTGACGAAAATGGCCAAGGATATGTAAACATTATTAGACTTACCGATATTCAGGACAAACCAAAATTGTTTTCTACCTTTATGCTTAATCTTTTGGCAGAAATATACAATACAATGCCCGAAAAAGGTGATGTAGAGCAACCCGAATTGGTTATTTTTATAGATGAAGCACACCTTATATTTAACGAAGCTAGTAAAACACTTTTAAACCAAATTGAAACTATTGTAAAATTAATTCGTTCTAAAGGAATTGGAATATATTTTATCACGCAAAACCCAATGGATATTCCAAAAGGAGTTTTAGCACAATTAGGACTTAAAATTCAGCATGCTTTAAGAGCTTTCACTGCAAATGACAGACAGGAAATTAAACAAACTGCCGACAACTATCCTAGTTCGGAGTTTTATGACACTGAAAATCTGTTAACTTCCTTAGGAATTGGAGAAGCTCTGGTTACAGTTCTAAACGAAAAAGGAATTCCAACGCCACTTGCGGCTACCATGATGCGTGCTCCCGAAAGTAGAATGGATATTTTAACCGAGGAGGAAATTACCACTATTAACAAACAATCAAAATTAGTCGAAAAGTATTCAGAAACTATTGACAGAGAGAGTGCCTACGAAATTCTTAATAAAAAAATTGAAGAAATTAACACCGAAACAGAAGAAACAGAGGAAGTAACCAAAGAGTCTAAAGAACCAAGTACTACCGAAGTTATTGGAAAATCTGTCCTAAAAGTAGTAACAAGTGCTAGCTTTATTCGTGGCGCATTTAGTGTTTTAATGCGTGTGTTAAGAAAAAAATAACTTTTATGCTTTTAAAATTTGATATAAAACAGGCTTACTAGGACTTGCATCGTTTTCAAAAGAAGCTATTTGTATGTTTAACAAAAAAGTTCCGTCTAAAATATAATTTGGCACAAAAATCATTTCTGTAATTGTGCAATGTAGTCTGGCATCAGGATTTAAAGCGTGTATATTGGTAACATTCCAAAAAGCCTTGTGAGATACTAATTTTCCCTCGTCTTTTTCTTTATCTACACTTGGCAAATCAATTAATAAATGTTCTATTCCTATTTCTTTAAGATAGTTTGCAGCATTTTGATCTAAATATGGAGGATTTGTATTGGAATAATTTTTGTTTTTTTTCTCCATATTATTTGGTAATGTTCTAATAATTATTGCTTTTGGACGTTTTTCGAGTAATAATTCTTGCAGTTGTTGTTTTTTTATAATTAAATCGTTCCCTTCCAATATTGGTTGTACAGAAATAAGTTCTGCGATAAAAAAAAAGTGTTTTAAGCATTGATTAATGCTATAAAAATTGACAGTTATATGACCCAGACATTCTGTGTGTGTTCCATGTGCATGTGGATTGAAGAAGATATTATTAAAGTTGGTAGAAGATTTTCCTTCAGATACTTTCCCCACCCAATTTCCCATTTTTACAGGGGCAATTACAGGTGCTTCTTGATACCACGCAATAGGATTTTTGGATGAATTTGTTAAAGGAATGGAGATGTCTAATGGCTCAGCCAAATTAACTGTATATGATTTAGAATCGTGTAAAATAGTTGCAAACATGACTAAATATTTATTTATTCAAATTTACATAAAATAAATCGCTTGCAATTCCATCGCTCAAAAACTTTCCGTTTTTTGTAACTGTAATCGTATCGTTTATTTGTTGTAATGTACCATTTTTTAGATATTTTTCGGCATTTTTAAAAAAATAATTCTTAAAAATTAACCCAAAATTGCTTTCTATTTTAGCAACCGAAATTCCCCAAATGGTTCGTAAGCCGGTCATTACATATTCATTATACATATCGGTTAAAGACAGAATTTCTGTTTCCATTTCTAAATTATTAGAAAGAACACCTTTTATATATTTAGAATTATTACTAACGTTCCAACTTCTCGATTTTCCGTCATAACTGTGTGCCGATGGACCAATTCCAATATATTTTTTTCCTTGCCAATAACTAGAATTATTTTTGGAAAAGTAATTTTTTTTGCCAAAATTAGAAAACTCGTATTGAATATAATCATTCACTTCTAGAATATCTAGTAAAAGCAGAAAATGCTCTCGAGCTGCACCATCATCTAATGCGGAAAATGTACCTTGCTCTATAAATTTATGCAAAGCAGTTTTAGGTTCTACTGTTAATGCATAACTTGAAATATGGGGAATGTTAAAATCAAGCAGAATTTGAATATTTTGTTGCCATTTTTGATTACTCATATTTGGGATTCCATAGATTAAATCGACAGAAATATTTTTAAAATACTTTACTGCAATTTCCAAACATTTTGTAGCTTCCAGTGCAGAATGAGCTCTATTCATACTTATCAAATCTTCCTGGAAAAAAGATTGAACCCCAATGGAGAGTCTATTTATAGGAGAATTTGCTAATTCTATAATTTTTTCTTCCGACAAATCATCTGGATTGGCTTCGAGAGTAATTTCGGGATTTTCTACAACACTATAATACTTGTACACTTCTTGAATAAGCATATTTATTTCATCTGAATCCAAAATACTTGGCGTTCCACCACCAAAATAGATGGTTTCTACAACTTGATTATTAAATTCATTTTTTCGAATTGCAAGTTCTTTTGCTAATGCAAGAAGTAGGTCACTTTTATTTTTTAGGGAAGTAGAAAAATGAAAGTCACAGTAATAACATGCTTGTTTGCAAAAAGGAATATGAATGTAAATTCCTGCCATTTTATTTAACAACTCGGTTAGTATTTTGTTTTACAAATGCATCCCAGCCTGAAAATTTTTGATTTAGTTCTGATTTTCCTGAATTAAAAAAATGACAAACTGCTGCAGCCAAACCATCGGTAGAATCTAAGTTTTTCGGCAATTCTTTTAATCCTAATAATTGCTGTAACATCTTAGCAACTTGCTCTTTACTAGCATTTCCATTTCCCGTAATAGCCATTTTTATTTTTTTCGGTTCATACTCCGTAATTGGAATTTGTCTAGACAAACCTGCTGCCATTGCAACTCCTTGTGCACGTCCTAATTTTAACATAGATTGCACATTTTTGCCAAAAAAAGGAGCCTCGATAGCAATTTCGTCTGGATGGTATGTTTCAATTAACTCAATGGTGCGTTCAAAAATAATTCGCAATTTTTGATAATGATCGTGGTATTTATTCAGAATTAGTTCGTTTAATTGAATAAATTCCATTTTTTTGTTCACTACTTTTATAAGTCCAAATCCCATAATGGTGGTTCCGGGGTCAATTCCTAATATAATCCTTTCGTTTATCAATTTTTTAGTATAAAGTTTGTTACTTTGTGCCGATGATTACAATTTCGTACAAAGCTAAACAATTAGGTGTTTTTATAATCAAACTTTTGATTGTAATTGCTGCCTTTTTTTTTATTTACCAACAACTTTCCAAAAACAATGGGATAAATTGGGAGGTTTTTCAAATTCTTTTGAGAAAAAATGACTCGATTACTGGAATAATTTTTATATTATTTTTAAGTGTATTAAATAGATTTTTAGAAATTTTAAAATGGCAGAATTTAGTTTCCACAATTCATAAAATCAGCTTATTGGAAGCTACAAAGCAAGTACTTGCATCGCTTACCGCCGGTATTTTTACGCCAAATGGATTAGGAGAATATGCGGGAAAAGCTTTATATTACACAAAAAAAGAAACAAAAAGCATATTGTTTTTAAATATTATTTGCAACGGAATTCAATTGCTTCTTACCGTGTTTTTTGGAGTAATTGGGTTGTTTCTTATTGGATTTACTTATTGGGCATTAATTATAATAGCCATCATAATATTGGTTTACATACTTTTAAAATTAGTCAAAAAAATAAAGATAAAAGGATATTCTTTTCAAAATTTTACACACAAACTACAAGAAGTTCCTGAAAACATTCACCGAAAGAACGCATTATTAGGAGTTGCACGGTATCTAGTATTTTCACATCAATATTATTTTTTGCTCATCGCATTTGATGTCAATTTATCGTATCTAACTTTAATGGCCACCATAACTACTGTCTATTTTTTAGCATCGGCATTACCCTCTTTTCAGTTTTTAGACTTTGCTGTTAAAGGCAGTATTGCAGTTTATTTTTTTACTTTACAAGATGTTAATGATTGGATTGTAGTATTTATAACTACTTTAATGTGGTTTTTAAATGTGGTAATACCTGTTTTTATTGGAAGTATTTATGTAATGCAATACAAACCCAAATGGAAATAATTTTTACTTTTTATATTTTTATATTTACGGCTTACTACATAAATATTTTGTGGATACTTAATGGATTTTATTCACTAAAAAAGTTTTCTTATACTAATGTAACACCACAAACTAGCTTTTCTATAATTATTCCGTATAGAAATGAGATAGAAAATTTACCAAAATTATTAGATTCGATAGAGCAGTTAGAATATCCAAACCTATTATTTGAGGTAATTTTGATTGATGATTTTTCGGATATTCCAACCGTATTTTCTAGCTATTCCTTTCAAATTACACATTTAAAAAATAGTAAAAAGGCAATTTCTCCAAAAAAAGAAGCGATAAATCTTGCTATAAAAAAGGCAAAAAACCAATGGATTGTTACTACTGACGCCGATTGTATCGTTCCTAGATTATGGCTAAAAACTTTTGATTTACGCATTCAAGAAGGCAACATAAAAATGATTGCCGCACCAGTCAAATTTGAAGAAGATTCTATTTTTATTTCAAATTTTCAAATATTAGATTTTTTAAGCTTGCAAACAACCACAATAGGAACTTTTGGCAACAAACAAGCATTTATGTGTAATGGAGCTAATTTTTGTTATGAGAGAAATTTTTTTAAATCTTTAAATGGATTTCAAGGGAATGAAACTATGGCAAGTGGTGATGATGTTTTTTTGCTACAAAAAGCCTTAGAAAAAGAACCAAATTCCGTGGCATATTTACAATCGGAAACCTGTATTGTAAGCACAAAGAGTGAGAGTTCGTGGCAAGCACTACTAAATCAACGAATTAGATGGGCTAGTAAAGCAAGTAAGTATAAAACACTATATAGCAAGCAATTAGGAATTAGTGTTGTAAGTGCAAATTTATTGTTTGTTATAGGAATACTGCTCACAATAGTATATTTTTCAGTGTTCAAATATTTATTTGTACTGCTTTTATTAAAATTAATAATTGATTATATTTTTTTGATGGGAGGAAACTCTTTTTATAAAATAAAATTAAACTACATTTTAGCAAGTAGCTTATTGTATCCGTTTTTTAGTAGTTTGGTAGTATTTTACTCTTTCTTTGGCAATTATAAATGGAAAGGGCGTATGTTTAGGTATTAGTTTAATTATTTTAATCTTTAAAAAAGATTCACTGTAAATAAAAAAACCACCAATCTTAGGTAGATAGGTGGTTTTTTATAATTTAATCAATAATTTTATTCCCATGTTTATCAAAAAAATGATATTCAAGATACGTGTAAGCATCACGTGGAATAATTTTTATCCATTTTTTATGTTCAAAAAACCATTTTGAACGCAAAGACGGAAATCCTTTTGCAAGGTAAGCAGCTATAAAAGGATGCACATTTAGAACAATTTTTTTATGCAACTTACTAATTCTTTCTAAATCGGAAGCAATGCGATCTAATATCAAAATGGGTGCTTCAATGTCTCCATTTTCATTATTCGGATTTTCTTCACGAGTTTCAATATTTACCTCTGGTCGTACTCTTTGTCTAGTAATTTGTACTATTCCGAATTTACTTGGAGGCAATATTTTGTGTTTTGCTTTGTCGTCACTCATTTCATCTCTTAAAAATTCATATAGAATTTTTCGGTTTTCTGGATTAGACAAGTCAATAAAATCGACAACTATAATTCCTCCCATATCTCTTAAACGTAATTGTCTAGCAACTTCTGCGGCAGCAATCATATTTACTTCGAGAGCTGTATCTTCTTGATTAGCAGCTTTGTTAGAACGGTTTCCGCTATTCACATCTATTACATGCATTGCTTCGGTGTGCTCTATAATCAGATAAGCTCCTTTGCTCATGGATACTGATTTTCCAAAAGAGGTTTTAATTTGTCTCTCGACATTGTATTTTTCAAAAATAGGAGTATCCTTAGATTGATACAACTTAACTATATTCTCTTTGCTTGGGGCAATTTGCCGAACATAGTCTTTAGTTTGATTAAATAATTCTGTCTCATCAATTATAATTCCACTAAATGTATCGTTAAATACATCTCGTAATATAGAAGATGCTCTGTTAAGTTCTCCTAAAATTTTAGAGGGATGATGAGCAGTAGGGATTTTTTTGCACATTGATGTCCATTTGTCTATCAAATCTTGCAAGTCTTTGTCTATTTCTGCTACTTTTTTGTCTTCGGCTACGGTTCGAACAATAATTCCGAAACCTTTTGGTTTTATGGATTGAACTAATCGTTTTAGTCTATCTTTTTCGGCTTTGGATTCTATTTTTTGAGAAATAGAAACTCTATCCGAAAATGGGACTAGCACAATGTATCTTCCCGCCAATGAAAGTTCTGAACTTATTCTTGGACCTTTGGTAGATATTGGTTCTTTTACTACTTGAACTAAAATCGATTGATTTACAGATAGCACATTTGCAATAGAACCATCTTTATCAATTTCTTTTTCAAACTGAAAGTTTTTTAACGAGTAATCTTTTATTTTGCCTGTAGTTACAAGCTTAATAAATTTTAACTGAGAAGTTAAATTAGGACCTAAATCATGATAATGTAAAAAGGCGTCTTTATCAGAACCTACATTTACAAAAGCGGCATTAAGTCCTGCTACTGGTTTTCGTATTTTAGCAATAAAAATATCTCCAACCTGAAAGTTACTCGATTCTTCTTCTTTATGAATTTCAATTAGTTTTCCATCTTTTAGCAAGGCAAAATCTACAGCATCAGAACTAGATCTAATAATCAATTCTTTATTCATGTGTACATTTTAATCTGTATTTTAATTAAAATTGAGATAAATTGATTGTTTTATTTTAGAATAAATACAATAATTTTAAAATTTTATTTTACAGATGGATTAAACATTACAGGTATTTACCTGGCGGAAACTAATAATTAATTTTAGAAAAAAAATGTAACTATAAATTAATTTTTGTTTCCTTATTTCAAGGAACGATTAAAAAAAGAAAAGTAGTTCTACACTACTTTTTCTTTTTGTGACGGTTAGCTCTTGCTCTTTTTTTACGTTTGTGAGTAGCTACCTTATGTCTTTTTCTTTTTTTACCACTTGGCATAATTGATTTTTTTTATGGTTAATAATTATTTTGCTTCGTTGTTAGATTTTAC
The DNA here is from genome assembly GCA_022730285.1 of Flavobacterium psychrophilum. Taxonomy (GTDB): domain Bacteria; phylum Bacteroidota; class Bacteroidia; order Flavobacteriales; family Flavobacteriaceae; genus Flavobacterium; species Flavobacterium psychrophilum_C. The sequence continues at coordinate 40,610 of DZCQ01000011.1, forward strand.
ACCTTCTACAAATACCTTTGCAGGTTTAAATGCAGGAATATTGTGTGCAGGAATCTTAATAGTAGTGTTTTTAGAGATGTTTCTTCCAGTTTTTTCGGCTCTAGTTTTCACTATAAAACTTCCAAAACCTCTTAAATACACATTATCACCTGTTTCTAATGAGCTTTTCACTTCTTCCATGAAAGTCTCAACTGTAGCTTGAACGTCTCCTTTTTCTAGACCTAATTTCTCTGAAATTTTTGCTACGATGTCTGCTTTTGTCATTTTTATTCGTAATTAATTTTTTAAGTAAATTTTTTGAGGTTGCAAAGATACAAATTAAATAAATAACAATTCCATGTTAAATGATTAAAATTTAACAACATAATAAATTATTTTTACAAACTAAATATAATTCATGAGTTTTAGCCTTACAATAACCTTCTGGTACACAAATAATAAAAGGGATTTACCTTGGAGAAACAATACCAATCCGTATTTAATATGGTTGTCAGAAATTATACTACAACAAACAAAAGTTTCGCAAGGAACTCCTTATTATATATCCTTTGTTAAAAATTTTCCTACTATTTTTGATTTAGCAAACGCAAATGAAGAACAAGTTTTGAAACTATGGCAAGGTCTTGGTTACTATTCTCGAGCACGAAATTTGCACGAAACTGCAAAATATATAGTTACAAACTTGCAAGGAAATTTTCCTACTAACAGTACCGATTTGTTAAAACTAAAAGGTATTGGCGAATATACCGCAGCTGCAATCGCATCGTTTGTCTTTAACGAGGTAACTGCGGTGGTAGATGGCAATGTCTTTAGAGTATTGGCGAGATATTTTGGCATTAAAACCGATATTGCATCTGGAAAAGCCAAAAAAGAATTTACTGCATTAGCTAATACATTAATTATCAGAGAAAATCCTGCTGAATTTAACCAAGCAATTATGGAGTTTGGTTCTTTGCAATGTGTTCCTGCAAAACCTAATTGTGCTATTTGCCCACTAAACGCTAATTGCTATGCCTTTTTGCAAAACAAAGTGGCTGTTTTGCCAATTAAAATTAAAAAAACTATAGTCAAAAACAGATACTTAAACTATTTATTTGTTTTAGATAGTGATAACAAAACCGTAGCAAACAAAAGAACTAGCAAGGGAATTTGGCAAAATTTGTATGAATTTCCAGTTATAGAAACAAAGAAATTAGCTTCAGAACAAGTTGTTTTTGAGAATATTAAAACCATCTATCCAAGTTTAGTTTCCTGTACATTTCTTACCTCAGAAACTGTTTTGCATAAATTATCCCATCAAAATTTGCATATCCATTTCTGGAAAATACAGTTAGATAGCAAATTAAAAGATGGACTTACTTTTCATGATTTGAACAAACTCCCTTTTCCAATTGTTATTCACAATTTTGTTAAGAATAACCTATTTTAATAAAAATAATTTATCTTTGAAATAATTTAAAAAAAACAACAATGAATGGTACACTAAATAAGGTAATGTTGATAGGTCATTTGGGAGATGATGTTAAGATTCACTATTTTGAAGGAGGAAATTGTGTGGGCAGATTCTCGTTAGCAACTAATGATGTTTATATTAACAAAACTACAGGCGAGAAAATAACTTCCACCGAATGGCATAATATTTCTGTACGAAATAAAGCGGCAGAAATTTGCGAAAAATATTTATCCAAAGGAGATAAAATATTTGTAGAAGGTCGAATAAAATCAAGACAATGGCAAGCAGAAGATGGTATTACCAAAAACACTACCGAAATTCAAGTAACGGAATTTACGTTTTTAAACACTAAAAAAGACTCTGAAAAATTCAAAACTGAAGAAAATTCAAAACTAAATCAATTTAATCCGAATCTTGAAAATGACTTGCCTTTTTAATCAAAAAAATCTGTTTTTATACTTGATCCTATTATTTTCGCTTAGCTTTATAGCTTGCAAAGAAGATACTTTACCCAAACCTCAAGCGTATCTAAGTTTATCATATCCAGAACCAAAATATGTTTCTTTTGACAGTAAATGTGGTTATTCATTTTCCCATAACACTATAGGAATTTTAGATAACAAAGGAAATTGCAACTTTAACATAAACTATCCAAAACTTAAAGCAACTGTTTACTTGACATACAAACCCGTTCAAAATAACATTAACTCTTTACTTAAAGATGCCCAAAAATTAACTTATGAACATGTAATTAAAGCAGACGGTATTTCAGAACAACCTTATATCAATAAAGAAAAAAAGTCGTACGGAATGTTCTATGAAGTTACCGGAAATGCAGCCTCGCAATCACAATTTTATCTTACAGATAGTACAAAACATTTTCTTGTTGGTTCTGTTTATTTTTACGCAAAACCCAATTACGATTCTATATTACCTGCTTCTAATTACATTAAAAATGATTTGCGTGTATTAATGGAGTCTTTAAAATGGGAATAACACTAAGAATTTAATGCTTTCTCATTTTGAATCATATAAGCCATATTTTTAATTACATTGTCATGTTTTTTAACAAAAGGATTTGTTTCGTCCCAGACATATCCTGCTAAAACTGCACATATTTTTTGTTTAACCTCTGGATTTTCTGGCTGATGAAAAAACAACGTTTGCAAATTGCCAGTGTACCATTCTTTTACATAAGTAGTAAACACACCAATACCTTTTTTCATATATCCTGTGTATTCCGTTTCCCAATCTACTTTGCAATTTGCAGATTCTTTTAAATATAATTTTGCAGCAAGCATTCCAGACTCTGTAGCAAAAGCAACACCCGATGAAAAAACTGGATCTAAAAACTCCGAGCTGTTTCCTGTTAAAGCAAAACCATCTCCATACATACTTTTTACAGAACGAGAATAATTTTCAAGCTTGATGGGTTCAAACAAAAAATCTACTCCACCAAAACGTTTTACATAATAATCAGACAATTTAATAGCGTTGTTTAGTGCCTCTGCATTATCTTTAGATAAATTATTAATAAAGTCTGTTGGTCCCACAACACCTACACTTGTATTCCCATTCGAGAAAGGAATAACCCACAACCAAACTTCTGTTTCTAGTATATCAAATGAAATCATTGTGCCTTCCTCTCCCTCTGGCCTATTCACATCTTTAACATGCGTAAATATAGAAGAATGTGGGTCTAGTTTAGATGGAGTATCTAAATCTAAGAGTCTTGGCAAAACACGTCCATACCCACTAGAATCTATAATAAACTTAGCATGAACTTCTTTTAAATTTCCGTTTTTATCTTTAATGGTAGTAATAGAATTTGTACCATTAAACACAACTGCTAACACCTCCGATTCAAACTCTAAGTCTATTCCTTTCTTAATAACCTCTTGTGCCATTGTATTGTCAAAATCAGCCCTTGGAACTTGCCATGTCCAATCCCAACCTTCCCCAAATTTATTACTAAAATCAAACACACATACTTCCTTTCCTCTGATAAATCTTGCCCCTAATTTTTTTTCAAAATTCATTGCATTTAAACTATCAAAAAGTCCTGCCTCGGCAAAATGATCCATAACTCTTGGAATCAAACTCTCGCCTACCACAACTCTTGGAAATTTTGTTTTTTCTACCACTTTGACGTTCACACCATTATTATAAAGATGAGATGCTGAAACGCATCCAGAAGGCCCAGCACCTATAACTAACACATCTACAAATTCCTTTAACATATTTTTTAGTTATTAAAAATTATTATACTACATTTGTCGAGTCAAATTAACTACAATTTTTTTTAATAAAAAAAGATTGTGTATATAATAATGAAGAATTTAGGATAGAATGAATACAATTAAGGAATTTTTAAGTTTAAAAGAATTTGAAGAGGTTATTTTTAACAACAATAACATAAACATCGAAGACAAAGTACTAGAAAGAGTTACCGATAGCTTTAATTTTTTAAAAGAATTTTCAGAAAACAAAATAATTTATGGTGTGAATACAGGTTTTGGCCCAATGGCTCAGTACCGAATTAAAGATGCCGATAGATTACAACTGCAATATAATCTTATCCGAAGCCATTCTTCTGGGGCAGGAAAACCATTGTCTCCCATTTTTGTAAAAGCCGCAATTTTAGCCAGATTAAATTCCCTTTCATTAGGAAATTCAGGCGTGCACCCATCTGTAATTCATTTAATGAAAGAATTAATAAACAAAGATATTACTCCACTTATTTTCGAACATGGCGGTGTGGGTGCTAGTGGCGATTTAGTACAATTAGCACATTTAGCATTGGTTTTGATAGGAGAAGGAGAAGTTTTTTATAAAGGAGAAAGAAAAAAAACTAGTGAAGTTTTTCTATTAGAAAATTTAAAACCTATTCAAATTGAAATTAGAGAAGGATTAGCCTTGATGAACGGCACTTCAGTAATGACTGGAATTGGAGTAGTAAACGTGTATTATGCTAATAAATTAGTAGATTGGTCAATCAAATTTTCTTGTGCTATTAACGAAATTGTACAAGCATACGACGATCACTTTTCGGCAGAATTGAATCAAACTAAAAGGCATAAAGGGCAACAAGAAGTTGCAGAAAAAATGCGAAAAAATTTAGCAGATAGCACCTTAATAAGAAAAAGAGAAGATCACTTATATACTGGTGAAAACAATGAAGATGTGTTTAAAGAAAAAGTGCAAGAATACTATTCGCTAAGATGTGTACCACAAATAGTAGGGCCAATATTAGAAACTATAAATAATACCGCAGCAATTTTAGAAAACGAATTCAACTCTGCAAATGATAACCCAATTATTGATGTGAAAAATAAACACGTCTATCATGGTGGAAACTTTCATGGTGATTATATTTCTCTAGAAATGGACAAGCTAAAAATAGCAATAACCAAACTCACCATGCTTGCAGAAAGACAATTAAATTATTTGTTAAATTCTAAAATAAACGAGATTTTACCTCCATTTGTAAATTTAGGAGAACTAGGTTTTAATTTTGGTATGCAAGGGGTTCAATTTACAGCCACTTCAACAACTGCCGAAAACCAAATGCTTTCCAACCCTATGTATATACATAGTATTCCTAATAATAACGACAACCAAGACATTGTTAGTATGGGAACCAATGCAGCCATAATTACTTCAAAAGTAATAGAAAATGCATTTGAAGTCCTAGCAATAGAACTAATTACTATTGTACAAGCGATAGACTATTTAGAACAAAAAGACAAAGTATCCAGCACTACTAAAAAAATATATAATAACATTCGAGATATAATACCAATGTTTAGCCAAGATCAAGTAATGTATCCTTTTGTACAAAAAGTAAAAGAATATTTAATCAACAATAAGTAATCTATTCTAAATTATTTGTATTATTGTCCTAAATTTTCACATTAAAATGCCGTTTTTTTAATAATCATGTTTTTGTTTAACTATTAATTATTTTAACATTATGAAAAAAGTATTGTTTTTATTGGTATTATCCTTTCAATTTATACAAGCACAAGAACTTGCATTAGTTAGAAAAGAGAAAAAATTTGGATATATAAACACCACTGGTGAGTTTAGCATTTCTCCAAAATTTAAAGTAGCAAAAAACTTTTCCGAAGGATTAGCCGCCGCTCAAGAAGACGGCAAATGGGGATTTATCGACACCAAAGGAAACTGGGCAATTAAGCCTAGTTATGCCGATGCTAAATATTTTCACAATGGACTTTGTGTGGTTGCAAAAGATAAAAAATGGTTTTATATAAACAAAAAAGGAGAAGAACAAACTGCACCCAATTCAGAAAAAGTATTTGATTTTGAAGATGGAGTGGCATTTATTAAACAAAATGATAAAGTAGGATTGATAAATCCCAAATTAGAAGTTATTGTCGAGCCAAAATACGACCTTATAAAATCATTTCAAAATGGTTATGCAAGAGTAAGAAACAACGAAAGATGGGGAATAATTGACAAAACAGGAAAAATTATAGTGGAAATAATTTATGAAGAAATTGGTGATTATTACAAAAACACAACTTGGGCAAAAAACGGCTCCTCATTTGGATTAGTAACTTCAGGAAAATTTAAAGCCATAGAAGGTGTTACTAAAATTTGGAATTTCTTATCACAAGATATTACTTATGCAAAAAAAGGAGAAAAAATTGGATTCATAGACCTAAAAGGGAATTGGATAATAGAACCAAAATTTGACAAAGCAAGAGCATTTGCAAAAAACCTAGCTCCAGTACAAATAAATAAAAAATGGGGATATGTGAATACCAAAGGCAAAATGATTATAGAACCAACCTATGCAGATGCTGAAATATTTAGCTCAAACGGATTAGCTCCTGTAAAACAAAAGGAATGGGGATTTGTAAACGAAACAGGAAAACTTGTAATCCCAACAGAATACGGCATTACCTCAGGATTATTTGCCTTATTTAAAGACGATGAAAAAGGATTTGTAAACGGACTAGCAAGAATTACAAAAGATAAAAAATGGGGATTTATAAAATCTGATGGTAGTTTACTCGGAAATGAATGGTTTGAAAATGCAGAGCCATTTCAAAAATAAATAAAAATAATATTACTAAAAAGTCAAAACACATAGAAAATGAAGTGTGCATTAATAACAGGTGGTTCTAGAGGAATAGGTAACGAAATTTGTAAAAAAATAGCGCAAGACACAAACTATCACATCTTGATTAACTACCAATCTAATATAATTGCCGCTCAAAACACACTAATAGAAGTACAAAAGTTAGGAGCAACTGCCGAACTTTTACAATTTAATGTAGCAAATTTTGAAGAAGTAAAAACAGTTTTAAATAACTGGCAAGACAAAAATCCAAGTGCTATTGTAGAAGTTATTGTAAACAATGCAGGAATTGCAAAAGACGGATTGTTCATGTGGATGAGTCCAGAAGATTGGACAAGTGTTATCAATACCAGCTTGAATGGTTTTTTTAATGTTACAAACTTTTTTATCCAAAAAATGTTACGAAATAAGTATGGAAGAATAGTGAATATGGTCTCTGTTTCTGGAGTGAAAGGTACCGCAGGGCAAACCAACTATTCTGCCGCAAAAGGAGCGCTAGTTGCAGCAACAAAAGCACTAGCACAAGAGGTTGCAAAACGAAATATAACAGTTAATGCAGTTGCTCCAGGATTTATAAAAACAGACATGACGTCAGACCTTGACGAAAAAGAACTTATCAAACTAGTTCCTGCAAATAGATTTGGCGAAGCAGAAGAAGTAGCAGATTTAGTTAGTTTTTTAGTATCCAAAAAAGCAAGCTACATAACTGGAGAAATAATTAATATAAACGGAGGAATTTATTCATAACAATATTCATAAGAAAATGAGTAATAGAGTGGTAATCACCGGAATGGGGATCTATTCCTGTATTGGAACATCATTAAACGAGGTTAAAGAATCTTTGTACCAAGGAAAATCAGGTATAGAGTACGATCAAGAACGAAAAGAATTTGGTTTTCAATCTGCCTTGACAGGAAAAGTTCCAAAACCGAATTTAAAAGATTTACTTTCTAGAAGACAACGAATTAGCTTAGGCGAAGAAACAGAATATGCCTATATGGCAACTATACAAGCATTAGAAAACGCAGGTATTTCAGATTCGTTTTTTGATGAAAATGAAGTAGGAATATTATACGGTAACGATAGTGTTTCGAAAGCAATTATTGAAGCTACTGATATTATTAGAGACAAAAAAGACACTGCACTTATTGGCTCTGGAGCAATTTTTAAATCCATGAACTCTACTGTTACCATGAATTTATCTACCATATTTAGGTTAAGAGGCATTAACCTAACAGTAAGTGCTGCTTGTGCAAGTGGGTCGCACTCCATAGGATTAGGGTATCATTTAATTAAAAGTGGCTTGCAGGAAATGATTATTTGTGGCGGAGCACAAGAAATCAATAAATATGCCATGAGCAGTTTTGACGCATTAGGTGTTTTTTCGCCAAGAGAAAATCAACCTACTATTGCTTCTCGCCCATTTGATGCAAATAGAGATGGGCTAATACCTAGTGGTGGTGGTGCAACGGTGATTCTAGAAAGTTACGAATCTGCAATTAAAAGGGGGGCAACCATAATTGCAGAAGTTATAGGATACGGCTTTTCGTCAAACGGAGGGCATATTTCTACACCAAATGTTCAAGGCCCCGCAAATGCAATGCAAAGAGCCATTAAAGATGCAAAAATAAATCCCACGCAAATAGAGTATATAAATGCTCACGCAACCTCAACGCCTGTTGGAGATGCAAACGAAGCAAAAGCAATATACGAAGTTTTCAAAGATAGTAATCCGTATGTAAGCTCTACAAAATCCATGACGGGTCACGAATGTTGGATGGCTGGTGCTAGTGAGGTAATCTATTCTTTATTAATGATGCAACACGATTTTATTGCACCAAACATTAACTTAGAAAACCCAGATGAAGATTCTGCAAAATTAAATTTGGTTAAAACTACATTAAATAAAAAATTTGATATATTTTTGTCCAATTCTTTCGGATTTGGAGGAACAAATTCTGCATTAGTAATAAAAAAGTATAAAGAAAGTGATGAGTAAAGAGGAGATTATAAAAAAAATTAATGATTTTTTAGTAGAGGAATTTGAAGTAGAGGAAGATGCAATACAACCAAACGAAGTTTTAAAAGACACCTTAGGGCTAGATAGCTTAGATTATGTAGATTTAGTAGTTTCTGTAGAATCTAACTTTGGAGTAAAACTAGTCGAAGTAGATTTTGTGGGAATCTCTACTTTTGAAAATTTTTATGATTTAATAGAAAATAAAATTAAATTAAAGAATCAAACCGCTTAAAACTTTAATTTTAAAATGAGTAAATGGGATGGAAAATCTAAAGGAACAGTTTTAGGTTACAAGATTTTTGTTTTTTTTATAAAAAAAACAGGAATACAATCTGCCTATTTTATACTCTATTTTGTAGCTGCATATTATTTTCTTTTTTTAAGAAAAAGCAACAAAGCCATTTTCTATTATTTACACAAGCGGCAAGGTTATTCTTATTTAACATCTAAATTAAAAATTTATCAAAGTTATTACGCCTTTGGGCAAACTATTTTAGATAAAGTAGCAATATCGGCAGGAATGCGAAATGAATTTACCTATAAGTTTGAAGGTAGAGAAATTTTACAAAAACTTCTTGCTCAAAAAAAAGGAGGAGTACTTATAAGTGCCCATATAGGCAATTTTGAAATTGCAGAACATTTTTTTGGAGAAATTGATGTCGATTTCCAGATAAATTTAGTAACTACAAATTTAGAACATTCTGCTATTAAAAATTATTTAGAGAAAATAGCCAAGAAACCTAGTATTAAGTTAATTATTATAAAAGATGATTTGTCTCATATCTTTGAAATTAATGCAGCATTAGCAAGAAATGAATTGGTTTGTTTTACAGGAGACAGATATTTTGAAGGTGTAAAATGCTTGCAAGAAAAGTTATTGGATAAAGAAGCCAACTTTCCAGCAGGACCATTCTTAATAGCTTCTCGACTAAAAGTTCCTGTGGTATTTGTTTATGTGATGAAGGAAACTAAATCGCACTATCATTTATACACACAAGAGGCTTTAGTAAAACATCGAGATGAAAAATCTTTATTAAAAGAATATACACAAAGCTTAGAAAAAATGCTAGAAAAATATCCTCTGCAATGGTTTAATTTTTTTAATTTTTGGGATAAAATAGAAAAATGAATATGGTGAAATTTAAACTTTTGCTTTTGTTTTTCTTGCAAATGCAACTCTTTGCAGTAGCACAGGAAACAGAGACATTAACTGAAATTCATAAATTTGGAGAAAATCCAGGGAATCTGAAAATGTTTGTTTTTAACGAAGAAAAACAAGACACTATTTCGAAACCATTAGTAATTGTATTACACGGTTGTAGCCAAAATGCTAACAAAGTTTCTGAACTTACAGGTTGGAACAAATTGGCAAAACTAAACAATTTTACAGTTCTATACCCACAACAAAAAATGATAAACAATGTTAGCCTATGCTTTAATTGGTTTCTAAAAAATGACATCGAAAAAGGGAAAGGAGAAAGCGAATCTATTTACGAAATGATTTTGTATATGAAATCTCATTACCAAATAAACGAAAAAAAAGTTTTCATAACAGGCCTTTCTGCTGGAGCTGCAATGAGTGTTGTTATGTTGGCAACACATCCAAAAACTTTCAAAGCAGGAGCTATATTTGCAGGTTGTGCTTATAAAGTTGCTACCAATCCGTTTTCGGCAGTAAAAGTAATGTTAGGAAAAAAACAAGTCCCAAAAGAAGAACTCGTAAAATGGATAACAGACCAAAATACAGAAATAAAAAATTATCCATTATTAATAGTTTATCAAGGCGAAAACGATAACATTGTAAATCATCAAAATGCTAATATGCTCATCGAACAATGGACAGCAATAAATAATTCCGACACTATTGCTGATAAAACTGAACCCTCATTCGAGACAATCTCCGATATAACTAGAATAGAGTATCAAAATTTCAATACTACAAAAGAAGTTATTTATTATAAAGTGCAAAATTTAGGACATCAGTTACTAATAAATCCGGGAGAGGAAACAAATCAAGGAGGAAAAACAGGAATATATGGAGTAGATAAAAACTTTCATTCTACATTTCAAACAATAAAAGATTTTGGTATTATAAAGGAATAAAAAATATTTCTTCTTTATAACATATTTATGGAACAATTTGACACAATTATAATAGGCTCTGGAGTTGGTGGTCTTGCAACAGGAATTTGTTTGGCACGTGCAGGACAAAAAGTACTTGTGCTAGAACAGCATTATGTTCCAGGTGGCTGGAGTCACAGCTTTACACTAAACGGACAACGCTTTAGTCCTGGTGTACACTATGTTGGCTATATAGACGAAGGCCAATCTACAAACCAACTATATAGAGGACTTGGTATTGCAAATGATTTGGTTTTTTTTAGAATGAATAAAAATGGCTATGAACATTGCGTAATTGGAGATAAAACTTTCGATTTTCCAGCAGGAATAGAAAACTTAAAGTACAAACTTGCATTGCAATTTCCTAAAGAGGAAAAAAACATAAAAAAATATTTATCACTTGTTCAAAAAGTAAATGAAGAACTTTTGTTAATGCCAACATTAAAAGGCTGGTGGCAGAAAATTACCGTTCCATTTAGAACCAAACACTTCGGAAAATATGCACTTTTCCCACTTAAAAAAGTAGTAGGCTGGCATTTAAAAGACCCACTATTAAAAGCAATTATAAACATACAATGTGGAGATCATGGTTTGCCACCAGATAGAGCCTGCTTTCCAGTACATTGCTCTGTTATGAATCATTATTTTGATGGTGGTTTTTATCCAATGGGAGGTGGTGGCGGAATTGTAAAAGCAATGACTAATGCAATAAAAAGGCATGGTGGTGAAGTCAGAGTGGAGAAAATGGTAAAAAAAATAATTATAGAAAATAAAAAAGCGATTGGAATACAATTAAAAAATGGCGAAAAAATATTTGCGAAAACCATCGTTTCTAATGCAGATCCATCTATTACATATCTTAACTTAATTGGAAAAGAACATCTAAGCAAATCCTTATTAAAAAAACTGGAGAATACTAAATATTCTGTAACATCACTAATTTTATTTTTAACTTTAGAAATAGATGTAACAAAATTTGGCATAGATTCTGGAAATATTTGGATGATGAAAAATGAAAATGACGATGCAAATTTTAACCAATTAATGCAAGAAACTATTACTGAAGGTGAATCGTTTCCAGCATTATTCATGAGTTGTACAACACTAAAAGATCCTATAAGTTTTAACGGTAGTTATCATAATTTTGAAGTAGTAACGTATGTAGATTACAACAAACTCCCTGATTTTAAAAACACTAAAAACTATCAAACTCCAGAATATTTAGAATTTAAACAAAAGGTAATTGCTAAATTTCTAAACAATGTAGAAAAAGTAATTCCAAATGCAAAACAACATGTAATTCAGGTAGAACTAGGCACACCAAAAACAAACGAATATTATATAAATTCCACTAATGGAAATGTATATGGCACTGAAAAAAAATTAACACAAGTTGGTCCATTTTCATTTAAAAACAAATCAGAAATAGAAAATTTATATTTGTGTGGAGCAAGTACCTTATCACATGGTGTGGGAGGAGCAACACATTCCGGAGTTAGCACAGCAGCCATTATTTTAAATTGCGAAAAGGACGATTTAATCATAGAAGATCCGAATCAGAAAATACGGATTTACGATGCCGAAGACAAAAGTACTTGGGACGAATGGATTTACACAAAAAGAGCAGATAAAATTCGGACATTTAAAAGAATAAAGCAAAATTAAAATGAAAAATGTTCTAGTTATTTATTACTCGCAATCTGGACAATTAAAAAATATTGCAGAAAACATAGCGAAACCTTTGTTGCAGGATACTGAAATTCAGGTAACATTTTATGAAATTAGGTTAGAAAAACCATTTCCATTTCCATGGGACAATACTGCTTTTTTTGATACATTTCCTAACTCATTTTTACAAATAGAAACTCCTATTCAACCAATAGAAACCGAAATAACAAATACAAAATTCGATTTAATATTACTACATTATCAAGTGTGGTATTTAAGTCCATCTATCCCTATCAACTCATTCTTAAAAAGCCCTTATGCAAAAAAGATTCTAGCTAATACGCCAGTAATAACAATTAATGGCTCTAGAAACATGTGGATTATGGCTCAGGAAAAAGTCAAATTTTTACTAAACCAGAACAAAGCACTTTTAGTAGGTAATATTGCACTAGTAGATAGAGCTCCAAACCTAATTAGTGTGATTACAATTGTAGAATGGATGTTTACCGGAATCAAGAAAAAATATCTTGGAATTTTCCCACTACCAGGAGTGTCTGACAAGGATATTAAAGAATCGTCAAAGTTTGGAGAAATAATAAAAAAACACTTGCTGCAATCTGATTTTAAATTATTACAAACAGAATTAATTCAGAACAATGCTGTATTTGTAAGCTCATATCTTTCAAGTGTAGATAGAACAGGAAATAAGATATTTAAAAAATGGGCAAACTTTATTCATCTTAAAAAAAATAATCGGAAACAGTGGTTAACTATATTTAAAATATATTTGTTGCTTGCAATTTGGATAATCTCGCCAATTGTGTATATATTGCACGTTTTATTACAACCTTTTCAGTCTAAGAAAAGAAAAGAAGAAGAAAAATATTATCAAGGAGTTTAAAAAAATTAATTATGTTTGATGTTTACATAACAAAAACGGGGAAATATTTACCTAATAATCCTATTTCAAACGACGAAATGGAGAGCTATTTAGGACTTATAAATGAAGCAACATCTAAAGCACGAAGAATTATTTTGCGTAATAATAAAATAATTACAAGATATTATGCATTAGATAAAAATGGAAATAGCACACATACAAATGCTACTTTAGCAAAAAATGCAATAGAACAACTTTACAGTCAGACCTTTACACCACAAGACATGGAACTACTTTCTTGCGGAACATCAACTCCAGACGTACTTCTCCCATCGCACACAGCAATGGTACATGGGCTGCTTAAAAACAGATTAGTAGAACTAAATTCCTCTTCGGGGGTATGCTGTGCAGGAATGAATGCTTTAAAATATGGTTTCCTTTCTATAAAATCTGGAAATACCAAAAATGCTGTTTGCACAGGCTCTGAAAAAGTTTCCTCTTGGATGCTTTCTGGTAAGTTTGAGAAAGAAGTAGAAAATTTAAAAACCCTAGAAGAACAACCTATTATCGCATTTAAAAAAGATTTCTTACGATGGATGCTTTCAGACGGAGCAGGTGCTTTTTTATTAGAAAACAAACCAAATCAAAAAGATATTTCTTTAAAAATAGAATGGATAGAAGCCTATTCCTATGCGTTTGAATTAGAAACTTGTATGTATGCTGGCGGCGAAAAACAAGAAAACGGCGATATAAAACCATGGAATGATTATAGTACAGAACAATGGCTAGACGAATCTGTTTTTGCAATAAAGCAAGACGTAAAATTATTAGACAAAAACATCTTGGTTAAAGGGGCAGAAAGTATGAAAATGGCGTTAGACAAACATGGCGTTAGCACAAATGAAATAGACTACTTTTTACCACACGTATCTTCGCACTATTTTGTAGAAGGTCTTAAAAAATCTTTTGCAGATATAGGAATTCCTGTTCTGGATAATAAGTGGTTTATGAATCTTGCAAATGTCGGAAATGTCGGTTCTGCCTCTATATATTTAGCATTAGATGAACTAATGAATTCTGGAAAATTAAAATTAGGAAACAAAATTTTGTTATCTGTTCCAGAAAGTGGACGCTTTTCTTATTCGTATGCTTATTTAACTGTTTGCTAATAATATATGGAAATAATTTTTCAAAAAGAATTTGTTCAAAACCTCCTGCCACAAAAAGCTCCCTTTGTAATGGTAGATAAAATGTATCAATATACAGAAACACAAATTGTGTCTGGTTTAACAGTGCAAAAAGAAAATATATTATACCAGAAAGAGCAACTTTCAGAAGCTGGTTTAATTGAACACATGGCACAATCTGTTGCTTTACACACAGGATACCAATTTTATCTAAAAAAAGAAGAAGCACCAACAGGATATATTGGCTCAATTAAAGAAATTATCATCAAGCAACTCCCAAATTTGCAAGACGAAATCATTACAACAGTAAGTATTCTTCAAGAGTTTGCTGGAATCACGCTAGTAAATATTGTATCAGAAGTAAATAATATAGAAATTGCTTCAGGACAAATGAAAACCATTCTCGCAAGTTAAAAATGGAAAATTATATAGATATAAAACATTATTTGCCACACAGAAGTCCAATGCTAATGGTAGATTGGATTTTTAATATGAATCAAGAAGTGGTTGAAACAATTTTTGAAATAAAATTCGATAATATTTTTGTTCAAAATAATGTGTTTTTAGAAACAGGGCTTATAGAGAATGCTGCACAAACTTGTTCGTCTATAGTTGCAAAAGATTATTTTGTAGATGAAAACAATCAAGACAAAGAAAATGTAAAAGTAGTTGGATTTATTAGTGCATTAAAATCTATAAAAATATTTTCGTTGCCAATAGTTGGAAGCACAATTTCTACCAAAGCAACACTACTTTCTAAATTCATAACAGACGATTATAGCTTGTGTATCATGAAATGTGAAATAACTTGTGAGAAAAAATTACTTTTACAAGGAGAAATAAATCTCTTTATCAAAGAGAATAAAACAACATAATATCATGAAGGAAGACGAAGTACCACAAGATAATGGAAGCCTTTCTACATCAAATATGAAAGAATTAGTTTATGCCATTGATAAAAATGGAAACTATACCACACGTTTAAGCACTGGCTGGGAACCTAAAACCATTGCCTTAAAAAACTCCTTAGAGGAAATTAACGAACGTATTGCAATTGCCAAACAAGAGATTAACATAGGTAATGCCAGCCCGATATTATATTTTATGGAATTAAATAAAATGGAATTAAACGTCTTAGCAAGCTATGTAGAAATGTGGCAATGGAGAGTAAAAAGGCATTTAAAAGCTTCTGTATTTTTAAGATTAAATAACAAAATATTACAAAAATATGCAGATGTCTTTTCTGTTTCTGTAGAGGAATTAAAAAAATTTGATGTCCATGCAAACTAACTTTACACACCATCAATCTGCTCATTGCGAAAATGGAGTAGCATCAAACTTGCTTAAATTTAATGGTTTAGATATTAGCGAGCCAATGGTTTTTGGAATAGGCTCCGGTTTGTTTTTTGTATATTTACCCTTTGTGAAAGTGAATTATGCTCCAGCAATAAGCTACAGACCAATGCCTGGATCCATTTTTAATAAACTCGCAAATAGATTAGGAATTAAAATAAAAAGAACAAAATTTTCTAACCCCGTTAACGCTACAAAGGCATTAAATGAAAATTTAAAAAACAACATTCCTTCTGGATTGCAAGTTGGAGTTTATAATTTAACTTATTTTCCTGAAGAATATAGATTTCATTTTAACGCACATAATTTAGTGGTGTACGGAAAAACCGATACACACTATTTAATTAGCGATCCTGTTATGGAAAGCGTAACCACCTTAACACACGAAGAACTAAATAAAGTTCGATTTGCGAAAGGTGCATTTGCTCCAAAAGGACAATTATATTACCCTACTTATATTCCTGAACAAATAGACTTAAAAAATGCAATTCTTAAAGGAATAAAAGCAACTTGCAGAGATATGCTAGCACCAGCTCCCATAATTGGAGTAAGAGGAATTCGTTTTGTGGCAAATAAAATAAAAAAATGGCCTTTAAAGCATGGCATAAAAAAAACAAATCATTATCTAGCACAAATAGTTAGAATGCAGGAAGAAATAGGAACAGGTGGTGGTGGTTTCCGTTTTATATATGCTGCTTTTTTACAAGAAGCATCTGTAATTTTAAACAATTCTGAACTTCAAAAACTTTCGGCAGAAATGACAGAAATTGGCGATTTATGGAGAGATTTTGCTATAAATGCTTCTAGAGTTTATAAAAACAGAAGTTCTCAAACAGATGTCTATAATTCCCTTGGGAACGAGCTAATTGCAATAGCAAATAGAGAAGAAATATTTTTTAAAAAACTAAAAACAGCTATTTCGTAAATTGAAACCAATTATACAAATATCCGAACTTTCTAAAAAATATATTGGTGCCGATTTTTTTTCGGTAAATAAGTTGAACCTAACCATTTATGAAGGACAAATTTTTGGACTCCTAGGACCAAATGGTGCCGGTAAAACAACGCTTATCTCGTTACTTTGTGGGCTACTAAAACCATCTAATGGAGAAATTGAAATTCAAGGACTTAAATATGCGAAACAAGCAAACCAAATAAAAAAAATTATAGGTGTAGTTCCACAAGAATATGCCTTATATCCTACTCTAACAGCTAAAGAAAATCTGCGTTATTTTGGAAGTATGTATGGACTACAAGGAAAATATTTAAATAACAAAATAAATGAAAATTTAGAATATTTGGGTTTACTAAGCTTTGCAGACAAAAAAATCGAAACTTTTTCTGGCGGAATGAAAAGAAGAGTAAATTTAATTGCAGGGATTTTGCACGAACCAAAAATACTTTTTTTAGACGAACCAACCGTGGGAGTAGATGTGCAATCTAAAAATGCAATTATCAATTATCTACAAAAAAGCAATTTAAAAGGAACAACCATAATATACACCTCACACCATTTAACCGAAGCACAGGAATTTTGTACAGAAATAGCAATAATAGATAAAGGTAAAATTTATATGCAAGGAACTCCTGAAAATTTAATAAATAGTGTTCCAGATGCACATAACTTAGAAGATGTTTTCTTGTCTATAACTGGTAATAATTTACGAGATGGTTTATAAAATAGCACAATCTGTTTACAAAGAATATTTATTGCTTAAAAGAGATTTAGGCGGTGTTATTATTTTATTTATAATGCCATTAGTGTTAATAATTGCTGTAACACTAATTCAAGATAGTACATTTAAAAAAATAAAAGATTCTAAAATTTCTGTTTTAATAATAAATCAGGATAATGGAAGCGTAGGAAAATCTATTGTGAATAATTTAGAAAAAAGCGAAGCATTTACAATTATTACTAAAATAGGAGAAAAACCAGTTACAGAAGAACAGGCTAAAAATTTAGTTTTTGGTGGCAAATATTTGTTAGCAATTATAATTCCAAAGCAGTTAAGTAGCAATTTAGAGAACAAAATAAATCAAAATGTAACTAAAATTGTTGCCAGCTTTTCGGAAGTTGTACCTTTGAAGGAAAGTGAAAAAAAAGCAAAAATACAACCCAAGATAGTAAAACTATATTTTGATCCAGCGGCACAACTTAGCTTTAAAAATACTGTCATGAGTAGTATTGATAAAATTATTGCTCAAATAGAAACGCAATCTATTTACAATGCTTTCCAGAAAGAACTAGGAGATAGTAGTTTAAATTTTGAACAAAGTAATTTTATAAGCTTTAAAGAAATAAATCCGAAGAAAAACAACCAAGAAATAATTCCGAACTCTGTACAACATAATGTTCCAGCTTGGACACTTTTTGCAATATTTTTTATAGTAATTCCATTATCTATAAATATCGTAAAAGAAAAAACACAAGGAACCTTTATTCGCTTGCAAACACAACCCGTAGCTAGTTATGTGGTACTTCTTGGAAAAATAATAATGTATTCCATAATTTGTATGCTACAATTTTATATGATGGTATTGCTGGCTGTTTTTATTTTTCCAAAAATGGGATTACCACCCTTAAACATTCAAGGAAATTTAGTATTAATGAGTGTGGTTGCACTATTTTCTGGATTGGCAGCAATTGGCTTTGGAATCTTAATAGGTACTATTGCAAAAACACAAGAACAAGCAGCGCCATTTGGAGCAACCGCAACTATTGTATTAGCTGCAATTGGTGGTGTATGGGTTCCTGTATTCGCAATGTCTAAAACAATGCAAATTATCGCACAAACTTCTCCAATGAACTGGGGTCTAAATGCATTTTATGATGTACTATTAAGACAATCTTCCATTATAGCAATAATACCTGAAATAATTTTATTATTTTTATTTTTTGTAGTTACAATAGTAATATCCTTAATTTATGATAAGAAAAAAAGAAGTATCTAACATAGCAAAAGAGCTAAGCGTTTCTCACGAAATTAGAATTCGATTTAACGAAACAGATCCTCTCGGAATAGTATGGCACGGAAATTATATTACTTATTTTGAAGATGGTAGAGAGGCTTTTGGCAGACAACATGGCATTTCTTACCTAGACGTTTTTGATAGTGGCTATACAACCCCAATTGTAAAATTTATTTGCGAACACAAATTATCTTTACGATACGGAGATATTGTACATATAGAAACCAGCATCGTAAAAACACAAGCTGCAAAAATGATATATCGGTACATAATTTATAATAGTACAAACCAAATTGCTTGTACTGGCGAAACAACACAAGTATTTTTAGACAAAAAAGGAGATTTAATGCTTACTAATCCTGCATTTTATCAAGATTGGAAAAATAAGGTAGGACTCTAAAAAATAATCCACAAAAAAACACCATAATTCAAATAATGATGCAACCCGTTTACATAGCACAAACCAACTGTATTACTCCACTTGGGTTTAATGTGCCTATAAATTTAGAAAAAATAGAAGCGGGAGAAACTGCAATTTCATTACAAAAAAATCACTTCTTGCAAGGCAAACCGTATTATGCCGCAATAATAGACAATGTATTAATTGACAAAGAGTTTGCAAAAATAAGCACCAATTCAGATTATACAAAGCTAGAAAAAATGCTTATTTTAGCATTATTCCCAATAGTCGAAAAAGAAAAAATAACCACCGAAACTGGTTTTATCTTGTCCACAACCAAAGGAAATATTTGCGAGCTACAAAATTTAAATAACGAAAAGAATCCACAAATATATTTGAGCCATTTAGCACAAAAAGTAGCTGCTTTTTTTGAATTTAAAACCCAACCAATAGTCATTTCTAATGCTTGTGTATCTGGAATTATGTCCGTTTCAATTGCAAAAAGACTTATTCAAAGTACTATGTATAAACAAATTTTTGTAGTCGCAGCCGACGAAATTTCAGAATTTGTACTATCTGGATTTAATTCATTTCAAGCAATGAGCGAATTTCCATGCAAGCCCTATTCTAAAAACAGAAGTGGTGTTACACTTGGAGAAGCTGCTGCAGCTACTTTAATTACTATCGATAAAAAAGATGCGAAAGTTAAAATTATAGGAGATAGTTCTATAAACGATGCGAATCATATTTCTGGTCCATCAAGAACTGGCGAAGGTCTTTTTAGGAGTATCCAATTTGCATTAAACGAAGCAAAAATACAACCAAATCAAGTAAACTATCTTTCTGCACATGGAACTGCAACTCCATTTAACGATGAAATGGAAGCTATTGCCTTTAACAGAAGCAACTTAGAAAAAGTCCCTATAAATAGTTTAAAAGGATACTACGGACATACTCTTGGAGCTGCTGGATTGTTAGAAACCGTAATTGCAATAGATTTTAGCTTACAAAACAAATTAATTAAATCCATCGGGTTTGAAGAAATGGGAGTCAGTCAGGACATTAACATAATCCAAGAGAACAAACCACAAGAAATAAAATATTTTCTTAAAACAGCATCTGGATTTGGTGGTTGTAATACAGCAGTAATATTTGAAAAAATGTAAATATGTTAGAGAACAAAACCTACATAAAGTCCTATTGTACTATTCAAAACAACCAAATTAATTTAAATAGTAACCCCATTTTTGAATTAGAGTCCTCTATTAGTTTTCAAGATTTCTCGAAACAAGCATATCAAAAATTTAATTTTAATTATCCAAAATTTTTTAAAATGGATAATTTAAGTAAATTAGCATTTTTAGCAGCAGAACTTATTTTAAAACCAGAAATAAATGAAACAACAGAAAACAACATTGCACTTGTATTTACTAATAAATCCAGTAGTTTAGATACCGATATAAAGTACCAAGAATCTATTAGTAATCCCAGGAGTTATTTTCCAAGTCCTGCAATATTTGTATATACCTTACCTAATATTTGTATTGGCGAAATAAGTATTAAAAATCAGTTAAAAAGTGAAAATTCTTTTTTTATCTTTGACAACTTTAATCCGCATTTTATGCAACAATATGTCAATTTGCTAATAACTACTAAAAAAGCAGAAAAAGTAGTAGCTGGTTGGGTAGAATTTAACAACAATCAGTACAAAGTATTCTTGTATCTTATAGACATAATAGGAGAAATAGAACACACACAAGAAAATTTAAAAACCTTATATAATAAATAATTTATGGACGCATTAAAACAAGAATTAAAAGAAAAAATAATAGAAGCACTAAATTTAGAAGATATTAATGTAGCAGATATAAAAGACACCGATTCTTTATTTGGAGAAGGTTTAGGGCTAGACTCTATAGATGCATTAGAGCTAATAGTGATGTTAGATAAAGACTATGGTATAAAATTAACAGACCCAAAAGAAGGGAAAAATATTTTCCAATCTATTGAAACAATGGCTAATTATATAACTACAAATAGAACAAAATAATATTTTTTTTACAAAAATTCATTGAAAAAAATATGAATAAAGGAGTTGCAATTACAGGAATGGGAATAATTTCGTCTATTGGAAATACAGTAGAAGAAAATTATTTTTCGCTAATAAACAATAAAACAGCTATAACTAATATAAAAAATATAGCAACCATCCATTCCAATTACATAAAAGTAGGAGAGATAAAAAAAACAAATCAAGAACTTATCACAGAATTATTTCTCCCTGAAAACAACAACTTCTCTAGAACAGCAATGCTTGGACTAATTGCCGCAAAACAAGCAATAAAAAATGCAGGAATTAATAACATTAATGAATACAAAACAGGACTTATTTCTGCAACCAGTGTTGGAGGAATGGATATTACCGAAAAACATTATTACGATTATATAACAAATCCAGAAACACAAAAATATATTTCTTGTCACGATGCAGGCGATGTTGCCCATAAAATAGCAAACCAACTAGGATTAGAAGGAATGGTAACTACCATTAGTACTGCTTGTTCCTCTGCAGCTAATTCTATCATGCTTGGAGCAAGACTTATTGAGTCCGGAAAATTAGACCGAGTAATAGTTGGCGGCACAGATGCTTTGGCAAAATTTACAATAAATGGGTTTAAAACCCTTATGATATTAACCGATGAGTACAACACTCCTTTTGACAAAGACAGAAAAGGGTTAAATCTTGGAGAAGCTGCCGCTTTTTTAGTTTTAGAATCGGAGGAAATGATACAAAAACACCACAAGAAAATTCTTGCCAGAGTTAGTGGATATGGCAATGCAAACGATGCATTTCATCAAACTGCCTCCTCAGAAAACGGAGACGGAGCATTTCTTGCAATGCAAAAAGCCTTTCAAATAGCTGGTTTTGAACCAGACAAAATAGACTATATAAATGCTCATGGCACAGCAACACCAAACAACGATCTTTCGGAAGGACGAGCAATTTTGCGTATTTATAACAACAAAAAAATTCCCGCATTTAGCTCTACCAAGCCATTTACAGGTCATACCTTAGCTGCCGCTGCTGCTATTGAAGCGGTTTATAGCGTTCTATCTATTCAAAACAATGTAATTTTCCCTAATTTAAATTTTAAAACACCAATGGAGGAATTTCAATTAATTCCACAACAAAAATTAGAATTCCAAGAGGTAAATCATGTGCTGTCTAATTCTTTTGGCTTTGGTGGAAATTGTTCTACACTTATATTTTCAAAAGCAAATGAGTAAAATGTATATAAATGGAATTGGTGCAATTTCTGCACAAAAAACCTTTGATGCTTTGTTTTTAGAACATGCTGTTTTAGACAATACTTCTACAGTTTTGCCAATAATTGCTCCAATATATAAAGATTATATTAATCCAACTGCAAGTCGCCGAATGGCAAAAGGAGTTAAAAACGGAATTGTAGCATCTGCAATAGCATTAAAAGAAGCAAAAAATCCAGACTTAGACGCAATTATCACTGGAACTGGAATGGGTTGTATTGAGGATTCTGACAAATTTTTAAAAGCAATTTTAGATAATAAGGAACAATTTTTAACCCCAACATCGTTTATACAATCTACACACAACACTGTTGGAGCACAAATAGCATTGGGATTGCAATGCAAATCGTATAACTTTACGTATGTAAATGGTGCGGTATCTTTTGAATCTGCCTTACTAGATGCAAAAATGTATTTTGATTCTGATAATGCAAAGGCAGTACTTGTTGGAGGAATAGATGAAATGAACGAATATACAGCTATCCTATTTAAAATTGCGGGATTTATCAAAAAAGAAGGGGAAGCTCCATTTGACAGTAAAAATACCTGTACCAAAGGAACAATTTATGGAGAAGGTGCCACTTTTTTTGCATTACAAGATACTAAAACTAGTAGCACATACGCAGAAGTTCTTGGAATAGAAATTTTTAACACCATGAATTTAGAAAATTTAGAACAAAAAACGAAAGAATTTTTAAGCTCTATTAATTTACAAATTTCGGACATTGATGCCATTATATTAGGACACAACGGAGATATAGAAACAGACATCTACTACAAAACTATCACAGAAAATAATTTTAATGAAATTCCACAAATATATTACAAACACTTATGTGGAGAATACAATACTGCATCGGCATTTGGATTGTGGATAGGCTCAAAAATACTAAAATTACAACAAATTCCAGAAATAATTAGATACAATACTAAACAAAAGTCTGTTATAAAAAAAATTCTATTATACAATCAATATAAAGGAATCGATCATAGTTTTATTGTACTATCCGCATGCTAAATTATAAAAAAATAAATCTTTTTTTTGTTTTTGTAATAGCCACACTATTGGCATTTTCATTTTTTATAAATACTAAATGGTGGTGGTTTTTAGCAATTATTTTTGTCCGATTTATTATTTTAGTAATTGGCTCTTCGTTCATATCGTTAAATTTTCATTTAAAAGCATATTGCAATAATCCTTCCGAAAAAGAAAAAGTAATTGCAATTACATTTGACGATGGCCCTAATGAAAACACACCATTAGTACTGGATTTACTTTCAAAATACAAGGCAAAGGCAACTTTTTTTTGTATAGGAAAAAACATCGAAAAATATCCAGACATTCTCCGTGCAATATACCAGCAAGGCTCGGACATAGGAAATCATTCGTACAGCCATTCGCATTTTTTTGACTTTTTTAGAAAAAATAGAATTTTAGAAGAACTAAACCAAACCGATACTTTAATCACAAAGCTAATTAACAAGAAACCGCTGTATTTTAGACCTCCTTACGGAGTTACAAATCCATCAATCAGGAAAGCTTTGCAAGAAAGCAAACATACGGTTATAGGTTGGAACATTCGTTCAATGGACGGAATTACCTCTAACGAAGAATTAATTTTAAACAGAATAAAAAACAGAATATCTCCAGGCTCCATTATTTTATTGCATGACACTTCTATACAAAGCGTTCGAGTTTTGGAACAATTATTGCTATTTTTACAACAAAATAAATACCAAGTTATTTCCGTTTCACAATTATTAAATCTAAAGGTTTATGAAAATTAAATTCTACATACTATTTTTTATCTTTCAAAATTTGATAACTGTATTTGCACAAGAGCAAAAAATGAATGACAGCGAAATAGCCATTTTTAAAAAAAATGTAAAAGTAGCTTCTGATAAAATAAAAACGCTAAGCAATAATTTTGTACAGTACAAGCATTTAGATTTTATTTCTAAAGATATTGAATCTTCTGGAAAAATGTATTTTAAAGAACCTGATATTTTGCTTTGGCAGTATAAAAAACCTTACGAATACAGTATTATTTTTAAAAACGGAAAAATTTCGATAAACGATCAGGGGAAGAAAAGTGTGATGGACGTAAGTGCTAGCAAATTGTTTGCAAAAATAAACAAACTAATTGTAGGTAGTGTTAGCGGAAATATGTTTAACGACAAGGAATTTACTATTTCTTATTATACAAACAAATTGAACAACATTGCAAAATTTATCCCAAAAGATGCAACTTTAAAAAAATACATAAAGCAAATTGAATTAACTTTTGATAAAAAAGACGCTACTGTAATAGAGGTTAAAATGCAAGAATCATCGGAAGATTACACAAAGATAGTGCTAAAAAACAAAACAATTAATACTTCAATAGATGATACGGTGTTTACTAATTAGCTTCCTTGCCCTATTTTTATTAGGGTCATGTAGCAAATACACACTCAATTCTAACTTTATACCTATTGAAAATAGTAGCAAAGAAGTTCAAAACACATATTTTTCTGATAAAACAGAAGATTATGTGTATAAAACATCTATACAAATATACCACAACAATATTTCTGGAATTTTAATTGCTAAAAAAACAAACAACAATACACATCGTGTAGTTTTTACAACCGAATTTGGCAACAAACTACTGGATTTTGAAATTTCCGAAACAACTTGCAAGGTAAACTCTATTGTAGATAATTTGAATAAAAAAAGCATCATTAAAATATTACAAAACGATTTTCAGTTATTGCTAAAAACGAATTATCAGATAATGCAAACATTTCAAAACGACTCTACAATTGTATATCAATCGCAACAAAACAAAAAACAGAATTATTTGTTTGTAAACAAAACAAGCAATAAATTATCGCAAATAATACAAACTAATAAAAGAAAAGAGAAAATAAATTTATATTTTAGTTCAAAAAATAATATTTTTGCCGAAAAAATTGTAATTCAACACCTAACAATGCCGTTGAAAATTGAACTTAACCATTTAATAACGAACTGATTTTAGAGTATCAAAATAATTTTGAAATTCTTTTTATTTAAAAATAAAACCATGCTTTTAGAAAACTTTTACAAGATAAATTCCTTAGAAACAATAGACAATAAAAACTACATTGCAACTATTTTTATAAACAAAGAGCACGAGGTTTTTAAAGGACATTTTCCGGAAAATCCTGTTATGCCAGGTGTTTGCATGATGCAAATTATAAAAGAAATTACAGAACAAATCACCGATAGCAACTTGTTTATACAAACCCTATCTAATGTAAAGTTTATGGCACTAATAAATCCGTTTGTAACGCCAGAGCTAAAGCTAGAACTAGAATTAAGCACTACCGAAGAAGGCTTTATAAAAGTAAAAAACACTACCTATTTTAACGAAACGATTGCCTTAAAACTAAGCAGCGTGTACAGAAAATTAATTGTATTGTAAATGAAATTTATAGCCCTATTTTTATTGTTTTTTGTAACAAATTTTTCTATAATAGAAATAAGAGAGCTATACCCTAGTGCTGCTTTAAGTATAGAAAACGCACAAAAATTTAACTCCAAAACAACTGCTAGTAGCCAAAACGGAAATACCACTTTAGGAGCCTACAAAGGAGCTTCGCTAACAATTTTGGCAAAATTCGCAAAAAAAATACCCGAAAAAACAAAACTTTTTAAACAAGGAGCAAGTTTAATAGAATCTGCAATACAAAAAGAACCTACTAATATTGAATTACGATTAATTAGGTTAAGCGTGCAAGAAAATACACCTAAAATAATAAAATACCACGCCAATAAGAAAGAAGATGCTAGTTATATTATTGCACATTACAAAGAACAAGAAAATCCGCTGCGGAAATATTTGGAAGAATTTATAAAAGAATCTAAAAGTTTTTCAAAGTAACGAGTAAGAACGTTAAAACAGAATAATGTTGTGTTTTTTTAAATTATAATCTACTAGAAATTGTTTTTTTATTTGATAACAAGCAAATTACAACTCGAAAATATCTTTTTTTATCACATATATATCTTTTGACTTTACAACATAAAACTTTCGCCTTACTTAAGGTGGTTCTAAAAATTAGCTGATAGCTGTTTTTGGAATTATTTTGTGTAGATTTTTTCTTTCTTTTTGCTCAAATATGGTTATATTTGAGCAAAAAGATGGGAAAAAGATGCTAAAATAAAACAAAAAGAGTATCAGCAAAAAAATAAATTCACAAAAAAATAAATTTTTAGAACCCACCTTAAAAATACACCCATGAAATACAACAAAATTCGCGAAGAAGAACTAAAAAACAAAGTCGGTTCCGATTGGTTCAAACAATTTGATACTACCGAAATTTTGGGAAATATCGATTTTACCGTTTTTCCAAAACAAGACAAGCTTTTTGGACGAACTCCACTGTTGTGGGCAGAAGCCAAAACGGGCAATTTTGATGCAATTACCATGTTTGTACAACTTATTCTAACCATCGGAAAAGCACGAACGTTTGACAAAACCATACCTCCCGCTTTTCTCGGAGCGTTTGATTTTAAAAAAATTGCCTTTGTGTCGTACATCAGCATACAAGACATTTTTTATACCAACGATTTTAACTGGAACGTAACACCAAGCAACCACGAAACCAAAGAATTTCTGTTAATAAAACAACGTGTAGAGGCAACACTTAACCAAAACGCCTATATTTTCGACTACGAAAAAGACGAAAAAGAACTGCAAACTTTCATAAAAAACAACATTGCAAAAGCAACCACAACCAACAAAATTAAAATAGATAAAAACAATTTTATACCCATTTATTTGCGATGGCTCGAAATTGTAAAACCCATTATCAATGTAAACTGGGACGACCTTAAAAAAGCCAACATTTTAGACAGCGATTTTTATCTTGCCGATTTGTTTGTAGATGATAAAGACACCCAAAATATAGAAGACGATTTAACCATTCGAGACAGTTTGTTTGTGGTTTTCCAGAACGAAGGATACAAAATTGCCAAAGAAAACATCAAGCAAATGTTTGATGCCACTATTAATTTAAAACAAAAAGAAACCTACCAACAGTTTTGGAAACGCTACAAACGCCCACCAATTAAGGAGTTTCAAGATTATATTATAGAACGCCGAGATTTGCTGGTGCCGCAAGACATCCGCGAACGCAAAGGAGCTTTTTTTACACCCCGAATTTGGGTAGAATTATCGCAAAAATACCTCACCGATTATTTAGGCGAAAACTGGCAAGACGACTATTATATTTGGGATTGTGCCGCCGGAACTGGAAACCTTTTGGCAGGACTAACCAACAAGTTTAATATTTTTGCCAGCACGCTAGACCAAGCCGATGTAAAGGTAATGCACGAACGCATAGACCACGGAGCCAACCTATTAAAAAACCACGTGTTTCAGTTTGATTTTTTGAATGACGATTTTAGCAA
Source organism: Flavobacterium psychrophilum (assembly GCA_022730285.1). Classification (GTDB taxonomy): domain Bacteria; phylum Bacteroidota; class Bacteroidia; order Flavobacteriales; family Flavobacteriaceae; genus Flavobacterium; species Flavobacterium psychrophilum_C. The sequence continues at coordinate 68,536 of DZCQ01000011.1, forward strand.
GCTGCCCCAAAACTTGCAAGACATTATTAACGATGACGAAAAACGAAAAAAGTTAGTAATTTATATTAACCCGCCGTATGCGGAGGCTGCAAGTAAATCAAATGTTACAGGTACAGGTAAAAATAAGACAGATGTTGCTGTAAATACTAAAATTTATACTAAATATGCTGAAAAAATCGGAATTGCTGGAAGGGAACTTTTTGTGCAATTTCTTTCAAGAATTTTTGATGAAATAAAAGATTGTAAAATTGCTAATTTTTCTACACTTAAAATTATACAAGCCCCAAATTTTAATAAATTTAGACAATACTATAATTCAAAATTTATTTCAGGATTTATTGTTCCAGCAGATACATTTGATAATGTAAAAGGAAGTTTTCCAATTGGGTTTATGATTTGGGACACATCAATAAAAGATATTTTTAAATTTATAGAATTTGACATTTATGATAACAAAAGTGATTATATTGGAATTAAGTCTTTTTATTCTTTTGATTCATTTAAATTTTTAACAGATTGGTATAGAAATTTTCATAACAGATTAGATAATTTAAACAGCATTGGTTCAATTGGTCTTTATGGTAGTGATTTTCAACACAGTAATTATATAAGTATATTAAATATTAAAAATCATCCAAATAGATGGTCATTTATAAACAATAATAATTTAATTGAAACTTCAATTTATCTTTCCGTTCGTCATTGTATTGATGCAACTTGGCTCAACGACCGAGACCAATTTTTATAT